>DATDBI010000035.1:0-1062 GCA_036524915.1 Lysobacter sp. | reverse complement strand
GCCATCATGGCGAAGGCGAGCATCGCCAGTGACACGTGACGATGCCAACCATGCCATGACCTGCTCTCGTTGTGATCGAGCCCGAACTCGTTCTTCGCGGTCTCAAAGCTGTCCTCGATCGCCCACCGATGGCCTTCGACCGCCACCAGCGTTTCGATGGATGTTCCCGCTGGACACCAAGTGCTGAAGAAGGCGAGATCGCCATCGGCGATGTGACGACGGATCAGCAGACCGCGGGTCCACAGACCTTGATTTGCATTGCTGGATTCTTCGACCTCGAGATCGGCCAATTCGAGATAACACCAGTCATGCAGCCGCGGTCCTTTGGTTCCGGCCCCGGCCGACAGACGTTTCCAGTCGGATGAGCGGAGCGTCCGGGCGATGTCTGCGGCCGAGCCGCTGACAGGCCGCGGCTTACCCCAGGATCGGAAGACATGAGCGCTGCTGACCCCGAGCACGTAGCCTTTGCCTGCCCGGCGTAGTCGTTGTTCGATGTCGCCGACACCGTAGACGGCATCACCGGCAACCCACCTGAATGGCACCGACGCGGCTATCGCGCGTGCGATCATTCCCGTCGCGAGCCTGGGTTTGGTCGCAAAGCCGATATCGGCAGGCACGTATGCGGCTTCCAGGCGATCTGGATCGTCGGTCCATTCCTTCGGAAGATACAACGCACGATCGATGAACGCATGACCGTGGCGCGAAACGTAGGCAGCGAACACGCCGATCTGGCAGTTGGTGATCTTGCCTGCCGAACCAGTGTATTGCCGCGCCACACCGCACGACGCCTTGCCCTGCTTGAGAAAGCCGGTCTCGTCGATCACCAGCACCGCATCGTCATCCGCCAAATGCTCGATGACATAATCGCGCACGATATCGCGCAGCGCATCGGCGTCCCAATCACTGCGACCCAGGATCGCCTGCTGCCGCCATGGGCCGGGATCGCCAGCCGCCTCTGCGCGCATCCAACCGGTCTTGCGCTGCTCATCGCCGAGCAGACCTTCCAGGAACAGCCCGGCGTTCGTCGCAACACGCTCTTGCCTGAACAACGGACGTATTCGC
>DATDBI010000034.1:0-4230 GCA_036524915.1 Lysobacter sp. | reverse complement strand
CCACCGAAGAGCTGTGGTTCACCGAGTGGGAGCAGGGCGGCACCGCGATCGACAAGGCCGCCAACTACGAGAAGTTCAACCCGGTCAACCACGTCAAGGATTGGCGCGTGCCGATGCTGGTCGTGCACGGCCAGCTCGACTTCCGCATCCCGGTAGAGCAGGGCATCGGCGCGTTCACCACGCTGCAACTCAAGGGCATCGAGTCGAAGTTCCTGTACTTCCCGGACGAGAACCACTGGGTGCTCAAGCCGCAGAACAGCGTGCAGTGGCACGACACGGTCAACGCCTGGCTGAAGCAGCACATCGGCGAGTGATGCCCGCATGTCCCTCTCCCGCAACGGGGGAGGGACCTTGCCCGGGTGCAGGCCGTACCCGGGGCAATGCGTTCTGAGGTCAGCGCAACAACGCTCCCGCCTCTGCCACCAGCGCATCAAACAGGTCGCCCGCACGCCGATGCTTCAACAGCGGCGCGCCTTGTCCGGCCCACAGCGAGATCATCTCGTCGCGCCCCTGTGCCGCGGCCGTCGCCTTGAACGTCCCGGTGAACCAGTTCTGGATCGGGTAGGGCAGCGCTGCCACACCCTCCCACTCATCGACAAACCGGTTGCGGATGCCGCGCGCGAGCCGACCGCTGAAGGCGCGCGTCAGTGCCGTGTAGCGGGCGTCATCGGTGAAGAGCATGCTGCGATGCAACTCATTGGTGCCTGACTCGTCGCAGGCCAGAAACGCCGTGCCAATCTGCACGCCCTGGGCGCCGAGCGTCATCGCTGCGGCGACACCCCGGCCATCGGCGATGCCACCGGCGGCGATCACCGGCGTCGCAACGTGGTCGACCACTTGTGGAACCAGTGCGAAGGTCCCGGTCAACGAATCCTCGGCCGAGCGCAGGAACGACACCCGGTGCCCGCCGGCCTCGAAGCCGGTGGCGACAATGACATCCACGCCGGCCTGGTCCATGGCGATGGCTTCGTCGAGCGTGGTGATGGTGCCCATCGTGGCAATGCCACGTTGGCGGCATTCGGCGAGGATGTCGGCCGAGGGAATCCCGAAGACGAAGCTCATCACCGGTGGCCGCGCGTCGAGCATGGCCTGGACCTGGTCATCGAAGCGCTGTCCGTAGCGCTCCGGCATCGCCGGTGGCGTCATGCCAAGCGCGTCGTAGTAGGGGCGGAAACGTTCGATGGCTTCAGCGAACTGTTCGCTCGTGAGCCGGTCGCCACCGGGATCCTGGTTCGACACCCACAGGTTCAACGCGAAGGGTCGCTGCGTCCGGGCGCGGATCTGCTGCGCCAGTTCGCCAAGCTTTTCCGGGGCGAGATGGTGCGCGCCGAACGAACCCAGTCCGCCGGCTTCGGAGACCGCGACCATCAGGTCGATCGAGGACAGCCCGCCACCGAACGGTCCTTGCACGATGGGATAGCGCAGGCCGAGGCGTCGGGTGAAGTCGTTGTCGTGCCACATGGGAACGCTCCAATGCGGGGAGAGCGCCGGCAGGACGGCCAGCGCCTGGCGCCACTGTAGACGCGGCCTCGCAGCGGTCGCATGAAGGTGGCGCGCGCTGAGCGGGCCGGCCAGCCATGAGTTCAGCGATCCAACGGGCTAACCACTCCGTGGCCGCCGCGGTTGAGCACGTGGGTGTAGATCTGGGTCGTGCGCACGTCGGCGTGGCCGAGCAGCTCCTGAATGGTGCGCAGGTCGTACCCTGCTTCGAGCAGATGCGTCGCAAACGAGTGACGCAGTGCGTGGCAGGTGGCCGGCTTTGACGTGCCGGCCCGAAGCGAGGCCGCCTTGACTGCGCGCTGCAGGCCTTTCTCGTCGCGGTGATGCCGCCTCACCACACCGGAAGCGGGGTCGACGCTTCGTGCCGTCGCAGGGAAGACGTACTGCCATCCGAATTCGCGTGCGGCATTCGGGAACTTGCGCGCCAACGCATCGGGCATCCAGACCTCGCCGAACCCTGCCGCAAGGTCGCGCCGGTGCAGCGCCCGCGCTTCGTCGATCTGGACTTGCAGGCGCGCGCCCAACGCTTGCGGCAGCATCGTGCGTCGATCCTTGCCGCCCTTGCCCTGGCGCACCACCAGTTCGGACCGCGCAATGTCGACGTCCTTCACTCGCAGCCGTATGCACTCCATCAGCCTGAGGCCGCTGCCATAGAGCAGGGAGGCCATCAGTCCGTGGACACCTGACAACTCGCCGAGCAGCGCCGCCACTTCGGAGCGCGACAGAACCACCGGAAGCCGTTGCGGCTTCTTGGCGCGGCGGACCTCGTCCATCCATGGAAGGGCCTGGCCGAGGACTTCGCGGTAGAGGAAGAGCAGGGCGGCCAACGCCTGGTTCTGGGTCGAGGGCGACACGTTGTCGCGTACTGCCAGGAGGGTAAGGAACTGCTCGACTTCCCGGGCCCCCATCTGGTCTGGATGACGCTTGCCATGGGCCAGGACGTAGCGGCGTATCCACCCGACGTAGGCCTCCTCGGTTCGCGTGGCCATACCGAGGCGCCGCATCCGCTCGCGGACCCGATCCAGCAAGCGCGGCGGACCAGCCGGCGGACCGATCGCGACCCTGCTTGTCCCGTCCGTGGGCCGGTGATAGCGTCGCATCGGGGAATCCTGAATACTTTGACCGAGCGACAGGTTAGGCGCCGGCGTTAGGCACCTCTATCCGAAACAAGCCGTTGTTTCGTGTAGGGAAGCCCTGAAGACGGCTCATTCAACAAGATCGATAGACGCCAGGCTTACGCCCCAGTCTGTCGTCGAATAATTAGTTAGGCGGCATGGAAACTTTCCCGCGAGCTCGTTGCTTGGCCTTACTCTTTCTGCCGATGGTCGTCTCCTGCTCCAATAGCGGCGTAAAAGACCAAGATCACATGTGCGCAGAGATCGCCTCGTTCGCCGCAGCGACCGAACCTGGCCAGAGCCATTCCGTGCTGCTCCGGGGCGGCTGGGGAGGAGACAGCCCAGACACTCTCATGACGCACGACTGCCAGCACTCTGAGTACGGCCCAGGAAAGGTTCTTTGCGCTTACCTCCTGCCCAATACTTCGTGGGAGTTCGGCAACTACAACGCCAGGAGGGCCGCTCAGTGCTTAGATGCTGTAGACCGTCACGACTTTGTTCGTCGCATAGACAATTACGAGTGGCCGGCCGAGATAACTTCATCATTACGGCTACTGAGGGACAAGGGCGTACAAGTCACGGTGCGGCTGGAGAAAAACGCTCCAGCAGCGGGTACTCTGGCTGACCTGTCAGTTCTCAAGGTGTCGGCGGCACGCAATGGCCACTAGCTTGCGGCCTAACAATTCATTCAAGCCGAAGCCGCTCCGCGGCTCGGCTTAATTCAGGCGTTAGGCGCTATGGACAATCCGCCGTTAGCTATTGCCGTGGACCTGCTGTCTGTCGCCACTATTGCCCTCATTGCATGGCAACTGGGCAAGGTACGCTGGTTTGTCCGCATCCCCCTGAGCGTTCTCGTCGGCTGGCCAATCTTCGCCGGTTCCGTCGCACTGCATTGGAGCATCCTCGCGGCCAGGGCCGACACGCCCCAAGAGGCCGCGTGGGTCGCGGAACACGACACGGGACCGCTTGCCGTTTCGGTTGTCCTTGGCTGGGCTTATGCTCTGGTCGTAGTGCTCGGGACTGAGATCGTTAGGGTCTTCGTATTGGGCGTTAGGCGTCTGGTCGTATCCCGGCAAAGCGCCTAACAATTCATTCAAGCCGAAGCCACTTCGTGGCTCGGCTTAATTCAGGCGTTAGGGCGCACATTCAGATGGTCGTGACTCGCACGCTCGACTTTGCCCACTCAGTGATCGCGAGGGTCAATTCGGACCAGAGGAGCGAGGGAAGTTGGGTAGGCACCCTCATGTTGGCGGGGCTTCTCTTACCGTCAGTGCTCGGGATCGCTGGCGCTACTGGTTTATCCAAAGGCGAAGGGGCCCTTTACTTTCCAATCGCTTTGCTAGCGGCGGCAGCATACGCATACTTGCGCCGCGCCGAGCTGCAGTCATTGCGTGAGGCACTTGCTCAGCCCGTGCCGCTCAGACTCCGCCTAATCGCGTGCCTCTTTCTATTCTGTGGCGCTAGCTGTTCTGCTCTCGCCGCCCGGGTCGCGCCGTGGGCAGGGCCGGTCGTCCTTTCGCTGGTGGCTGTTCTACCTTGGCAGCGGTGGGCGGGCCTATCTGGTGTGCCCTAACAATTCATTCAAGCCGAAGCCGCTTCGCGGCTCGGCTTAACT
>DATDBI010000033.1:0-18953 GCA_036524915.1 Lysobacter sp. | reverse complement strand
GTGATGGGGTTGCCGCTGTACGAGACCGCCACCTTGCTGCGCCAGTTCGGAGTGTTGAAGTGACCGAAGAAATACTGGTCAACGTTACGCCCCGCGAAACCCGCGTTGCCGTCGTCGAAAACGGCATGCTCCAGGAACTGCACATCGAACGCGGCTGGCGCCGTGGCGTCGTCGGCAACATCTACAAGGGCAAGGTCCAGCGGGTCATGCCGGGGATGCAGGCGGCGTTCGTCGAGATCGGGCTGGAACGCGCGGCGTTCCTGCACGCGGCCGACATCATCAAGCCGGTCCCGGTGGCCGAAGGCGCCAGCGAGGGCGAAGAAGCACCGCTGCCGCCAACGCCGACGCGACCGATCGCCGAGCTGCTGCGCGAGGGCCAGGAGATCATCGTGCAGGTGGTCAAGGACCCGATCGGCAGCAAGGGCGCCCGACTCACCACCCAGCTCAGCATTCCCTCGCGCTACCTGGTGCTGCTGCCGCGTACGCGCGTGGTCGGCGTGTCCGCGCGCATCGAGGACGAGGCCGAGCGTGCCCGGCTGAAGGCCCACATCACCTCGCTGGCGCCGTCGGGCGATAACCAGGGTTACATCGTGCGCACCAACGCCGAAGGCCAGCCGGAAGAGCAGCTGGCCGAGGACGTGGCCTACCTGGGACGCGTCTGGGGCCTGATCGAGGAGCGCTCGCGCAGTGCCCGCGTCGGAGAGCGTGTCTACGAGGACCTCAACCTGCCGTTGCGCGCGGTCCGCGACCTGATGCGCAAGGACGTCGAGAAGGTCCGCGTCGACTCGCGCGAGACCTGGGAGCGCCTGCGTGTGTTTGCCGCCCAGTACATGCCGGGCCTGGACGAGAAAATCGAGCACTACACCGGTGCCCGCCCGATCTTCGATCTGTACGGCGTCGAGGACGAGATCCAGCGCGCGCTGGACAAGGAAGTGCCGCTCAAGTCGGGCGGCTACCTGGTCATCGACCAGACCGAGGCGATGACCACGGTCGACATCAACACCGGTTCGTTCCTGGGCCAGCGCAACCTCGAGGAAACGGTCTACCGCACCAACCTCGAAGCGGCGCAGTCGGTGGCGCGCCAGCTGCGCCTGCGCAACCTCGGCGGCATCATCATCATCGACTTCATCGACATGACCGATGCCGAGCACAAACGCCAGGTGCTGCGCCAACTCGAGAAGGCGCTGGCCCGCGACCATGCCAAGACCACGGTGTACGACTTCTCGCCGCTGGGCCTGGTCGAGATGACCCGCAAGCGCACCACCGAGAGCCTGGAGCGCCAGCTGTCGGAGGCCTGCCATGAGTGCGGTGGCCGCGGCACGTTGAAGACACCGGAGACGGTGACGTACGAAATATTCCGCGACATCGTCCGCCAGGTGCGCCAGTTCGACGCGCAGCGACTGCTGGTGATCGCATCGCCGAAGGTGGTCGCGCGCATCACCGACGAGGAGTCGGCGGCAGTGGCCGAGCTTGAGGAGTTCCTCGCCAAGTCGATCCGCTTCCAGGCCGACGACCAGTATGCGCAGGAGCAGTTCGATGTCGTGCTTCTGTAGGAAGGGTGGGAACGACGAGGTTCCCGGCTTCCGCATGCCGCTTCCGTGTTCCGCAATCCGGGCAGGTTGACGCACGATGCCCACCCCCATGCGCCGCCGTCTGCGCATCGCCCGTCGCGGCCTGGTCTACACCACCGCGCTGGTACTGGTATTGATCGCGCTGGTGCTGGCCATTGCCAGCCAGCTGCTGCCGATGGCCGAGAGCAACCCGAAGCGGGTCGCCGCATGGCTCAGTGAACGCGCCGGCCGGCCGGTGTCGTTCGACAAGGTCGAAACCGCCTGGACCCGGCGCGGGCCGCTGCTGCGGCTGGACAACCTGCGTGTCGGCGCCGGCAACGAGGCGTTCACCGTCGGTGACACCGAGATGCTGGTGTCCGTCTACGCCGGCCTGCTGCCTGGCCATGCGTTCTCCGAGCTTCGCCTGCGCGGCCTCGACCTGACCCTGGAGCGCAGCGACGACGCACGCTGGAAGGTGCGTGGCCTGCCTGGACAGGAACAGCCCGCGCGCGATCCGCTGTCGGCGCTGGAAGGCCTCGGCGAGCTGCAGGTGATCGGCGGCAAGCTGTCGGTGATCGCGCCGCAACTGGGCATCGATGCGCGCATTCCACGAATCGACATGCGCCTGCGCGTCGATGGCCCGCGCGTGCAGGCGGGTGTGCGCGCCTGGCCGAGCGTTGGCGTGCCGGGCGCCGCTGCGTCGCCGCTGGATGCGGTGTTCGACTTCGACCGCAAACAGGGCGACGGCAAGGCCTACCTGGGCACGCGTCGCGCCGACCTGGCCGCGTGGGGGTCGTTGTTGCAGCTGGCCGGCGTCGGCAGCGAATCCGGACAAGGGCGCGCCGAAGCCTGGGCGCAATTGCGCAGTCACCGCATCACCGATGTGATCGTCGACGCGGCACTCGACCGCGTAGGCCTGCGCGGTGCGGCGCTGGCCGGCGGCACGGTGCCGCGCGTGCTGTTCCCGCGCATCGAGGCACGCGCGCGCTGGCGCCTGGTGGATGGCGGCTGGCGCGCGGATGCCACAAGGCTGCGCATCGACAGCGCCGGCCATGCGCAGAAACTTGATGGCCTGGCCGTTGCCGGCGGCGCGCGTTATGCGTTGATGGCCGACCGCATCGACGCCGGCCCGTTGCTGGCCACCGCGGCGCTGAGCGATCGCCTTGAGCCGGGCCTGCGCCAGTGGCTGCACAGCACGAACCCGCAGGTGTCGCTGCAACGCATCGAAGTTGCGGGCGTGCGCGGTGGTCCGATGCGCTCCCATGCGCGGATCGCATCGTTCGGTTTCAAGGCCATCGGCAATGCGCCGGGCCTGAGCGGATTGGCCGGCGAATTCGACGGCGACGCCGACGGATTCAGCCTCGTGCTCGACCCGAAGTCGCCCATGAGTTTCGACTGGCCGCGAGGATTTGGCGTCGTTCATACCGTCGCCCTGAAGGGACTGGTCAGCGGCTGGCGCGAAGGCGCGGGCTGGCGCGTCGGCACGCCGGCGCTGGCGATCAAGGGCCAGGGCTATGGTGTGACGGCGCGTGGCGGCATGTGGTGGCAGGGCGACGGGTCCAGGCCGTGGATCGACATTGCCGCGGACATCGACGAAACCCAGCTGCCCGTCGCCAAGGGTTTCTGGATCCACCACAAGATGCCGCCGCGCGTGATCGCGTGGCTGGACTCTGCGCTGCAGGGCGGAACCCTGCAGAACGGACATGCAGTGGTATCGGGCGACCTCGACAACTGGCCGTTCCGCGACCGCAATGGCCGCTTCGAGGCGAGGGCGCAGCTCCGCGATGCGGTGGTCAAGTTCCAGCCTGGCTGGCCGGCGGCGGATGGAATGGATGCCGATGTCGCGTTCATCGCCGATGGTTTCACGGTTGAGGGCAAGGGCCGGCTGGCCGGCGTCGCCATCGACCAGGTCCACGCCGGTATCGACCATTACGGCGGCGGCGCGCTGACGATCAAGGCACAGGGCGGCGCCGATGCCGCGCAGCTGCTGGATCTGTTGCGCGACAGCCCGCTGCAGAAGGACCACGCCGAAACGTTGAAAAACGTGGTCGCCAGCGGCGTGGCCCGGGTCGGTTTCGACATGAAGATGCCACTGGTGCCCGGCTCGGTGACGGCCATCGGCGGAACCGTCGAGCTCAAGGACGCCAAGCTCGCCGACGCGCGCTGGAAACTGGCGTTCGACCAGGTCAACGGGCGCGCCGAGTACGCACGCGGCGGATTCGGCGCGAAGGAGCTGCGCGTGCGCCATGACGGCATGCCCGGGCGCCTGTCGCTGCTGGCAGGCGACCAGTTCGTGGGCGACAAATCGCATGTGTTCGAGGCTGGCCTCGATGCGGACATGACCATCGCCGACCTGCTCGACCGTGCGCCGGAAATGGCCTGGCTCAAACCGCACGTCGAGGGCCGGTCGCGCTGGACCGTCGGGATCGCGATCCCGAAAGCAGTGTCCGGACGTACCGGGCCGACGCAGTTGCAACTTCGATCCGATCTCGTCGGCACTGCGCTGAACCTGCCGGCGCCGCTGCGCAAGCCGGCTGGCGACGCGCTCGCCGCGTCGATCGATGCGCCGTTGCCGATGGGCAGCGATGACATCCGCGTCAGTCTCGGCAACCTGATGTCGGTGCGCGCGCGCAGTCGCGATGACGCCGCGGGCAAGTCGCAGACCGGTGTGCGCATCGCCCTGGGCGGCGCACGCGTGGACGAAGCGCCGCCGATGCGCGGCCTGGTCGCCACCGGCCGCGCGCCGGTGCTGGACGCCATCGACTGGGTCGCGCTGATGTACGGCGGCAGTGGCGGCGGTCTTGCGCTGCAACGCATCGACGTCACCGCGCAGCGCCTGAACCTGCTGGGTGGCGCCTTCGCCGACACGCACATGGTGGTGGTGCCGGCGGCACAGGGCGCAACCGCGGTGCAGGTGGAGGGCGCGGCGCTGCAAGGTGCAGTGCTCATTCCCGCGGCCGAGGGCGCGGCCATCGCCGGACGTTTCGAACGCATGTACTGGACCGCACCCAAGCCGGCCGGCAACGCCGCGCCTGCACCTGCCGCGCCCGCGGCGACAGCGGCGGCAGACGACGGCTTCAATCCTGCGAAGATTCCGCCGTTGACCATCGACATCGCCGACCTTCGTGTTGCCGATGCCCGCCTGGGCGAGGCCAACCTGCGCACTCGACCGACCAGCAATGGCATGCGCTTCGATCAGATCCGCATGCGCAGCGATCGCCAGAACCTCGACATCTCCGGAGACTGGAGTGGTCGCGGCGCCGCGGCCCGCACGCAGATGGACGTGCGCGTCGACAGCAAGGACCTGGGCGCATTGATGACCGGCTTCGGCATGAGCCAGCAACTTGCCGGCGGTGTTGGCACGATGCATTTCGCGGCCGGCTGGAGCGGCAGCCCTGCCCAGTTCAACCTGGCGACACTGGAAGGCAGCCTGGACGCTGACGTCCGCGATGGACGCCTGCTCGAAGTCGAACCCGGTGCCGGACGCGTGCTCGGCCTGCTCAGCCTGGCGCAGTTGCCGCGACGGTTGATGCTGGATTTCCGTGACTTCTTCTCCAAGGGATTCGCCTTCAACCGCGCCGGCGGCAAGGTGCGCTTCAGCGGTGGCACGGCCCACAGCGAGAACCTGTCCATCGACGGCCCTGCCGCCGCGATCAGCATCCGCGGCAGCGCCAACCTGCGCGCGCAGAGTTTCGACCAGACCATCGAAGTGCGGCCCAAGGCCGGCAACCTGCTGACCGTGGCCGGCGCCATCGCCGCCGGCCCGGTCGGCGCGGCGATTGGCGCTGCCGCCAATGCCGTCCTGCAGAAGCCACTGGGGCAGATGGCCTCGCGTACCTATCGCGTCACCGGCCCATGGAAGGAGCCCAAGGTCGAAGTGGTTGGCAGCGAGCAGGGCCGGGCCCAGACCACGGTGCCGCCGGACCGTTGAGGGGCCGTCGGCCCGGCCCGCCGCGCAGGAAGCGTCGCGGCTGGGCCCTCCCAGCGCCTCCGGTTGCCTTGGAAGCGGGTCACTTCGCCCGCATCTACTCCAGCGTATAAGTTCGTTTCTCACCCCCGTCACAAGCCCGCGAGCCCCCCGACCCGATGACCCTGCCCATCCAGATCGCCGAATCCCGACTGCTACTGCCCGCCGGCCTCGATGCGGGCGGCCTCGAACGGACCTTCGGCACGCTGCTGGGGCCCGGTGTCGACTTCGGCGACCTGTACTTCCAGCACGCCCGGCGCGAGAGCTGGACGGTCGAGGACGGCATCGTCAAGGACGGCGCCCACTCGATCGAGCAGGGCGTGGGTGTACGCGCCATCAGTGGCGAGAAGACCGGCTTCGCCTATTCCGACGAGATCAACACGCAGGCGCTGCTCGCTGCGTCGAAGTCGGCACGTGCCATTGCCCGCGATGGTTCGACCCAGGCGCCGCATTCGCTGGTGCGTGGTGGCGGTCGTGAACTCTACGTGCCCGAGGATCCGATCGACGGGTACGGCAACGAAGCCAAGGTGGAAGCGCTGCGTCGCGTCGACCGCATGCTGCGCGCCGCAGATCCGCGCGTGCAACAGGTGATGGTGAGCCTGTCGGGCGGCGTCGACACCATCCTGGTGGCACGCAGCGACGGTGTGCTCGCCGCCGACGTGCGCCCGCTGGTGCGCCTCAACGTGCAGGTGATCGTCGAACAGAACGGCCGTCGCGAAAGCGGCTACGCCGGCGGCGGTGGCCGCTACAGTTACGCCGAACTGCTCGATGGCGACAAGCCCGAGCAGCTGGCACGCGAGGCACTGCGCCAGGCGCTGGTGAACCTGGACGCCATCGATGCACCGGCCGGCATCATGCCGGTGGTGCTCGGCAGTGGCTGGCCTGGCGTGCTGTTGCACGAAGCCGTCGGTCACGGCCTCGAAGGCGATTTCAACCGCAAGGGCACGTCGGTCTATGCCGGGCGAATGGGCCAGCGCGTGGCCTCGCAAGGCGTGACCATCGTCGACGACGGCACGTTGCCCGGGCGGCGCGGTTCGCTCAACGTCGACGACGAAGGCACGCCGACCAACTGCACCACGCTGATTGAGGACGGCGTCCTGGTCGGCTACATGCAGGACACGCTCAACGCGCGCCTGATGGGCATGGCGCCAACCGGCAATGGCCGCCGCGAATCGTTCGCGCACCTGCCCATGCCGCGCATGACCAACACCTACATGCTGGCCGGCACGCACGATCCGGAAGAAATGATCCGCTCGGTGAAGAAGGGTCTGTACGCCGTCAACTTCGGCGGCGGCCAGGTCGACATCACCAGCGGCAAGTACGTGTTCTCGGCCACCGAGGCGTACCTGATCGAGGATGGAAAGATCACCGCGCCGGTGAAGGGCGCGACGCTGATCGGCAACGGCCCGGAAACGATGCAACGTGTGAAGATGATCGGCCACGACCTCGCCCTCGACGAAGGCGTGGGCGTATGCGGAAAGGACGGGCAGAGCGTGCCGGTGGGCGTGGGCCAGCCGTCGCTGCTGATCGATCAGCTGACGGTGGGCGGCACGCAGGCGTGATCCCAGCCGGCGCGATCAATCACTCGAGCTCGTCGGACTCGTCGTCGCCCGGCTCGCCAGCACCCACGATCAGCCCGCGCAGCTCCCGATACAGCTCGCGGAACGCCTGCGGCGGCTTGTTGCGGTTGCGCTCTTCTACCGAATTGCGCACCAGCTGGCGAAGCCGCTGGCGGTCGGCCGACGGGTATTCGTCGAGCAACTGCGCCAACGCCGGGTCGCCGTCGGCAATCAGGCGTTCGCGCCAGGTTTCGACGCGGTGCATGGCCGCGACTTCGCGCCGCGCGGCCGCGCCGTTTTCGTCGAGTGCATCGCGCAGGGCGTCCAGCACCTCGTCGTCCTCGCGCCGCATCTGCTTGGCCAGGAAGGCCAGCTGGCGCTTGTGGGCGATGTTGGCGGTGATGCGCTTGCATTCGCGGATGTGCGGCAGCAGCGAGTCGGGCACGGGCAGTTTGGCCAGCTGCGCCTCGGTCAGCGCCACCAGCTTCTCGCCCAGGGCCAGCACCTCCAGCGCCTCGCGCCGGTTCTGGCTGCGACTGGGGCTGAGGAACTCGCCGGATTCTTCGTCTCTACCACGCATGACACTTCTTCCCGGATTTTGGTAAACCGCTAAAAACAGCTTCCCGGGCCAGGCCCGGGGAACGGCAGGCAACAAGGATAAGCCATTGAACGAACTGACCCCCCAATACGCCGCCTCCCTCGGCGACAGCCACGCCCGTCTGGAGTCGCTGACGCAGGTGTCCCAGCGCCTGCTGGAGCGCTGTCGTGCCAGCGGGGCGACCCAGGCCGAGGTCTCGTGCTCGGAGGAGTCCGGGCTGAACGTGAACGTCCGCATGGGCGAGGTCGAGACGGTCGAGTCGACCCGTGACCGCGGCATCGCCGTCACCGTCTACTTCGGCCAGCGCAAGGGCAGCGCCAGCACCGCCGACCTGCGTGAGGAGAGCCTGGGTGCCACGGTCGAACAGGCCTGCGCGATCGCCCGTTACACCGAGGACGATGCGGCCGCGGGCCTGGCCGATGCCGACCTGATGGCCCGCGACCTGCGCGAATTCGATTCCTGGCACCCCTGGGTGATCGACGCCGACCGCGCGATCGACCTGGCGCTGGCCTGCGAGCAGGCCGGGCGCGAGTCCGATGCGCGCATCGAGAACTCCGACGGCGCCTCCGTCGGCACCGGCGAGAGCATCAGCGTCTACGCCAATTCGCACGGATTCATCGGACGCGAGCGCAGCACCCAGCACAGCCTCGGCTGCGCGCTTATCGCCGGCCATGGCGACGGCATGCAGCGCGACGGCTGGTACAGCATTGGCCTGTCCGCGGACGACCTCGAATCGGCCGCGACCATCGGCCGCAAGGCCGCCCAGCGTGCCGCCTCGCGCCTGCAGCCGCGGCAGATCGCCACCGGTGAATACCCGGTGCTGTTCGCGGCCGAGATGTCGCGCTCGCTGATCGGCCACCTGCTCGGTGCCGTCTCCGGTGGCGCCCTGTACCGTCGCGCCAGCTTCCTGGTCGATTCGGTCGGCACCAAGCTCTTCCCCGACTGGTTCGCGATCGACGAGCTGCCGTTCCTGCAGCGCGGTTTCCGCTCCAGCTCGTTCGACGGCGAAGGCGTGGCCACGCGCGAATCGCCGCTGGTGAAGGGCGGCGTGCTTCAGCGTTACATCCTGGGCAGCTACTCGGCGCGCAAGCTCGGGCTGCAGACCACGGCCAATGCCGGCGGCGTGCACAACCTGCAGGTCGAGGCCAACGCCGGCGACTTCGAAGCGATGCTGGCCGGCATGGGCCGCGGCCTGTTTGTCACCGAACTGATGGGGCAGGGCGTCAACACCGTCACCGGCGACTACTCGCGCGGTGCGGGCGGGTTCTGGGTCGAGAACGGGCAGATCCAGTACCCGGTCGACGGCATTACCGTGGCCGGCAACCTGAAGTCGATGTTCTCCTCGATCGAGGCGGTCGGCAGCGACGTCGACCCGCGCTCGCACCTGCGCACGGGCTCCATCCTGGTCGGACGTATGACGGTCGCCGGCGAAACGGTTGAGTGACCCGGGCGAGCCAGTTTGCGGCGCACGCTTGACCTGCCCGTGTCGCGAGTGGAAAGTGACCTGAACAGTCGAGGGAGCAGACCGTCATGAGCGAAAATCCGAACGATCCGAGCCCGTACTCCGCGCCGCCACCGCCGCCGGAAAGCAACCTCAGCGGCATTTCGGCAGAGCAGCGCCAGTGGGCGATGTTCGCGCACCTGTCGGCCATTGCCGGTGCGGTGCTGACCTCCGGCATCGGCGGCTGGGGCACGTTCCTGGGCCCGCTGATCATCTGGCTGCTGAAGAAGGACACCATGCCCTTCGTCGAGGACCAGGCCAAGGAAGCGCTGAACTACAACATCACCGTGGCGATCGTGTTCTTCGCTTTGTGGGTGCTGGTATTCATCACCCTGGGCATCGGTCTGCTGATCGCCATCCCGGCCTGGGTCGTGGTCGGCGTGGCGTGGATCGTGTTCACGATCATCGCGGCGGTGAAGTCGAACGACGGCGTCAGCTACCGTTATCCGTTCACGCTGCGACTGGTGAAGTAATCCACGGCCCGGGCGAGGCTCAGGCCTTGCCCGGGTTGCCTAGCGGTCGCGCTCGATCGCGAGCCTGCCCAGCGCCGCCAATGCGTCGGCACGGGCACCGAACGGCGCAAGGGCCGTGGTCATTGCCGTCCCGAGTTCCTGCAACCGCGCACGGGACGCCGCCAGGCCGATGAGCGCCGGGAACGTCGCCTTGTCCTGGGCCACATCCTTGCCTGCGGTCTTGCCGAGGGTGGCGCTGTCGCCTTCGATGTCGAGGATGTCGTCGCGCACCTGGAAAGCCAGGCCGAGCGCATCGGCATAGCGGTCGAGAGCGTCGAGCTCGGCATCGCCTGCACCACCGCACAACGCGCCCATCCGCACTGCGGCGCGGATAAGCGCGCCGGTCTTGAGTGAGTGCAGGCGTTCGAGATCGCTGACCGGGACGGTCGCGCCGTTGCCGGTCGCGGCGAGGTCGAGCGCCTGGCCACCGCACATGCCGGCGGCGCCCGAGGCGGTTGCCAGCGTGCGCATCAGGGCGACGGTGACGCTCCCGGGTCCCGGTGCCGAGGCCAGCACTTCGAACGCCAGCGATTGCAGTGCATCGCCAGCGAGGATCGCGGTGGCTTCGTCGAAGGCAACGTGGACGGTTGGCTGGCCGCGGCGCAACGCGTCGTCGTCCATCGCAGGCAGGTCATCGTGCACGAGTGAGTAGGCGTGGATCAGCTCGACCGCCACTGCTGGCGCATCAAGCGCCTCCGCATCGGCGCCCAGCGCGGCGCCGCTGGCGTACACCAGCAGTGGCCGCATGCGCTTTCCACCGAGCAGCACGGCGTGGCGCATGGCCGCATGCAAACGCTGCGGCGGCAACGAGGGATCGGGCAGGGCTCGTGCAAGCGCGGCGTCGGCGCGTTCGCGCCAGCCGGCCAGGTCAGACGTCATTGACGTCAGACATCGTTGGGCGTCTGCGGCGACAGCGCAGCGAACGGCTCGGCGGCCGCCGGATTCTGCGGGTCGCTGAGCAGGCGCACGCGCAGCTCGGCCTGCTCGAGCGCGGTCTGGCAGCGACGATAGAGGCCGACGCCGCGTTCGTACGCGGCCAGCGAATCCTCCAGGCTCATTTCGCCGTGCTCCATCTTCTCGACCAGTTGCTCGAGCGCATCCAGCGATTGTTCGAAATCGCTGACGGGCGAGGCGGACACGGCGGCTTCATTGGCGGTTTTGCGCGACATGGGCGAAGTTTGCGGCGCTGTCCCCCGGGGGTCAATTGCCGCGATCAGCCAAAACGCGACGCTGCGCAGGTCGACAGCCAGGCCCGGCTGTCAGGCCCGCTGTCAGACTCGGTTGTCAGGCGTCGTCCCAAGCCAGCCGCGCGCCACGCGCGCGCAGCCACGCGTCGAACGGGCCGGAGTACGCCAGGTCGGCGATGGCGAGCACCTGGCCATTGCCATCGCCCAGCAGCGGCAGGCGGTCACGCACCCACGGCGGCACGCCAAGGTCCTGCAGCACGTGCTTGAGCGCGTGCGAGTGGCTGCGCCCGGGCTGGACGAAACGCTCGCCCCCGTGTCGTGCATGCGCGATCAGCGTGTCGTCGAAGGCGGTGGCGCCTTCGAGCCGAAGGTGTCCGCCGTGCGGGAGTGCCAGCGGCGCCTGGCCGTTCCAGGGGCTGCGCCAGTGGCCAGGCAGCGGCGGCCGGACGGCATCGGCGTGCAGCAGGTCGCGCCAGCTGCGCACCGCCGCGCCATGCCAGGCGAACAGGGCGTCGGCGTCATCGCCGGCGACAAGAACCTCGGCCTCGATCCGGGCGACGCCATTGGCAGGCAGGGCGGGCAGGCCGAGCGTGGCGATCCAGCGTCGCAGCACGCGCGCACGCCTGGTCGGCGGCAGGGCCAGCAACCTGCGGCGCGAGAGGCAATGCGGATCGGCCGTGGCAGCGGCGGCGAGCGCCTGCGCATCGCCTTCCTCGAGGAGTTCACTCGCCTGCGCCGACAGCGTCGCCGACTGCGCCAGTGCCGCGCTCGCGTGCGGCCAGCGCTCCTGCAGCATTGGCACGATGCGTTGGCGAAGGAAATTGCGGTCGAAGCCGGTGTCGCTGTTGCTGGGGTCGTCGATCCAGGCCAGTCCATGCGCCTGGGCGTAGGCAAGGACGTCTGCGCGGCCGTGATCGAGCAGTGGCCGCCACAATCGGCCCGGTCCGAATGGGCGCCAGCGGCGCATCGCGGCCAGTCCGTCGATTCCGGAGCCGCGCAGCGCACGCAGCAGCAGCGTCTCGGCCTGGTCGTCGCGGTGATGCGCCAGCGCCAGGACATCGCCGGCAACCAGCGCGCCGGCAAACGCCCCATGCCGGGCGGAGCGCGCCGCGGCCTCGGGGCCGTCGCCGTCGCGGGTCACCGTCACCCGCACCACCGTGAGCGGGACGCCCAGCGTTGCGCAGGTCCGCGTGCAGTGTTCCGCCCACGCATCGGCCTGCGGATGCAGGCCGTGATTCACGTGCAAGGCACGCAGCGGCATCGCGCCCGCCGAGCTTGCCAGCAGGTGCAGCAGCACGCTCGAATCCAGCCCGCCGCTGTAGCCGACGCACACCGGCGCATCGGGCCGGTCGTGGAGGGCTGCGGGCAGCGTGGGCGGGGGGGCGGATGGCATGTGCCGATGGTGCCATGGCATTGGAATGCAGCAACCCATTGCTGATGCTGTGTTGTCGCCGCCGCGGACGCACCATCTACCTGCACCCTGCACCGCACGATCACTGGAGAGACGGCCTTGGCCCGCTTATTCGACCCCTTCGAGCAACGTTCCCTGACCCTGCGCAACCGCCTCGTGGTGGCGCCGATGTGCCAGTACTCGGCGGTCGACGGCGTTCCCAACGATTGGCACCTGGTGCACCTGGGCAGCCGCGCCGTCGGCGGCGCCGGCGCGATCATCGCCGAGGCCAGCGCGGTATCGGCGCAGGGCCGCATTTCGCCGGCCGACACCGGCCTGTGGAACGACCGCCAGGCCGAGGCCTGGGCGCGGATCGCCCGTTTCATTTCCTGCCAGGGCTCGGTCGCCGGCATCCAGCTGGCCCACGCCGGACGCAAGGCCAGCACGGCGCCGCCGTGGCTGGGCGGCATCGCGGTGAGCGCGGCCGATGGCGGCTGGACGCCGGTGGCGCCTTCGGCGCTGGCCTTCAGCGAAACCTCGCCGGTCCCCGTCGCGATGGACCAGGCGCAACTGAAGAATATCGTCGACGACTTCGCCGCGGCCGCATGGCGTGCGCATGCGGCCGGCTTCCGTCTGATCGAACTCCATGCCGCCCACGGGTATCTGTTGCACCAGTTCCTGTCGCCGCTGTCGAACCGGCGCGACGATGCCTATGGCGGCAGCTTCGAGAACCGCACGCGCCTGCTGCTGGAAGTGCTCGATGCGGTACGCAAGGTATGGCCGGAGCGACTGCCGCTGTGGCTGCGCATCTCCGCCACCGACTGGGCGGACGGCGGGTGGGACGTGGAGCAGAGCATCGAACTGGCGCGGATCGTGGCCCGGCGCGGTGTCGACCTGATCGATGTTTCCAGTGGCGGCCTCGTGCACGGCGCGAAGATTCCGTTGCAGCCCGGCTACCAGGTGCCGTTCTCGGCGCGCATCCGCCGTGAGGCCGGTATCGCGACAGGCGCGGTGGGCCTGATCACGGAGGCGGGGCATGCCGAATCGGTGATCGAAAGCGGTGACGCCGACGTCGTGCTGCTGGCGCGCGAACTGCTGCGCGATCCGTACTTCCCGCGCCGCGCCGCGCATGCGCTGGAAGCCGAGCTGCATGCGCCAGAGCAGTACCTGCGCGCGTGGTGAGTTCACGCCGCGCAATACGGTGAAGGAGCCTGTGAACTGGCTCCCTGTCTTGCGTCAGGCCGCTTCGTACGCGCCGTAGCTGCGCAGGCGACGGTAGCGGCGCTCGAGCAGGTCCTGCGCCGGCAATGCCTCGAGCGTGTCGAGCTCGTTGAGCAGCACCGCCTTCAGGCGCGTGGCCATCCGTCGCGGATTGCGATGGGCACCGCCGATCGGCTCGCGCACCACCTTGTCGATCAGGCCCAGGCCCAGCAGGCGCTTGGCGGTCAGGCCGAGCTGTTCGGCGGCGTCCTTGGCCTTGTCGGCCGACTTCCACAGGATCGACGCGCAGCCTTCCGGCGAGATCACCGAGTAGGTGCTGTATTCGAGCATCAGCGTGCGGTCGCCCACGCCGATGGCCAACGCGCCACCGGAGCCGCCTTCGCCGATCACCGTGCAGATCACCGGCACCTTCAGCTCGCTCATCTCCAGCAGATTGCGGGCGATGGCTTCGGACTGGCCGCGCTCTTCGGCGCCGACGCCGGGGTAGGCGCCCGGGGTATCGATGAAGGTCAGCAGCGGCAGCTTGAAGCGTTCGGCCAGCTTCATCAGGCGCAGCGCCTTGCGGTAGCCCTCCGGACGCGGCATGCCGAAGTTGCGCTTGATCTTGCTCTTGGTGTCGCGGCCCTTCTGGTGGCCGATGATGACCACGCTGCGGCCGTTGATGCGGCCCAGGCCGCCAACGATGGCGGCGTCGTCGGAAAAAGCGCGGTCGCCGGCGAGTTCCTGGAACTCGTCGCAGATGATGCGGATGTAGTCGTTGGTGTACGGGCGCGCCGGATGGCGTGCCAGCTGCGACACCTGCCACGGGCTCAGGTCGCGGAAGATCTGGGCGGTGCGGATACGCAGCTTGTCCTGCAGCGCATGTACTTCGGCATCCACGTCCACGGCCGGGGCATTGCTGGCATGGCGCAGCTCCTGGATCTTGGCTTCCAGGTCGGCGATGGGCTGCTCGAAATCGAGGTAATTCGGGTTCATGCGGGGGCCGTTGGCCGGAAAGGCGACAGTCTAGCCGAGGCGGGGCGACCGTACCGAGACGTGTGGCGGTGCGGCATTGGCCGGCCGGACCCCTGTTGTTCCCCGTCCATCCGCGTCCATCGGCGCCAATCGGCAGCCAACGGCACTGAAGTCGTATTCATGGCCTGCCGGCGCCGGTCCCGCGCGGCCGCGTGGTTGAATCCCCCATGCCGCGCTGGAGCGGGAGGGGCGAGTCTTGGGAGCCGTGATGAAGGGACGTGGGTGGGCCGCCTTGGCGGCAATGGCGTGCGTGCTGGCTGGCATCACGCCGGTGTCGGCGCAGGGCTGGCGGCACGTCGGCTCGGTCGACGGGGTCGAGGTCCAGGCCAACGGTGCCGTGGTGACGGCCGGTCCCGCACGCGTGAAGGTCACGGCGGTGGGCGAGGGCGTCTACCGGGTCACGCTGGCGCCGGACGGCAGATTCGACGACACGCCGTCGTGGGCGGTGGTGACGCCGCAGTCGACGGCCAGGGCCGGGGTCGTCGATTCGCCCGATTCGGTCAGGATCACGTCGGGCGACACCGTTGCCGTGATCCGCAAGCAGCCGCTGCGCGTCGAGTTCACCGATCGCGCCGGCCAGGTGCTGCTGGCCGACTCGGAACAGATGCCGATGGCATGGGCCGACAGCCCGCACGGCCCGCGCGTGCGCAGCTGGAAGACGATGCCGGCCGATGCGCACTATTACGGCCTCGGCGACAAGGCCGGACCGATCGATCGGCGCGGCCGCGCCTTCACGATGTGGAACTCCGATGCCTACGGATGGCAGGGCAACAGCGACGCGCTGTACAAGTCGATCCCGTTCTTCATCGGCCTTCGCGCCGGCACTGCCTACGGCGTGTTCTTCGACAACACCGCGCGCAGCAGCTTCGACTTTGGCAAGGAGTCGGAAGCTTATTTCTCGTTCGGCGCCGAAGGTGGCGCGCTCGACTACTACTTCATCGCCGGGCCACAGCCGGCGCGCGTGCTGGAGCGCTACACCGCGCTGACCGGGCGCACCCCGTTACCACCGATGTGGGCGCTGGGATTCCAGCAGTCGCGCTACAGCTACAACCCGGAATCCAAGGTGCGTGAAATTGCCGCGCAACTGCGCGAGCACCGCATCCCGAGCGATGCGATCTACCTCGACATCGATTACCAGGACGGCTACGCGCCGTTCACCGTCGACCGCAAGCAGTTCCCGCATTTCGAGCAGATGATCGCCGACCTGCGCGCGCAGGGCCTGCGCACGGTGCTGATCACCGACCTGCACATCAAGCACGCGCCGGGCACCGGCTACGCGCCGTTCGACTCGGGTCTGGCGGCCGATGCCTTCATCCGCAATCCCGATGGGTCGCTGTACATCGGTCCGGTGTGGCCGGGCGACGCCGTGTTCCCGGACTTCACCCTGTCGCGCGTGCGCAGCTGGTGGGGCGGGCTGTACCGCGACTTCACCGCGATGGGCGCGGCCGGTTACTGGAACGACATGAACGAGCCGTCGGTGTTCCGCGTGCCCGGCAACACGATGTCGCTGGACGCGGTGCATCGCATGGACGACGGCAGCCAGCGCGACCATCGCGCCATCCACAACGTCTACGGCATGCTCAATGCGCGCGCGACCTACGAAGGGTTGCTGAAGCTGCAGC
This sequence comes from Lysobacter sp., assembly GCA_036524915.1. Classification (GTDB taxonomy): domain Bacteria; phylum Pseudomonadota; class Gammaproteobacteria; order Xanthomonadales; family Xanthomonadaceae; genus Lysobacter_J. The sequence goes on along the minus strand of DATDBI010000033.1, from coordinate 2,832 downwards.
CGGAGCAGCGACCGTTCGTGCTCACGCGGGCGGCCTACGCCGGCACCCAGCGCTATGCGGCCACCTGGACCGGCGACAACAGCGCCACCTGGCACCACCTCGCCCAGAGCACGCCGAACCTGCTGAGCCTGGGCCTGTCGGGCATGGCGCTGGCTGGCGATGACGTCGGTGGATTCATCGGTTCACCACCAGCGGACCTGCTGACGCGCTGGTTCCAGTTGGGCGCGTTCAATCCGGTGTTCCGCAACCACGCGGCGACCGACACGCGCCCGCACGAGGCGTGGGTGGACGGACCGCAGCACGAGGCACTGCGCCGCGAGGCGATCGAGTTGCGCTACCGGTTGATGCCCTACCTCTACACGGTGGCGGAGGAGAACTCGCGCAACGGTCTGCCGATCATGCGGCCGGTGTTCCTGCAGTACCCGGGCGCGGAAAACTTCTACGGCAACGACCGCGATTTCCTTTTCGGGCCGGACCTGTTCGTCGCGCCGGTCAGCGATGAGCGACTGGACGCGCACCAGATCGTGCTGCCGCCGGGCGAGTGGTATGAGTTCGGCACGTCGCGACGCCACGTGGCACAGAAGGATCCGATCAAACTGGATCCGCGGCCGGCGACCACGCCGCTGTACGCACGCGCCGGTGCGATCGTGCCGATGCAGGCGGTGGTGCAGAACACCGGTGAGAAGCCGGCGGGGCCGTTGCAGTTGCAGGTATATTTGCCCAAGGCTGGCGGCGAGTGCAGTGGCGCGCTGTACCAGGACGATGGCGAGAGCCAGGCCTACGAGGGAGGGGCGCTGTTGCGCGTGTCCTACGGGTGTGAAGTATCCAGGCGTGGTGCGACGCTGACGTCGCATGTGGTGCACGATGGCTTCGCGCCGTGGTGGGGCGATGTCGAAGTGACGGTGTACGGGGTCTCGCGAAAGCCGTCGTCCGTGCGTGTCGACGGGAAGGCAATTTCGGACTGGACCTTCGACGCCGCCAAGCAGACGGCAGTGATGACGGTGCGCGATGCGCGGCGGGACTGGCGCTTGCAGGTGGCGTACTGAGGGCGGGGCGATCTTGACGTCGCCCTAGTTCCCCCAGGGCTTCGCCAGCGTCACCTTCACCGCGCGCACGCCCGGCGTCGCGCGCAGCTTTGACGCCAATTCCGCATCGATCCGCACCGACTGCGTGCCATTGAGATCGAGCATGCCCGCGCTGCCCTTGCGCACCAGCAGATCCAGGCGGATCGGCGTCTGCCCCGGGCGATTGCCGGCCAGCACCGTGTCCACGCGCTGCCACGTCCCGGGCTCGCGCAGGTCCAGCCGCAGCGACAGCCGCTGCGCGTTGCGCGTGCACACCTGTTCGTAATCCCAGCAGCGCACCGCGCGCAGGGCAAAGCCGCCGCTGAAGGTGTCTTCGCGCAGGTTGCCCTGGATCACCAGCAGGCGATCGCGCACCAGCAGCTGGGCGAACTCGCTGTAGGTCTCGTTGAAGAACGCGCACTCGATGCGGCCGCGGCCGTCCTCGATCTGCACGAACATCTGGCTGTCGCCCTTCTTGCGCAGCGCGACAACCTGGCCGGCGACGACCGTCTCCACTTCCTGGCGCCAACTGCCGCGCGCGGGTTCCGGACGGTTTTCCCAGATCTTTTCCAGGCCGGAGAGGTCGTTGCCGATCAGGCTGCGGACTTCATCGCGGTACGGATCGAACGGATGGCCGCTGAGGTAATGGCCGAGCGTGTCGCGCTCGCCGTTGAGGATCTGCGTCAGCGGCCACTCGTCGGTTTCGGGCAGGTCGATGTGCAGTGCCGGCGCCGACGTGTCGAAGCCGCCGAACAGCGAGACCTGGCCGGCCTCACGTTCGCGCGCCAGCTGGTCGGTGGCCTTGAGCACCTCCGGCAGCTGCAGCATCAGGCTCGCGCGGTTCTTGCCGAGCTTGTCGAGCGCGCCGGCCTGGGTCAGTGCCTCCAGCGCGCGGCGGTTGAGCTTGCCGCTGTCGACACGCTTGGCGAAATCGAGCAGCTCGCCGAATGGCCCGGCGCGACGCGCTTCGACGATCGCCTCGCAGGCGCCGCGGCCGACACCCTTCACGGCGCCGATGCCGTAGCGGATGGTGCCCGGCGTCGTCGCTTCGAACATGTAGGCCGAGGCATTGACGTCCGGTGGTAATACGGTCAGGCCCATGACCCGCGTTTCGTCGAGGAAGCCCACCACCTTGTCGGTGTTGTCCATGTCCGAGGACAGCACCGCGGCCATGAACTCGGCCGGGTAGTGCACCTTCAGCCAGGCGGTCTGGTAGGCGACCAGTGCATAGGTAGCCGAGTGCGACTTGTTGAAGCCGTACTCGGCGAACTTTTCCATCAGGTCGAAGATTGGGCTCGCCTGGCGCGCCGGGATGCCGCGTTCAAGGCAGCCGGCCTCGAACTTGGCGCGCTCCTTCGCCATCTCCTCGGGCTTCTTCTTGCCCATAGCGCGGCGAAGCATGTCGGCGCCGCCCAGCGTGTAGCCCGCCAGTACCTGCGCGATCTGCATCACCTGTTCCTGGTACACGATGACACCGTAGGTCGGCGACAGCACCGGTTCCAGCAGCGGATGCGGATAGGTGACTTGCGCGTTGCCGTGTTTGCGATCGACCCAGTCGCGATCCATCCCCGAGCCCAGCGGGCCCGGACGGAACAACGCCGCAAGCGCGATGATGTCTTCGAACGTGTCGGGCCGCGCGCGCTTGAGCAGCTCGCGCATGCCGCGCGATTCGAACTGGAACACCGCGACCGTGTCGCCGCGCGCGAACAGTTCGTAGCTGGCCTTGTCGTCCAGCGCCAGCGTGGCGATGTCGAGCGGCTGCTGGCCT
>DATDBI010000032.1:0-3308 GCA_036524915.1 Lysobacter sp. | reverse complement strand
TAGCATATACCAAATTGCGCCTATTGGACCAAGTGCAATTGGATGATTTCGCGTTGCCGAATCGAGTCGGCCCTCAACTCGTTACTTGCCAGGCAACGCGATGATCTTCTTGGCGTCGTCGGGCTTCTTCACGCCCTTCGAGATCGCCTGCTTTGCGGCTTCCTTTGCCTCGGGAATGCGGTCTTCCTGCCAGAGTACGCGAGCGAGGTTCAGGTACGCCTCGCCGTCCGGCGCCAGAGGGGCGGCCTTCTTGTAGGCGTCGATCGCCGGGCCGGCCTCATCGGAGAAATAATACGCCTGTGCGAGGGCCAGGTACGTCTGGTAGTCGGGCTTGATCACGCCCTTCTCCAGACCTTCGTTGATGACCCCGATCGCCTGCTTCTCCTTGCCATCCATGTTCAGGTAGGTGGCGTAGAGCTGGCGGTATTCCTTGTCTTCGGTCAGCTGGCCGCTGGCGCGGAGCTTCTCGAGGGTCGCGGCGGCCTTGTCCAGCATGTCGTTTTGCTGGTAAACGGCCGCCAGGTTGAGCTGGGCCCGCTTGTCGTTCGGATTCTTGGCAGCCAGGCCCTCGGCGATCTTTGCCGCTTCACCGGCCTGGCCGGACTCGGCGTAGGTCGCCATCAGCAGCTGCTGCCACTCCGGCTTCGGGGTGGGGCTCAGGTCGATGGCCTGCTTGAGGACCGTGGCGGCCTCCGGGTAACGCTCCAGGCGGTACAGGGCGTTGCCCTTGAGCACCAGGTGCTCAGGCTTCTGGCTCTTGGTTTCGGCCAGGAACTGATCGACCGTCTTGAGCGCCTCGGCGTACTGGTCTTCCTGCAGCTGCAGCTGGGAGAGCATCAGCATCGCGCCGAAGTGGCCGTTGTTGTCCAGACCGTTGAAGTCGATGGCCTGCTTGAGGTACTTCATCGCGCCCGGCGTGTCGTCGGCGTCGTAGGCGATCTGCGCGCCGATCTGCGAGGCGAAGGCTTTGTCGTAGGCGTTGGAATCAGCGCTGGCGATGATCTGGTCGGCGATCGCGCGGGCTTCGGTGCCCTTGTCGTCGTCATACAGCTTCATCATCTTCTGCAGCTGCGGAGTGGCCTTCTTGGAGGCCTTGGTGTCGGGCGCCTGACGCGTGGCCTGCGGGTATTCGTCGGCGACCTTGCCGGCGCTCTGCTTGCCTTGATCCTGCTTGGCGCGACGCTCGGCCGCGCGCTCGTTCGCGGTCTGTGCATTGACCTGGCTGACCGCACCGAACACCAGGACGGCGCTCACGGCGACGGCCAGGATGCTGCGGTTACGGCTGGAGAACTTGTTCATCGATCACCTCAAATCTGCGGCCGCTCAAAACCGGCGGACGGTGGCAAGGCCAAGGGGGCGTCACGCTATCAGAAACGTGACTGGCAGCGATACGGGGTTATCTGTCCGAATTCACGTTCCCTGCACATCGTCATCCGCACTTGGGCGTATGGCCGGAGGCTCGGGCCTGCTCGTAGACGGGCATCAGGGTGCCGGCGCGAGCGCCTAGTTCGCCGATGCGCGAGGCGGGATCGGGGTGCGTCGACAGCCATGTCGGTGCGCGCGCGTCGCCGGCCGCTTCCATGTTCTGCCAAAGATTCACGGCCTGGCGCGGGTCGAAACCGGCCTTGGCGGCGAGTTCCTGTCCCACCACGTCGGCCTCGGACTCCTGGATGCGCGAGTTCGGCAGCAGGTAGAACGTCTGCGCAGCGGCGCCGCCGATCTGGCCGGCGGCGTTGGCCGCGCCCGATCCGTAGGCCGATCCAAGGATCGCGCTGCCGATGCCCAGCAACGTCGAGGTGCCCTGCTGCTTGGTGATGCGTTCGTCGTGGTGACGCGATACGACGTGACCGATTTCATGGCCGATCACAGCGGCCAGCTGGTCCTGGTTCTTGGCGACGGTGAAGATGCCGGTGTTCACACCGACCTTGCCGCCCGGCAACGCAAAGGCGTTGGCCGAACTGTCCTCGAACACCGCCACTTCCCAGTTGGCCTGCCAGCCCTGCGGCAGCTCGCGGGTGATGTCGTTGACCACGCAGCGCACGTAGGCGTTCATGCGCGCGTCGGTGCTGACCTTCTGCTTGGCCTTGGCCTCGGCGAAGGCCTGGGCGCCCATCTGGTCCAGCTGCTGCTGCGAGACCGCGCCGACGTATTGCTTGCGCCCCGTGGGCGAGGTCGATGTGGCGCATGCGGTGACCACTGTGGCCATCGCCACGGCGAGCAGAAGGTGCTTCATGTTCGGGGAATCCCGCTTCAGGTTTGATGTCGCGTTGTAACGTCCACCGGATTAACACTTCGTCAACGCGGCGGAACTCACGTTCAGCTCACCGGAGCCCCTCCTGGGAGGGGCTCCCGCCCGACATTCCGCGGGAAGGAGGGTCGGGGCCGGGGTTGCAGCAAATCAGACGTCGAGGTTGGCGACCTTCAGCGCGTTGTCCTCGATGAAGATCCGGCGCGGTTCGACCACGTCGCCCATCAGCGTGCTGAAGATCTGGTCGGCCGCAACCGCGTCCTCGATCCGGACCTGCAACAGGCGGCGGCTCTCCGGGTTGACCGTGGTTTCCCACAGCTGCTCGGGGTTCATTTCACCCAGGCCCTTGAAGCGCTGGATCTGGCGGCCCTTCTTGGCCTCCTCGAGCAACCAGGCCTGGGCCTGGGCGAAGGTCGTGATCGGTTGCGCGCGATTGCCGCGCACGATCTGCGCGCCCTCGCGAATGAGTCCGTGCAACTGTGTCGCTACTTCGCGCACGGCGCGCAGCTCGCCGCCTTCGAATGCGGCCAGCGGCAGCACCTGGGTCATTTCCTCGCCCATGTGCAGGCGCTTGACCAGCAGCGCCGACTGACGCTCGCCTCCGCCCTCGTGCAGCTCGAGCTTGTAGCGCGGCCGGCCGAGTCCGCCGAGATTGAGGCGTGCTTCAACCGCGTCGAATTCGCGGCGAAGGGCGTCATGGTCGGCGATGTGGGCGGTGTCGAGCGGGATCGAGTCGATCAGCGCTTCCACCACGCTCGGGTCGTAACGGTGCGCATTGCGCTGGATCGCTTCGCGGGCGCCGGCATAGGCCAGCAGCAGCTTCTCGAGCGCTGCACCTTCGATCGCCGGTTCGTCCGTCGCCGGGCGCAGCGACGCGCCTTCGACTGCGTTGCTGGCCAGATAGGCGTCGAGCGCGGCGTCGTCCTTGAGGTAGAGCTCGTTCTTGCCCTGCTTGATCTTGTACAGCGGCGGCAGGCCGATGTAGATGTGGCCGCGCTCGATCAGCTCCGGCATCTGCCGGTAGAAGAACGTCAGCAGCAGCGTGCGGATGTGGCTGCCA
>DATDBI010000031.1:0-2864 GCA_036524915.1 Lysobacter sp. | reverse complement strand
CATTTCGGCATGGCATCCATCCGAAAGCGCGGCACATCATGGCGGGCCGAAGTCTACCGGGACGGAACCCGGGAATCGTCCAGCTTCCCCACGAAACAGCTTGCCGTGGCGTGGTCCCAGCAGCGGGAGGCCGAGCTCGGCGGGGAGCGCCTGCCCGACCACACGGTAAAGGAAGCCTTGCGCCGCTACCAGCGGGAGGTGTGCCCGCAGCACAAGGGCGAGAAGTGGGAGGTCGCCCGCCTGCGCATGATGGAGCGCGACGAGCTCGCCGCTATCCGCCTTCCGGCCCTTCGCAAGGAGCATGTGTCCGCCTGGAAGCGGCGGCGCCTAGAGAGCGTCTCAGGCGCATCTGTGGCGCGCGAGATGACCCTCCTGCGGCTGGTGCTCGAGGAGGCGAAACGGGAGTGGGGGTGGCTGCACCAGAACGTGGCGCGAGACGTGAAGAAGCCGGCCTCGCCTCCGAGTCGGAAGCGGCGGATCAGTCAGGACGAGATCGAGCGCGTGACGCTCGCCTGCGGGGTCACTGACCTTGAAGCGGATACGGCTATCCAGCGCACGGGGCTGGCGTTCCTGTTCGCACTGGAGACGGCTATGCGGGCCGGGGAGATTCTGGGGCTGACGTGGGACAAGGTTCGGCAGAAGGCCGTTACCCTGCCCGCCACGAAGAACGGGGACCAGCGGGAGGTTCCGCTGTCAAAGCGAGCTCGCGAGATCCTAGAGGCCCTGCCCAAGGGCGAGCCCACTTGTTTCAACGTGGACACGGCGACGCGGGACGTCCTGTGGCGCCGAGCTCGGGACGCCTCAGAGGTGGTAGACCTCCACTTTCACGACTCCCGGGCGGAAGCCATCTGGCGCCTGTCCAAGAAGCTGGACGTGATGGAGCTCGCCCGGGTTATCGGCCACCGGGATCTGCGGAGCCTGATGATCTACTACCAGACCAGTGCTGATGATCTGGCAGACAGGCTCTGATCCTCTCCGCATTCGCCACCGCCCAGCGCTCCACCCAAGCGAGCGCCAGCGCCTCGGACGGGGCCGGCGCTGAGCGCTCGCGCTTGATGTCCAAATGCCGGTTGACCGTCGTCCGCCACAGCTCATTGTGGAAGGCCACCACCGCCACGGCTACCGGCCCGCAGTACAGCCAGCGCGTCGTGTCCGGGCCATTGAATGCACCGCGGCGCCACACGAAGTCAGGTGGTAGCTGGGGCCGGCGCATGGCCGGCATGGTAGATCAGTTCGTGTAGAACGAGATCCCGTCCAGGTGGATGCCGGCGTCAGCTCCCACGCCGAAGCAGGTCACGGACCCGGTCGTGGCGATGATCACCGTAACGGCATTGCCAGCGTCCGAGCGGGCACGATAGACCTGCTGCACCTTCGGGGCCATGTTCGCGGGCAGGAGCATGATCTGGGTCCCGTCCACCTTCGTGCCGCCATCGATGCGGCCGGTCAGCGTCACCAGGGCGTTGGTGTCCAGCGCGATGCCCGCCGCACCGTTGATCACCCAACTGTTCTTGAGCAGCGAGGTTGGCAGGCTGATCTGCGGGAGCGCGCGAGTCTTCTTGGGGGTGTAGCCGGCGATCTTCCGGGCGATCGCCCAAGCCGCAGCCATCGCGCGGCGCGGGGTCCAGTGGATGTTGTCTCGCAGCGCCGGGTCGATGAACGTGTTGCCAACATCGGAGCCAAGTGGGCTGCGCAACTCCATGTTGAGGTCAACGATCTGGCACCCGTTCATGGCGAAGCGATGTCGATAGGCCGACCGGTACAGGGCGCTAAGTTCGTAGTTGAAAGTGGTGACGCCCTTGTTGCCGGAGTGGGCCTTGTTGTACCAGGTCGGGAAGATGACCCCGGTGCATCGCTTGTTGTTGGCTGCGCACAGGTTGATGATCGACTGGACGTTGGCGAGGCAGGCGGTAAGGTCGCCAGCCGCCCCCGGGTTCTGCACGTCATTAGTGCCTACATTGACGATGACATCCGTGGCCCCCGAAACCCCGTTGGCCGTCAGGGTCGCGAGCTGGATTGCCGAGGTCGCACCGTCCTGCGCGTAGTTGCGCACCTGCTGTACGTTGTAGCCGAACGAGCCGTCGAGGTAGTTGCGCAGGAAGTCCGGGTACGCGCCATGCACGTCCGCACTGGTCGAATCGCCAACCACGATCACATCAAGGAAGCCGCGGCCAGATGAGTGCTGCGAGACCACCTTGGTCCAGTAACGCTGGGCGCCAGCTACGTTCGCCCCGTCCCACGCGATGCCAAAACCGGCCAAGGTAATGAAATGGCCGGCCGGGAGGGTCTGAGGCGGGATGATCTCGCGGCCGTTGAGCAGTACCGACCAGGTCCGCAGGTCGTACAGGCGGATGGTGAACTCACTGTTGGAAGGCAGCCACGATACGTGGTCCGCCTTGCCTGCCCAGGTGATGCCGGTGGAAAGGGTGGTGGCGGCGGCGCCCAGATTCTTCTGCGTGATCGTGCCGTTACCGTCCTGCTGGCAGTAGAACATCATCACGCCGCCCGTGTGCCGGATGATGCAGGCTCGGGTGCAGACCACGTCATCGAAGGTGGTGTTGATCTCCATCCCGCCTTCGGCTGCGATGAAGTCGCCGTAGAAGTACCCGTCGTTGGTCAGGTTCTTGCCGGAAATGACCGAGCTGCTGAGGTCCGGAGTGAAGCTCGCCCAGGTATCGCTGCCAGGCCATGCGATCCGCTCGTGGAAGGTCAGCGTCAGGTCGATCGCGCCCGTACTGCTCCGATCAGCATCACCCTCGCCTTGGAACGTCGGCTCGACCGTCTTGGGCTTCTTGTAGTCGGGCACGAAGTCGAACGGGATGTAATCGTTGACGCCATCGTTGCGGACTGTCGTGAGCGTGCCAACG
>DATDBI010000030.1:0-3742 GCA_036524915.1 Lysobacter sp. | reverse complement strand
AGGTAGTACTCCAGGCTCGCCAGGGCGTCGGCCAGGGTGTCGAGTTGCTGACCGTTGGGCACGCGCTTGCGGCCGATCAGCTCGACCTCGGTGTAGCGCTTCACGCCGGTCAGGTAGTCGGCCGGCTGCACCAGTTCGAGCATGCGCAGCGCGCCGCCGACTTCGTCCAGCACGCGTGGCACTTCGGCCAGTTCGGCGTGGTCCCAGTTGGTTTCGACAAACGCCACGAAAGCCTGGCGGGCATCGCCGAAGTTGGCGATGGCCTCACGCACGACCACGTCCAGGACCTTGCGGGCCTCACCGGCCAGCAGGTCGTCGTCGGCCTGCTCGTCCGGCAGGCCCAGGCGCGAAACCTGGTCGTCGAGCGATGCATCGACATAGAGCAATGCGCCGGCGACGTCGAGCAGCGCGCCTTCGTCGGCCGGACGGCGTCCGCTGACGATCTCGTTCATCGCATCGCGCTGCTGCAGCACGACGGTGCGGGCAACGCCCAGGCCCATCATGCCGAGCGTGTCGCTGACGCGGGTCAGTGCTTCAACCTGCGGATGGAGGTTGGCGACATCGGTCTGGCCGGTGCGCAGGTGCAGGTCGAGGGCGTCCTTGACCCGCAGCAGGTCTTCCTTGATCGCCGCGGCCACGGTGTCGAGCAGCGCGCGGTTGCGGCCGCTGAGGCTGCCGCGGGCATGTTCGAGCTCCGACTCGCTTGGCAGGTGCGATGCGAGTTCGAAGGTGTGGCGCAGGTCGTCCAGCGCCGGATGGCGCCCGTCGCTGTGGGCGACGTGATAGAGCAGCTGGCGGGTCGGCTCGGCGGCGGGCTCGGCGCGCGGCGCGGCGAAGCCATCATCGGCCAGCATCAGGCGCGCTTCGCGCTCGACGCCACCGAAGGCCTGGCGCAGCGCGCGCGTCGGCGGCAGGGCGCCGTCACGCAGGGCGCCGGCAACCGAAGATGCCACCCACAACATGCGTCGCACCGGTTCCAGCACGACCTCCGAGAGCAGGCCGTCGACCGCGCCGGCAAGCTTGTCCGGATGCGCGGGATTGCCGTCTTCCGGCCACGTCGCCAGGGCGTCGCGCAGTGCGGACAAATGGGTCGACGAGCTCGGCGAGGCCGTGCCGCGCTGGGGCGGCGTGCCGGCCAGGTTCGGCGGCAGCGGACGGTCCAGGTCGGGCGCGAACAAGACGCTCTCGTTGAGCCCCGCCTCGCCACGCGTGGCACGCAGCTCGTTGAGCAGCGGCAGTAGCACGATTGGAATGTCGCGATGGCCGCCCTGCAGGCGTTCCAGGTAATCGGGCAGCAGGACGACGCCGCGCATCAGCGCCGCGCAGGCCTCGTCACGATCTGCAACCTTGCCCTGCTGCAACGCAAGCGCCAGGCGCTCCATTTCCTCGGCAACCATCGCCGGTGCGTACAGCTCGACCATCCGCAGGGTGCCGTGCACCTGGTGCAGCTGGTCGGCGCAGTAGCGCATGCGGCCGGTATCGGCAGGGTTCTCGGCAAACGCCTCGATTTCCTGCTGCGCCAGGCGCAGGGTTTCGTCCAGCTCGGGCTTGATCCAGCCCAGGGTGGTCGTATCAATTGCTTCGCGCATCACGGTCATCGTCCACCCCACGCCGGGATGGCCCGGCGCATGCCGTCATCGGGCATGCATGCAACGGGCATGCCCCGGTGGCCGTATTTGAACCTGTTCATCGACCTCGTCCTTGTCAGGCCGGCAGCTTGAAGTCGGCAACCGAGCGGCGCAGGTCGGCAGCCAGTTGCGCGAGGTTTCCAATCGACGCCGCGGTCTGGTTAGCACCCTGCGAGGTCTGCGCGGTAATCGACTGGATGGTGTTCATCGTCGCGGTGATGTTGGTTGCAGCGCTGGACTGCTGCTGGGCCGCGGTCGAGATGCCCTGAATGAGGTTCGACAGGTCCGACGACACCTTTTCGATCTCGCCCAGTGCGGTACCTGCGTCCTCGGCCAGTCGTGCACCGGCGACCACTTCCGAGGTCGTTTGCTCCATCGAGCTGACGGCTTCGTTGGTATCGGACTGAATGGTCTGGACCAGCGTTTCGATTCGCTTGGTCGCGTTGGACGCGCGTTCTGCAAGTCGCTGCACTTCGTCGGCCACGACCGCGAAGCCTCGGCCTGCTTCACCGGCGGATGCCGCCTGAATTGCCGCGTTCAGCGCCAGGATGTTGGTCTGCTCGGAGATGTCGTTGATCAGTTCCACGATCGAGCCGATTTCCTGCGAGCTCTCACCCAGTCGCTTGATTCGCTTCGAGGTTTCCTGGATCTGGTCGCGGATCGAGTCCATGCCGGCAATCGTCTGGCGCACCACGCCCGCACCCTTGGTCGCGATCTGCACCGAGCGCTGCGCCACGTCCGCCGATTCGGCCGAGTTGCGCGACACCTGGTTGATCGAGGCCGCGATTTCGCTGATACGGCTGGAGGCGGAGTTGATTTCCTGCGCCTGGTGTTCTGCGGCCTCGGCCAGGTGCATGGCGGTGGCCTGCGTTTCCTGGGCGCTGGCGGCGACCTGGACCGAGGTGTCGGTAATGGTCTGCACCAGGCTGCGCAGCTGCTCGACGGCGAAGTTGATCGAGTCGGCGATTGCGCCGGTCATGTCCTCGGTGACGGTGGCCTTTACGGTCAAGTCGCCTTCTGCGAGCGAACCCATTTCGTCCAGCAGGCGCATGATCGCCTCCTGGTTACGGTCGTTGAGTTCCTTGGTGGTCAGGTAGCGCTTCTTCTGCTGGCTGTTGAGCGAGAACACCAGGAAGACGATGGCGAGCAGTGCCGCGCCACCGGACAGGATCGAGATCCACAGGTTGCCCAGGATCGAGGTGTCCTTGAGCGAGCCGAAGGCGGTGAAGGCGCGGAACAGGTTCTGGCTGTCGGCCAGCAGCTTGTTGGAGCCGCCGGTGATCGCTTCGGAAGCCGACTGCGCGCGGAACAGGTTCTGCGAGCTGGACAGGATGGCGTCCAGGTCCTTCTTCATTTCCAGCCACAGCGTCTCGGCCTGGGCCAGAGCGGCCAGGGCGTTGCTGTTGCCCAGCGGGGTCACGCCGAACGCGGCGTCGCCCTTGCGCAGGCCGGTCAGGACGTTGCCGAACACGGCGGCGTCGCGGCCCAGGGCCTCACCCGCCAGCGCGGCGCCACTGCCACCGGCGCGGATCTGGGTGATGCGTTCGTTCATCTTGCCCGACAGCACCACCTGGCGCAGGGCGATGTAGACCTGCGAGGACGGCGAGCCGGAGGCCGACATCGCGCGCACCAGTTCGTCCAGGCGGGCCTGCAGCTGCGGCACGCGGCTGGTGAAGCTGTCGGCGTTGCCGGCCAGGGCCAGCACCGCGGTTTCGCTCGAGATCACCTGGTCGGCGCTCTTGCCGAGCGGGCCCCAGGTGTCGGCGACGGTCTTGATCGGTCCGGAAACGCCGGCGGTGTCGCCGAAGTTGGTGTTGAGCTGCTCCACGTCCGTCACGATCTGGGCGCGGGTTTCCTTGAACGCGGTGAAGGCCGCGGCGTCACCGCTGACCGCCTCCGAGCCCTGCACGGCCAGCTTCTGCGAATTCACCTGCAGATCCGAGGCCGACGAGCTGGCGCCACCCAGGCGGGCCGCTTTCCACGTCGCGTAACCGGTGTTGAGGCCGAAGATCAGCACCGAGATGCCCAGCACGACCAGCCAGGTGTTGACGCCAAGGCTACGGCCCTTGCCGGCAGCGCTATCAATCGCAGTGACACTCATGATTCGACCTCGG
>DATDBI010000029.1:0-5377 GCA_036524915.1 Lysobacter sp. | reverse complement strand
ATCGAACTTCTGCGCCTGCGTCACCGGATTGAAGATGCGGAAGTACGGCGCGGCATCGGCACCGGTGCCGGCCACCCATTGCCAGCCAAGCGTGTTGCTGGCCAGGTCGGCATCGACCAGCGTGTCCCAGAACCAGCGCGCACCATGCCGCCAGTGGTAGCGCAGGTGCTTGGTCAGGTAGCTGGCAACGACCATGCGCACACGGTTGTGCATCCAGCCGGTGCTCCACAGCTCGCGCATGCCGGCATCGACGATCGGCACGCCGGTACGGCCCTGCTGCCAGGCCTGCAGATGCGCGGGCGAGACCGACGCCCACTCGAAGGCGTTGAACCTGGCGTCGAAATTCTGCTGCGGCGTCTCCGGGAAGTTGTGCAGCAGGTGGTAGCCAAACTCACGCCAGCCCAGCTCGCGCCGCGCCGCATCGATGTCCGCATCGGATGCCTGCCCGCGCAGGCGCTCCAGGGCCGCCACCACGCGCCAGGGTGCGATCTCGCCGAAATGCAGGTGCGGCGACAGGCGCGAGGTACCGATGCGGTCCGGACGGTCGCGCTGCGTGGCGTACCCCTGCAGTGCGCCGTCGGTGAATGCCTCCAGCGCCTGCATCGCGCCGTCCTCACCGGGTGTCCACGTCTCCCAGAAACCTTCGTCCCAACCGCGCTTCGGGGCCAACCGCAGGGCCGGCAGCGGCACGCCTTCGGGCCCTTCACCGCTGTCGGGCAATCGGTCCGGCGCGTCCACGCACGGCTCAAGCCGCCAGTTCGCCAGCGCCGAGCGCCAGAAAGGCGTGAACACGCGGAACGGATTGCCTTGCTGCGTCTTCAGCGTCCACGGCTCGAACAGCAATGCGCTGTTGAAGCTCTCCACGTGCACGCCCTGCCCGCGCAGCACCTGCTTGATGCGTGCATCGCGCCGTTCGAATGCCGGCTCATAGCGGCGGTTCCAGAACACCGCCTCGGCACCGGTGGTGGCGACCAGCGACTGCAGCGTCGCCAGGCTCGGCCCAAAGAAGCGGCGCAGGTGCGAACCACGCTGGCGCAGCTGGGCGTCGAGTGCTTCGAGCGAACGATGGCGCCAGGCGTCGGAGGCCGCGCCCGGTCGCCAGTCGCCGGCCTCGTCGGGGGCGTGGATATGGACCGGCACCGGCACGTAGCCGCCATCGAGGGCGGCCCGCAACGCCGGGTTGTCGGCCAGACGCAGGTCGTTGCGGAACCAGACCAGCGCGAGCGGTGCAGGACTCGCAACGGTTCCTGACATCGGCACCTCCACAGGGATGACCGGCGCAGTATGCCGTCCTGCGAGGTGAAGTCGCCGATCAGGAGCGCCCGCTACAGGCCGCCGCGGTACTCGCGCGGAATCCGGTCGTTGAGGCCGACCAGGATCTCGTACGCAATCGCGCCCGCCCGCTGCGCCAAGGCTTCGACGGTGATGGCGTTGTCGCCCTGCGAACCGACCAGCACCACTTCGTCTTCGTTCCAGGCGCTGTCCTGGCCGATGTCGACCATGAACTGGTCCATGCACACCCGCCCCACGATCGGATAGCGCTGGCCGCGGATCAGCACCTCGCCACGCGACGACAGCGCCCGCGGAAAGCCATCGCCGTAGCCGATCGGCACCGTCACCACGCGCGTATCGCGGTCCGGTGCCCAGGTCGCGCCGTAGCTGACCGGGTGCCCCGCCTTGACCACCTTGAAGTACACCACCTGCGAGGCCAGCGACATCACCGGCTTCAGCTCGACGGTGTGCTGCGAGGCCGGGTCGGGCTGGACGCCGTAGAGCATGATCCCGGGCCGCACCATGTCCAGCCACGCCTGCGGAAAATGCAGCACACCGCCGGAGTTGGCCAGGTGCCGCAGCGGCATCGGCGCGCCGATGCGTTCGATGTGGGCACAGGCTTCCAGGAATCGCTCAAGCTGTTCCCCGGTCATGGGCGAGAACGGGTCGTCGGAGCACGCAAGGTGCGAATAGATGCCCTTCAGCTCGCACCAGGGCGATGCCACAGCCGCCTCGATGAAGGCACGCGAGGAGTAGCTGTGGACGCCTATGCGCTCCATGCCGGTGTCGATCTTCAGGTGGATGGTCGCCTTGCGGCCCATCGCCTGCGCTGCCTCCTCGACCAGGCGCAGCTTGTCGAGCGAGGACACGGTGATCTCCAGGTCATGCGCGATGAACTGCGTGACCTGGCGTCCGAAGATGCCGCCCAGCACCAGCACCGGCGCCGTCACGCCGGCCTGGCGCAGCGCGATGCCCTCTTCCAGGAAGGCCACGCCGAGCTGCTCCACGCCCTGTGCCTGCAGGTGCAGCGCCACCGGCACCAGGCCGTGGCCGTAGGCATTGGCCTTGACGATACCCATGACCGGGACGCCGACGTGCGCGCGGATACTGCGCAGGTTGAACGCCAGATGGTCGAGATCGACCACGATGCGGGTGGGCCGCTCGCTGACGGCCGGGGGCATGCCTGCTGACTGGTGCACTTGGTTCCCGGGTGGTGGTGACGCGCCACCCATTGTAGGGGGCATGCGTCAGTCGCAGCGGCGCTCGGTCACCGTCTCGGTCTTGTTCTGGTTGTTTTCCTGGACCTTGCGACCGGCGTACGCACCACCGGCGGCACCGGCGACGGTGGCGATCTTCTTGCCACTGCCGCCACCGATCTGGTTGCCCAGCAGGCCACCGGCGACCGCGCCGATCGCCGTGCCGGCGATCTTGTGCTCGTCCTTGATCTCCTTGGGCTTCTCGACCTGGACGTCGTAGCAATGGGGAGTCTTGCTGGACGATTTGCTCTGCGCCATCGCCAGCGGAACACTGGCGACCAGCACCAACGCGAGGATCATCGACGCACTGCGCATGGCACACCTCCGACGTGATGAGGCCACGCTGCACCGCGATGCGTTACGGGCACGTCAACCGCCGGGAAGGCTGTTTTGCCCGCGTTTATTCGAAGCTGCCCACCGAGTCGTGCGACAGGTTGTCGAAGCGGGTGTACTCGCCAAAGAACTTCAGCTTGAGCGAGCCGGTAGGGCCCGAACGCTGCTTGCCGATGATGATCTCGGCCAGGCCCTTGTCGGGCGAGTTTTCCTTGTTGTAGTAGTCGTCGCGGTAGATGAAGACGATCATGTCCGCGTCCTGCTCGATGGCGCCTGACTCGCGAAGGTCGGCCATCACCGGGCGCTTGTCGGTACGCGTTTCCAGCGAGCGGTTGAGCTGCGAGAGCGCAATGATCGGCACCTGCAGTTCCTTGGCCAGGCCCTTGAGCGAGCGCGAGATCTCGGAGATTTCGGTCGCGCGGTTCTCGCTGTTGCCAGGCACCGACATCAGCTGCAGGTAGTCGATCACGATCAGGCCGAGGCCACCGTGTTCGCGCTTGAGGCGGCGCGCCTTGGCGGCGAGCTTGACCGGCGACAGGCCGGGCTCGTCATCGATGAAAATCTTGACCTCGCGCAGCTGCCGGATCGCGCTGGTCACGCGGCTCCAGTCCTCGTCTTCGAGCTGGCCGGTTCGCAGGCGCTGGGCGTTGACGCGGCCGACCGAGGAGATCAGGCGCATCGCCAGCTGCGAGGCCGACATTTCCATCGAGAACACGGCGACCGGCTGCTTGCTGCGGAAGGCGGCGTACTCGGCCATGTTCAGCGCCAGGGTCGTCTTGCCCATGGCAGGACGCGCCGCCAGGATGATCAGGTCGGTCTTCTGCAGGCCGGCGGTCATCATGTCGAAATCGGTGTAGCCGGTGGCCAGGCCGGTGACGCCGCTGCCGTTGGTGTAGCGCGTCTGCAGCAGGTCGAAGGCCTCCGACAGCGCCTTGGTCACCGCGGTGAAGTCGGTCTTGCCGGTCGTGTTGGCCTGGGCGATGGCCAGGACCTGGCGCTCGGCCTCTTCCAGTATCTCGCTGCTCTCGCGGCCGTCGGGCTGGAAGCCGTCGTTGACGATGCCGGTGCCGACGTCGATCAGCTGGCGCAGGATCGCCTTGTCGCGGACGATCTCGGCATAGGCGGTGATGTTGGCCGCAGACGGCGTCGTGCTGGCCAGCTCGATCAGGTAGGCGCCGCCGGCGACCGTCTCCGACAGGCCCATCGATTCGAACCACTCGCCCAGGGTCACCGCGTCGAACGGCCGGTTCTTGCCGGCCAGTTCGCGGATCGCGCGGTAGATCAGCTGGTGGTCGCGGCGATAGAAGTCGCTGTCGCTGAGCTGGTCGGCGATGCGGTCGTAGGAGTCCGGCACCAGCATGAGACCGCCGAGCACTGCCTGTTCGGCCTCGATCGACTGCGGAGGTATGCGCAGCTGGTCGAGGCGCTGCTCAGTGCGCGTCTCGAACCGCTTCTCGCCGCGAAACCCTGGACGTGCGCTCATGCCGTTGCTTGCCCCTTCCGTGCGCCGTCTGTGCGGCTGTGTTTGTGTGACGGGTCGGGCATCGTAGTCGCCGATGCCACCGGGGAGTTGCAGATAAGTCTGTGGATATCGCGTGTATAGATGGCAGTGCGCCGTCTCAGGGCCTGAGACCGCAGCGTCTTACCGTCCGTCGCCCACCCCTGGCGGCCACCCTGCCGAAGCAGCATCCCGTGTTCCGGGTCGTGCGGACGGGTTTCTCGTCCTGGTCGCCTGCCGCAAAAACAAAGGGCGCCTTGCGGCGCCCTTCGCTTCGAACCACATCGATTCCCGGGATCAGGCGACTTCGCCGACCACGATGACCTTGACGGTGGCTTCGATGTCGGCGTGCAGGTGCACGACGATCTCGTACTCGCCGGTGCGACGCAGGGGGCCTTCGCCCAGCACGACTTCCGACTTCTCGACCTTGTGGCCGGCCTTGGTCAGTGCCTCGGCGATATCACGCGGGGTGATCGAGCCGTACAGCTTGCCTTCGGTCGAAGCATTAGCCGACAGGGTGACTTCGACGCCGTCGAGCGCGGCCTTGCGGCCTTCGGCACCGTCCAGCGCGGCCTTGGCCTTGGCTTCGTACTCGGCGCGACGCGCTTCGAACTCGGCCAGGTTGGTCGGGGTCGCCGGAGCGGCCTTGCCGTACGGGATCAGGTAGTTGCGGCCGAAGCCCGGCTTGACGCTGACCTTGTCGCCCAGCTTGCCGAGGTTCTGCACGTTCTGCAGGAGGATCAGTTGCATGGTGTTGCTCCTATTTCGTTAGCGAGGCATGGCCCCGCAGCGGTGTTCGCTGTCCGAAACCCCTGCCCTCGCCGCGAAAGGCTGGAGGGCAAGGAGAGTCCGCTCCCTGGGGAGCGGACCAATTTCATTAGGCGTTGTGGTTGTCGGTGTACGGGATCAGGGCCAGGAAACGGGCGCGCTTGACGGCCGTGGACAGCTGGCGCTGGTACTTCGACTTGGTACCGGTCACGCGGCTCGGCACGATCTTGCCGGTCTCGGTGAGGTACTG
>DATDBI010000028.1:0-2730 GCA_036524915.1 Lysobacter sp. | reverse complement strand
CACATCGATGCCGGCAAGACCACCACGTCCGAACGCATCCTGTTCTACACCGGTGTCAGCCACAAGATCGGCGAAGTGCACGAAGGTGCCGCGACGATGGACTGGATGGAGCAGGAGCAGGAGCGCGGCATCACCATTACGTCGGCCGCTACGACCGCGTTCTGGAAGGGCATGGACAAGTCCCTGCCCGAGCACCGCCTGAACATCATCGACACCCCTGGCCACGTCGACTTCACCATTGAAGTCGAGCGTTCGCTGCGCGTGCTCGACGGTGCGGTGTTCGTGCTGTGCGCCGTCGGTGGCGTCCAGCCGCAGTCCGAGACCGTCTGGCGCCAGGCCAACAAGTACGCCGTGCCGCGCATGGCCTTCGTCAACAAGATGGACCGTACCGGTGCCAACTTCGACAAGGTCGTCGAGCAGCTGCGTGCGCGCCTTGGCGCCTACGCCGTGCCGATGCAGGTGCCGATCGGCGCCGAAGAAGGCTTCGAGGGCGTGGTCGACCTGCTCAAGATGAAGGCCATCCACTGGGATGTCGCTTCGCAGGGCACGCAGTTCGAATACCGCGAGATCCCGGAAAACCTGCTGGCCAAGGCCAATGAAGCACGCAGCTTCATGATCGAAGCCGCTGCCGAAGCGTCCG
This sequence comes from Lysobacter sp., assembly GCA_036524915.1. Lineage (GTDB taxonomy): Bacteria > Pseudomonadota > Gammaproteobacteria > Xanthomonadales > Xanthomonadaceae > Lysobacter_J. Next base: position 2,090 of record DATDBI010000028.1, on the reverse strand, counting down.
AAGAGCTGATGGACAAGTACCTCAACGAAGGCGAACTCACGGAGGTCGAGATTGTCGCTGGCCTGCGCGAGCGCACCCTGCGTGTCGAGATCGTGCCCGTCTTCTGCGGTTCGGCCTTCAAGAACAAGGGCGTCCAGGCCATGCTTGACGGCGTGATCAACCTGTTGCCGTCGCCTGCCGACCGTCCGCCGGTCCAGGGCATCGACGAGGACGACAAGGAAGACACCCGCAAGGCGCTCGACACCGACCCGTTCTCGGCACTGGCGTTCAAGATCATGACCGACCCGTTCGTCGGTTCGCTGACCTTCTTCCGCGTCTACTCGGGCGTGCTCAACTCCGGCGACCAGGTGTACAACCCGGTCAAGTCGAAGAAGGAGCGCGTGGGCCGCATCCTGCAGATGCACGCCAACCAGCGTGACGAGATCAAGGAAGTCCGCGCCGGCGACATCGCCGCTGCCGTGGGCCTGAAGGATGTGACCACCGGCGACACGCTGTGCGCGCAGGACCACATCATCACCCTCGAGCGCATGACCTTCCCGGAGCCCGTCATCTCGATGGCGGTCGAACCCAAGACCAAGTCCGATCAGGAAAAGATGGGCATGGCACTGGGCCGCCTGGCGCAGGAAGATCCTTCGTTCCGCGTTCGCACGGACGAAGAGTCGGGCCAGACGATCATCGCCGGCATGGGCGAGTTGCACCTGGACATCATCGTCGACCGCATGCGTCGCGAGTTCAATGTCGAGGCCAACGTCGGCAAGCCGCAGGTGGCGTACCGCGAGACCATCCGCAAGTCGGACGTCAAGTCGGACTACAAGCACGCCAAGCAGTCCGGTGGTAAGGGTCAGTACGGCCACGTCGTCATCGAGCTGTCGCCGATGAACGAAGCCGACCGTGCCAACGAAGACGTCAAGAACGATTTCCTGTTCGTCAACGACATCACCGGCGGCGTGATCCCGAAGGAGTTCATCCCGGCGGTCGAGAAGGGCCTGCGCGAGACGATCACCAGCGGTCCGCTGGCCGGCTTCCCGGTCGTGGGCATCAAGGTCAAGCTCGTGTTCGGCTCGTACCACGACGTCGACTCGTCGGAAATGGCGTTCAAGCTGGCGTCGTCGATGGCGTTCAAGGAAGGCTTCCGCAAGGCCGATCCGGTCCTGCTCGAGCCGATCATGAAGGTCGAAGTCGTGACGCCGGAAGAGTACGTCGGCGACGTGATGGGCGACCTGAGTCGTCGTCGCGGCCTGTTGCAGGGTCAGGACGACACGCCGTCGGGCAAGACCATCAACGCAATGGTTCCGCTGGGTGAGATGTTCGGTTACGCCACCACGATCCGTTCGCTGACCCAGGGTCGCGCGACGTTCACGATGGAGTTCGACCATTACGCCGAAGCCCCCAACAACATCGCCGACGCGGTGATGAAGAAGGGCGGTTGATTGATGTCCCCGTGGCGCCGGCCCTCGCCGGCGCCTCGTTACCACAGAACAAGCAATAAACTTTAAAGAGAGACAATCATGGCCAAGGGTAAGTTTGAGCGCACCAAGCCCCACGTGAACGTGGGCACGATCGGTCACGTCGACCACGGCAAGACGACGCTGACGGCGGCACTGACGAAGGTGGGCGCGGAGCGTTTCGGTGGCGAGTTCAAGGCGTACGACGCGATCGACGCGGCGCCGGAAGAGAAGGCTCGCGGCATCACGATCTCGACCGCACACGTCGAGTACGAGAGCCCGAACCGCCACTACGCACACGTGGACTGCCCGGGCCACGCCGACTACGTGAAGAACATGATCACGGGTGCGGCGCAGATGGACGGCGCGATCCTGGTGTGCTCGGCCGCTGACGGTCCGATGCCGCAGACGCGCGAGCACATCCTGCTGTCGCGCCAGGTTGGCGTGCCGTACATCGTCGTGTTCCTGAACAAGGCCGACATGGTGGACGACGCCGAGCTGCTGGAGCTGGTGGAGATGGAAGTCCGCGAGCTGCTGAGCAAGTACGACTTCCCGGGCGACGACACCCCGATCATCCACGGTTCGGCCCGTCTGGCGCTGGAAGGCGACCAGTCGGAGATCGGCGTGCCGTCGATCCTGAAGCTG
>DATDBI010000027.1:0-6801 GCA_036524915.1 Lysobacter sp. | reverse complement strand
CGTCGGCTGCGCCTGGAACGACAGGGCTTCGCGCGGCAGGAACAGTTCCTTGGCCTCGGTGCCCGGCACCGAGAACAGCTTGCCCAGGTCGAGCGCCGACTGGCCGTAGCTCAGGCTGTGCACCGGATTGAGCATGGCCTCGCCCCAGAACACGGTGTGGCGACCAAGCTTGACGTTGACCGGCATCGAGCCGACATCGAACTTGCCGAACACGAAGGCGTCGAGGATCTCGCCCGACGGGCCGTGGAAGAAGCGGTCGGTTTCGTCGCTCAGGCCAATGGCCGCGCGGCCATCGCGCAGGTGATTGGACGAGCCGACATGCGTGTTGTCCAGGTTCTCATAGGCCAGGTCGTACCAGCCGGCGGCGCTGACGCGGAAGCCGAGGCGGTCCTGGTAGATGAAGTCGAACTCGCTCAACAGGTCGAGGCGCTCAGACACCATGCCGGTGTCGAAGTTGCGATCGCCGTCGTCATAGTTCGGGCTGTTGAGGATCGCCGCGTCCTGATTCTCGACACGGTTGGCCAGGTTGACGCGGATCGTGTTGTCCCAGCGCAGGACGACGTCCGGGCTGCCGGTATTGATCTCGACCGCCCCGGCGCTGCCGGTGGCCGCCAGCGCTGCGGTGATCATGGCGCTGAGCAGGCGCCTGGACGCCCTCGGTACTGCCTTGTTTGCGTTCAATGACTTCACTTCACCCCGCCCCCGTGGTTGTGTTCGGAAATCCCTCGGGCCGACCGTTCTTTCGCGGCGGCAACCGAATGGAGCGTCCGACTATAGGGAGCGGGGTGGGTGCAGTTTTTTACAAACGGCGTCAGCGACTTGTCATTTCATGACAATGCTACGGGAGCGTTTTCATGAACAGCGGGGCTGCCGCAGTCACGTTTGAACGTCCCCGGGCTACCGGTCCGCAAACAGCGCGTTGATCGCCCCATAGCCCATCGCTTCGGCCGAAGCCGTGCCGCGACCGCTGCGCAGGAACGCCATCGCGCCGGTGCGGGTGTGGGCAAACGCCTCCTCCGACAGGTTGGAGCCGGCACTCAACCGGCGCACGCCCAGCGACTCCAGCGTGGCCGTGTCGGGCAGGGTGGGGCGCAACATCACGTTCAGCGGCAACCCGGCACCGGCCGCGACGGCGCGGATTTCGTCCGCCTCGGTCAGGCCTGGCACGAACAGGCCATCGGCACCGGCCTCGCGATACAGCGCGGCGCGGGCAAGCGTGGGTTCGACCCGTTGGCCTGCCGGCGCCAGGCCACGCAGGTAGACGTCCGTACGCGCATTGATGAACACGTCCAGGCCGCGTTGTGCGCACTCGCGCTTGATCTGCCCGATCTTGCTGCACAGAAGCTCCGGTGCGCCGCCGCCGTCCTCCAGATTGATGCCGACGACGCCAATGCCGGCCAATCGCACGACGTTGCCCGCCACGGTCGCCGGATCGTCCGAGTAACCGCCTTCGACGTCGATGCTGAGCGGAACCGAGATCACGCGGCCGATTGCAGCCGCCGTTGCGACCAGCTGGTCTATCGGCAGTTGGTCGCCGTCCGCATACCCATTCGCCCAGGCAACCCCGGCGCTGGTGGTGGCGATCGCCCTGGCGCCGAGACTCTCGATCAGGCGCGCACTGCCGGCGTCCCAGGCATTGGCGAGCAGCAGCAGGCCACTGGAATGGAGGTGGCGGAACGGTTGTGCGTGTTGGGCGTTACTCGACATGGCGTCCTCGGGGGCGGTTGCGCTGGGTTGGAAAAGCGTGGCACGTACGAAGGACGATTACTGGCCGCTTCCGGACGTCTTCGCGGCGGCGGGCGTTGCAGCGTCCCAACCACGCAGCGCCTTCTCGACTGCATCCACGCCGCGCACGGCGGCGGTTGCATCGACCTGGTCGATGGTGTCGCTGTCGCTGTGGATCACCGTCATCACCTTGGCGGGCGTGGCGAGCTTTTTGCCTGCGTAGGCTTCAAGCACCAGTTTGATTTCATCGGCGCCGATCAGCGAATACGAAACCGCCGGCCAGCCCGCGCGAATGAAGGGCAGGTGGTCGGTCGGCGGGTACTGTTCGCCCGGCGAGAAACCAATCCCGACTGCCTGGGTCGCGGTGCGGCTGCTGTCGACCAGCGTCGCCTGGCCCTGCGCCGGCGCCATCATCCACAACGTGTCGCCCCAGCCGAATACATCGAAGTTGACGTACAGGGCCGGCCTGGTCTTGCCGTCGGTAACGTAGGCCTTGGAGCCGAGCAGTCCGGCTTCCTCGAGGTCCCAGAACGCCACCGCGACGCGATGATTCTGCAGTGGCTGCGCGCGCAGGCGCTCGGCGAGTGCGAGCACCGTGGCGCTGCCGGACGCGTTGTCGGTGGCGCCCTTGCCATGCTCGACGCGATCGGAATGGGCGCCGATCAACAACAGCGGTGCATCTGCAGGTCCGCTGATGTCGGCGATGAGGTTTTCGCCCTGGCGCTTGCCATCGGCGAACGCAACCTTGCGAGGAGCAATGCCCAGTGCCGCCATGCGCTGCGCGATAGCGGCGCGGCGCTGCGCGTTCTCGCCTGCATCGGAAATCGCGCGGACGTCTTCGAGCCATTGCGTCGCCTGCGCGCCTGCAGCAGGCAAGGTGGTGGTGGCGGTCGCGGGACGCGTCACCTCCGTCATCGGAGCGCATGCGGTAACCAGAAGCGCGGCAAGAGTGGGGGCGATGTGACGCATCGGTTGGATCCTTGTCGGGAAAGTCCGCAGTGTGCCCAAGGTTGCGCCTAAAGCAATGGGCCATAGGGCCTGCCGGGTTGCACGCATGGTATGCGGCGCGTAGCCTCGGGACCCGGCGAGAAACGGCCCGGGGAAAAGGATGAGCATCCGAGTTTTCATCGTAGACGACCATGCGCTGGTCAGGACGGGCATGCGCATGATCCTGTCGGCTGAGACCGACATGGAAGTTGTCGGGGACGCGGAGAGCGGCGAGTTGGCACTGCCAATGATCCGCAAGCTGCAACCCGACGTGGTGTTGTGCGATCTGCACCTGCCTGGCCTGAGCGGCCTGGAGGTCACCGAACGCGTGGTCCGTGGCGATCACGGCACGCGCGTGATCATCGTGTCCGTGCTCGAGGACGGTCCCATGCCCAAGCGCCTGCTCGAGGCCGGGGCGTCGGGTTACGTCGGTAAGGGCGGCGATGCGACCGAGCTGCTGCGTGCCGTGCGCGATGTGTTCCGCGGCAAGCGCTATCTGGCTACCAGCATCGCGCAGAACCTGGCGCTGTCCGGGATTTCCGGCGACTCGTCACCGTTCGACGAACTCTCGCCGCGCGAACTGGAAGTGGCGTTGCTGCTGGTGCAGGGGTTACGCCAGGACGATATCGCCAAGCGTCTGAGCCTCAGTGCCAAGACCATCAACACGCACAAGGCGCGGCTGTTCGAGAAGCTCGACATACGCGACAACATCGCGCTGGCGCGCATGGCCAGTCGCTATGGCCTGGTGGATCCGATCAACGCTCTCTAGCGCATCGCGTCGGAATGTTCGGACCCTGAAAACACAACTGGCCGCCAATGGCGGCCAGTTGTACTGGTGCGGATAACGTCAGCAAGCAGTGGTCAGGCGTGGCCTTCTTCGTGCTTGGGCTGTGCGTCGCGCTTGTCGACTTCGTGCGCAACGACTTCGTGCTCCGGCTCGACGGCAGTCTGCTCTACAGCAGCCCGCTCTACAGCAGCCTGCTCGACGGCTTCAGCACCGGCCACGGCGGCATCCGCTGCTGCAGCTTGCGGTTCGACCTCGACCGGTGCGATGCCTTCCTGCGGCAGGGCATCGAACAGGCCTGCCGTGCGCGGAACATCGGCAACCGGTGCGGACGGTGCGACCGGACGCGAGTCGGTGATCTGCACTTCGTCTGTGCGTGCCGAGGTCGATTCCGATTCCAGTCCATCGTCGCGCTCGGACGGCGTTTCCGGCTGTGGCTGGGCGATGGGCGCCTCAACGACTGCCGGCGGCTCGACGGCCACCGGTTCGACCACCGTTTCAGCGACCACGACCGGCTGCTCGACGACAGCAATCTCGACAGCTTCAACGGCCGGGGTCGCGACCGGGGCAACCTGGGCGACGGCTTCGACGTCCGGCCTGGGCGCAGCGGTTTCAACCGCCACGACCGGTGCCGCTGGCTCGACTGCCGGGACAGGGGTGGAGACCGGTTCGGCCTTCACGGCCTCGACAACGACCGGTGCGACTGCGGCAACCGCAGCCACGGCGACCGTCGCCGGAGCAACCGCAACGGGTGCCGACGGCTGCGAGGCCGCGGGCTTGGCGGAATCGGCTTCGTCATCGAAGTCGAACTCGGGCTGCGAGCGGTTGGCGGCGACGGCAGGCGCCGGCGCGTGCTCGCCACCGATGTCGTCTTCGTCATCGAGCAGGTGGTCGTCCTGCAGGCCGGATTCGTCACCGCCGGCAGTGCCCTCACCGGCACCGCCACGACGACGGCGACGACCGCCGCGACGACCGCGACGGCGACGTCCGCTGCCTTCACCGGCTTCGCCAGCGGCAGCTGCGTTCTCTGCCGGGTTGTCCTGGGATGCGACGATTTCAGTCGTGGCGATTTCTGTTGCTTCACCCGCAGCGACGGCGGCAATGGCGGCCGGTGCGGCTGCGATCACGGCATCGGCGACCTGTGCTGCTTCCGGCTTGGCGACGGCAGGCCTGGGCTCGCGCGGCGGACGCGGTGCGCCCTCGGCGGTGGCACCCTGGGCCATTGCCTGCTGGCGCTCTTCTGCCTGCGGCTTGGGCTGCCTGGGTTGTTGCTGCTGCCTGGGCTGCTGCGGCTGTTGCTGCTTGGGCTGCTGCTTGGGCTGGCTGGGCTGGTTGCCCTGGGCCTGCTGCTTGTCGCGGCGCGGCTCGTCACGACGCGGCTCGTCGCGGCGAGCTTCCTCGCGGCGCGGCTGCTCTTCGCGGCGGCTGTCGCGTCCATCACGACCGCCCTGCTTGCCGCCGCGACCGTCGCGGCGCTGGGCATTGCGGTCATTGCGCTCGTTGCGGCCACGGCCGTCCTGGGGACGTGCCGCCGGAGCTGGCTGCGCCGCAGCCGGCTCGCTTCCGCGGAAGAAGCGCAGGATGCGCTCGACCACGCCGATGGAGTGCGTCGGGGTTGCAACGACGGGTGCCGCGGCCGGGGCCTGGGCGACCTGCTCCTCACGCGGCTCGCGCAGCGGGGCAGGCTGGGCCGGCTTGACGTTGGTCACCGCCGGGGTCGGCGGGATGTTGAGGTGGGCCTTGGTCAGCGCGTGCGTCGGCAGCTTGCGCGGCGTACCACGCTGGTAGCTCGGCTTGCTCGATTCCTCGCTCAGCTCGTTCTCGCGGATGCGCGTGACTTCGTAGTGCGGGGTGTGCAGCTGCTCGTCGGCGACGATCAGGATCGGCGCGTCGTGGCGCTTCTCGATCTCGCTCAGGGCGCGGCGCTTCTCGTTGAGCAGGTAGTTGGCGATTTCGGTCGGAGCCTGCACCAGCACCTGGCCGGTGTTCTCCTTCATCGCATGCTCTTCGGCCAGGCGCAGGATCGACAGCGACAGCGACTCGACGCTGCGCATGCGGCCGTGGCCTTCGCAACGCGGGCAGACGATCTGGCTGGATTCGCCCAGCGACGGACGCAGGCGCTGGCGGCTCAGCTCGAGCAGGCCGAAGCGCGAGATGCGGCCGATCTGGACGCGCGCGCGGTCCTGCTTGAGGGCGTGGGCGAGGCGGTTCTCGACGTCGCGCTGGTGCTTGTTCGACGACATGTCGATGAAATCGATCACCACCAGGCCGCCCAGGTCGCGCAGGCGCATCTGGCGGGCAACTTCCTCAGCCGCTTCCAGGTTGGTGTTGAACGCGGTTTCCTCGATGTCGCCGCCCTTGGTGGCACGCGCCGAGTTGACGTCGACCGCGGTCAGGGCCTCGGTCTGGTCGATGACCAGCGCGCCGCCCGAGGGCAGGCGCACTTCGCGCTCGTAGGCGTTCTCGATCTGCGATTCGATCTGGAAGCGGTTGAACAGCGGGGTGTCGTCGGTGTAGTGCTTGAGCTTGCGCAGGTTGTGCGGCATCACCTGCTCGACGAAGTCGCGTGCCTCGGCGTACATCTCCGGGGTATCGACCAGGATCTCGCCGATGTCCGGGCGCATGTAGTCGCGCAGGGCACGGATGATCAGGCGCGATTCCTGGTACAGCAGGAACGGTGCCGGCTTGGTCAGCGCGGCCTCGGCAATGGCCTTCCATACCTGCAGCAGGTAGTCGAGGTCCCACTGCAGCTCTTCGGCATCGCGGCCGACGCCGGCGGTGCGGATGATCACGCCCATGTCATCGGGGATGTCCAGGCTGTCCATGGCCTGCTTGAGCGCGGCGCGGTCGTCGCCCTCGATCCGGCGCGAGACGCCGCCGGCGGTGGGCGAGTTGGGCATCAGCACCATGTAGCGGCCGGCCAGCGAGATGAACGTGGTCAGGGCAGCGCCCTTGTTGCCACGCTCTTCCTTGTCGACCTGGACTACGACTTCCTGGCCTTCGCGCAGCAGTTCACGCAGGCCGGCCTTGTTGTGGTCGACGCCAGCCTGGAAGTAATCGCGGGAAATCTCCTTCAGCGGCAAAAAGCCGTGACGCTCGCCGCCGTATTCGACGAAAGCTGCCTCGAGGGAGGGTTCGAGCCGGGTGATGCGGCCCTTGTAGATGTTGGACTTCTTCTGCTCTTTCGCCGGTTGCTCGATGTCGATGTCGTACAGGGTCTGGCCATCGACGGTGGCGACGCGCAGTTCTTCTGCCTGCGTCGCATTGATCAGCATTCGCTTCATTGTTGCGTTCCTCGCGCGCTC
>DATDBI010000026.1:0-12301 GCA_036524915.1 Lysobacter sp. | reverse complement strand
GCCGATACCTCCGGCGACGATCAGGAACAGCAGGGTCGGCAGGTATTCGGCCAGCACTAGTTGTTCTCTCGCTTCGTTTAGCTCGGCCGCCAACGCGACCTTGGCTCGGCGTGTTGCCGCCTGGTCATCCCCGCGCGAGATCCGGCCCGCCGTGCGCGCCGCACCCGCGTCGGTGGTGCTGTTTGCTGCAGTACGTGTTTGACGTCTTTGAACGTGTGTCGCTGGAACGCGTTGCAGGTATGGTGCCCAAGGGGGGACTCGAACCCCCACGACTTACGTCGCTACCACCTCAAGGTAGTGCGTCTACCAATTCCGCCACCTGGGCAATCAAACCTTGTGTCGTCCTGACACGACCGCGCCTGTGCAGGCCATGGTCGTTGCCGGTCATCGCTGACCGTACCCGGCGTTCCGTGCCGGGCTGATGAAAATCAATGGTACCCCTTCCGACCAGCCGTTCCGCTCAGCCGCCAGCGGGAGGCTGCGGCTTTGCCGGCTCGGGCGACGGGGTCGCGGCCGGGGCTGGCGGAGTTGCCGCCGGAGCAGCGCCGGTCGCGGCCGGAGCCTGCGGAACGCTGCCGGCAGGCGCCGGCTGGTCCACCGGGGCCGTGGGCACTGCCGAGTTGCTGACCGCGCCAGGCGCCGACGGAGCCGTCGGAACCTGCTGCGCCATCACGCCGGCAGCCGGAGCGGCCGCGGTGGTGTCGCCGGTCGCCCGGTGCATCGCCTGCCAGGCCATGAACAGGCTGATCGCGAAGAACGAGATCGCCAGCCACTTGGTGGCCTTGGTCAGGAAGTTGGCCGAACCGCGCGCGCCGAACACCGTCGCGGAGGCGCCGCCACCGAAACCGGAGCCGGCCTGCGCTCCCGCGCCGCGCTGCATCAGGATCAGCGCAACCATCGCGATCGCGATCAGCACGTAGATGACGTTGAGTAACAACAGCATCGTTGGATTCTTAATTCACTTGAAGCTCGTGGAACGATCCGGAACTGGTCGATATCGACCGGCCCGCGTCTCGTCAGGGTGCCGCCGCAACCGCGATGGCGTGGAAATCGGCTGCGACCAGTGAGGCCCCGCCGACCAGGCCGCCATCGACGTCCGGCTGCGAAAACAGCGCGGCGGCATTGTCGGCCTTAACGCTTCCGCCGTACAGGATCGGTAGCGAGCCAGCAATTCTAGCATCGTGTCCGGAGATTTCGCTACGGATGAATGCGTGGACGGCCTGTGCCTGTTCGGGCGTCGCGGTCTTGCCGGTGCCAATGGCCCAGACCGGCTCGTAGGCCAGGATCGCGCCTTCCAGTGCATTGGCGCCGCCCAGCTTGAACACCGGCTCGAGCTGCTCCTGGATGCGCCATTGCGTCTGGCCGTCCTCGCGCTCGCGCAGGCTCTCGCCCACGCACAGGATCGGGGTCAGGCCGGCCGCCTTGCAGGCCAGGAACTTGCGGGCGACCAGCTCGCTGCTCTCGCCGTGGTACTGGCGACGCTCGGAGTGGCCGACCAGGCCGTACAGGGCACCGACGTCCTTGAGCATCTCTGCGGAGACTTCGCCGGTGTAGGCGCCCTTCTGGTTGACGCTGACATCCTGGGCGCCAAAGGTCAGGCCCTTGTCGCCGTAACGGGCAATCAGGCCCGCCAGGTACGGCAGCGGCGGCAGGATCAGCTGCTCGACCCCGGCCGGGGCCGGCTGCGCGACCAGCGCATCGAGCAGTTCCAGCGCGAAGCGGCGATCGCCATGCAGCTTCCAGTTTCCGGCGACGATTCTGCGGCGCATGGCCACTCCTTGATTCCTGGCTGGGTCCGGCGGCCGTGGGCACGCTGAACGAAGGGCGCAAAGTTTACCTCACGTCGGCGAGAATCGATCCATGGACACGCCCTCCACCGCCACTTCGCGCCTGCTGAAGGGCTTTGCGCCCGTCAGTGCAAAAGATGCGCGCGTGCTGATTCTCGGCAGCATGCCCGGCGCCGCGTCCTTGCAGGCACATCAGTACTACGCGCATCCGCACAACCGCTTCTGGCCGATCATGGGCGAGCTGGTGGGCGCCCTGCCCACCCTGCCCTACGCGCAGCGATTGTTGCGCCTGAAGCAATCCGGCATTGCACTGTGGGACGTGTTCGACCGTTGCGAACGCGATGGCAGCCTGGACTCGGCGATCCGCGACGACACGGCCCAGGGCAATGATTTCGTCGCCTTCTTCGCCGCTCATCGCGCGGTCCGGACGGTGTTGTTCAATGGCGCCAAGGCCGAGGGTGGATTCCGCCGCCTTGCCGGCGTGCAGCCCGATGCACTTGGATTGCGCTGCGTGCGATTGCCTTCGACCAGTCCCGCGAATGCATCGATTGCGCGGGAGGTGAAGCTGGCAGCGTGGAGAGAGGCGCTTGCGGACGCGGGGATTGCGGTTTCGTAGCCCGCGCGAATTGCCTGCGGGCAGAACGTCACTTCAAAACGTCACTTCAGCTTGATTTCGCGCAGGCGCTCTTCGAGGTAGCCATGGGCGGTGATCGCTTCCGGGTAACGGCTCGGATTCGCATCGCTTACGCACGACGGCAGCACGTCGATCAGGAAGTCCGGGTTCGGGTGCAGGAAGAACGGGGTCGAGTACCGCGGCTGTCGCGCCTTCGCGCCCGGCGGATTGACGACACGGTGCGTGGTCGACGGGTACACGTGGTTGGTCAGGCGCTGCAGCATGTCGCCGATGTTGACGACGATCGTGTCGGCGTCGGCGGTGAACGGCACCCACTCGCCCTGGTGCGAACGCACTTCCAGGCCCTCGGCACTGGCACCGACCAGCAGCGTGATCAGGTTGATGTCCTCGTGCGCGCCAGCGCGCTCGTTGGGGACGTCGTCGGACGTGATCGGCGGGTAATGGATCGGGCGCAGGATCGAGTTGCCGGAATTGGTCTTGTCGGCGAAATACGTTTCCGGCAAGCCGATGTGCAGCGCGAGCGCACTGAGCACGCGCGAACCCAGCTGATCCAGTGACTCGTACAGGCCGTACGCCTGGTCGCGGAACTCCGGGATTTCCACCGGCCACAGGTTCGGCGGCATCACGTCGGCGTACTGCGAGTCGCGCGGAATCTCGCGGCCCACGTGCCAGAACTCCTTGAGGTCGAAGTGCTTGGAGTCCTTCGCCGTTTCCACGCCGAACGGTGTGTAGCCGCGGGCGCCGCCGCTTCCGGCGACGTGATACTTCAGCTTCACCGCTTCGGGGAGGTCGAAGAAGCGCTTGAACACGTCATAGGACGCGTCGATCTGGCCGGTCGAGATGCCGTGGCCACGGATTCCGGCGAAGCCCCATTCGCGGTAGGCCGCGCCCAGTTCGGCCACGAAGGCGTCACGGTCGGCGGCACTGGCGGGCTCGCTGAAACGGCGGATGTCGAGGGTCGGAATACGGTTCACGGGGCGTCCCTGTGTGGGTCGATGTTCAATCTGGAAATGATACGTCCGCCGGGCGGAGCGGCAGGAGCGAGGTCAGGCCGCGGCGCGAACCGCTTCGGCGAGACGGTCGAGGGTGTCCTGCATCAGCGTCGCGTCGTCGGCTTCCACCGTCACCCGCACCACCGGCTCGGTGCCGGACGGGCGCAGGAAGGCACGGCCGCGACCGGCAACGGCCGCCTGCGCCTGTGCCAGCGCGGCCTGTACCGACGGCGCTTCCGCCGGCTTGGCACCGCCCTGGAAACGCACGTTGACCGTCTTTTGCGGCAGCTTGCTGAAGCCGTCGAGCGCCTGGCCCAGGCTCATGCCGCGACGCTTGAGCACTTCCAGGACCTGCAGCGCGCTGACGATGCCATCGCCCGTGCTGGCGCGATCCAGGCACAGCAGGTGACCTGAGGCTTCGCCGCCCAGCACTGCATTGTTGGCGTGCAGTTGCTGGTGCACGTAGCGATCGCCGACCTTGGCGCGGACGAAGCCGATGCCACGCTCGGCCAGCGCGCGCTCCAGCGCGTAGTTGGTCATCAGGGTGCCGACCACCGGCCCGCGCAGGCGTCCGGTCTGCTGCCAGTCGCAGGCGAGCACGTAGATCAGGTCGTCGCCATCGCGGACCACACCTTCGCCATCGACAAACAACACGCGGTCGCCATCGCCGTCGAAGGCGATGCCGAGGTCGGCATCGGTGGCCTTGACGTGCGCTGCCAGCGTCTCCGGATGGGTGGAACCGACGCCGTCGTTGATGTTGATGCCGTTGGGATCGATGCCGATCGGATCGACGCGTGCGCCCAGTTCGCGCAGCACCAGCGGTCCGAGCTGGTAGGTCGCGCCGTTGGCGCAGTCCATGGCGATGCGCATGCCGCCCAGGTCGAAGCCCTTGGGCACTGAACCCTTGCAGGCTTCGATGTAGCGGCCCAGTGCGTCACGCGTGCGCACGGCCTTGCCGAGCTGCTCAGACGGGACGGTGCGGAACGGCTGCTCCAGTGCGGCCTCGATTGCCAGTTCGGTGGCGTCGTCGAGCTTCTCGCCTTCAGCGGAGAAAAATTTGATGCCGTTGTCGTGGTGCGGATTGTGCGAGGCCGAAATCACGATGCCGCCGTCGGCGCGCATCGAGTGGGTCAGGTGGGCCACGGCCGGGGTCGGCATCGGCCCCATCAGCTGCACGTCGACACCCGCGGCGACCAGGCCTGCTTCCAGTGCGGCCTCGAACATGTAGTTCGAGATGCGCGTGTCCTTGCCGATGATCACCACCGGGTTGCGCCAGTCGCGGCGCGGCAGCGCGTGACCGTAGGCATTGCCCAGGCGCATCACGAAGTCGGCCGAGATCGGACCCTCACCGACGCGTCCGCGGATGCCGTCGGTGCCGAAATACTTGCGGGTCAAGAAACCACCTCTTCGTCTACCGGCTGCGGTTGCTTCATCATCAACGCGAACAGCGTGGCCAGGCGGTCGCGCATCTCGCGGCGGTCGCAGATCTGGTCGATGGCACCGTGCTCGAGCAGGAACTCCGAGCGCTGGAAGCCTTCCGGCAGGGTCTCGCGCACGGTCTGCTCGATCACGCGCGGGCCGGCGAAGCCGATCAGGGCCTCCGGCTCGGCGAGGTTGAGATCGCCCAGCATCGCGAACGACGCCGACACGCCACCGGTGGTCGGATGGGTCATGACCGAGATGAAGGGCAGGCCCCTGGAACGCATGCGTCCCAGCGCCGCCGACGTCTTGGCCATCTGCATCAGCGAGAACAGGCTCTCCTGCATGCGCGCGCCGCCAGTGGCGGTGAAGCACACCATCGGGCAGCCCAGATCGACCGCGGTTTCGGCCGCGCGGGCGAAGCGCTCACCGACGACCGAGCCCATCGAGCCGCCCATGAAGGCGAAGTCGAAGGCGCAGGCGACCAGCGGGCGCTGCTTGAGGGTGCCGCTCATGGCGATCAGCGCATCACGCTCGCCGGTGGACTTCTGGGCGGCCTTGATGCGATCGGCGTACTTCTTCTGGTCCTTGAACTTCAGCACGTCGACCGGGCCGAGCTCGGCCGCGATTTCGGTGGTGCTGCCGGCATCGAGTAGCGCGGTCAGGCGCACCCGCGCCCGGATCGCCATGTGGAAGCCGCACTTCGGGCAGACCTCGAGGTTCTCCTCGAGCTCCGGGCGGTAAAGCACGGCGCCGCAGCGGTCGCACTTCTCCCACAGGCCTTCCGGCACGCTGCGGCGCTTGGAAGCGCCCGTCTCGGTGCGGATGCCCGAAGGCATGAGTTTCTTGAGCCAGGACATGCGTTGGGTGTTCCCCGTTCAGGCTTGGTGAGTGCCGGAGTGGGGTCCGGCCGAGCGGGCCAGTTTAGCGCAGTGGCGTGCTCAGCCCGGCAGAGCGTCGATCGCAGCCCGCAATGGGGAGAGAAATTCCCGGGCCTGGCCTGCCGGGTCGACGGCCTCGGCCAGTGCCGCCACCAGGGCGCTGCCGACGACGACGCCTTCGGCCTCGCCCGCCATGGCGGCCGCGCTGGCGGCATCCTTGATGCCGAAACCTGCGACGACCGGCACGCGGCTGCGGCCGCGGATATCGTGCAGGCGCGCGCCGGCGGCGCCGGCGTCGAGCCGGTCAGCACCGGTCACGCCGGCGAAGCTGACGTAGTAGAGATAGCCCTGCGCCTGCTCGCAGAGCAGGCCCATGCGGGCGTCAGTTGTGGTGGGCGACGCCAGCAGGATCAGCGCCAGGCCGTGCGCCGAGAATGCGACGCGGAACTGCGCCGACTCTTCCGGAGGCAGGTCGACCAGCAGCACGCCATCGACCCCGGCCGCGACCGCCTCGGCGGCAAATCGGTCGGCGCCGGGGATCTCGACGGGGTTGAGGTAACCCATCAGCACCACCGGAGTGTCGTTGTCGCGCTCGCGGAACCTGCGCACGCAATCGAACACGAACGCCCGGCCTGCCCCACGGGCCAGCGCACGTTCGGAACTGCGCTGGATGGTCGGCCCATCGGCCATCGGGTCGGAGAACGGCACCCCCAGCTCGATCACATCGGCCCCGGCCTCAACGAGGGCGTGCATCACCGGCACCGTGGCCTCAAGCGACGGATCACCGGCCGTGATGAACGGGATCAGGGCCTTGCGACGCTGGGCCTTGAGTGCGACGAAGCGGGTGTCGATGCGGTTCATGGATGGGTCCGATGAAGTGCCGTGTCAGAACGTGATGCCTTCGCGCGAGGCAATGGTGTGCACATCCTTGTCGCCACGGCCGGACAGGTTGCACAGCACGACCGCATCCTTCGGCAGGTCCCTCGCAAGCTTCGTCGCCTGCGCGATCGCATGGCTGGACTCCAGCGCGGGCAGGATGCCTTCGCAGCGCGCGAGCTGGTGGAAGGCGGCCAGCGCCTCGTCGTCGCTCACGCCGACGTACTCGGCGCGGCCGGCGTCCTTGAGGAATGCGTGTTCCGGGCCGACGCCCGGGTAGTCCAAGCCGGCCGACACCGAATGCGTCTCGATGATCTGGCCGTCGTCGTCGCACAGCACGTAGGTGCGGTTGCCATGCAGCACGCCCGGACGGCCGGCCGCCAGCGATGCGGCGTGATGGCCCGTGGCGATGCCCTCGCCCGCCGCCTCGGCGCCGACCAGGCGGACGTCGCGGTCGTTGAGGAAGGCGTGGAAGATGCCGATCGCGTTGCTGCCGCCGCCGACGCACGCAGTCACCACATCAGGCAGACGACCGTATTCGGCCAGCATCTGCGCCCGCGCCTCGCGGCCGACGATCGCGTTGAAGTCGCGGACCATGCGCGGATAGGGGTCCGGACCGGCGACGGTGCCGATGATGTAGAACGTGTCGCGCACGTTGGTGACCCAGTCGCGCATCGCCTCGTTCAACGCATCCTTGAGCGTGGCCGAACCACTGGTCACCGGCACCACCGTCGCGCCGAGCAGGCGCATGCGGTAGACGTTGATCTTCTGCCGCTCGATATCGGTGGCGCCCATGTAGACCACGCATTCCAGGCCCAGGCGCGCAGCCACGGTGGCACTGGCCACGCCGTGCTGGCCGGCACCGGTCTCGGCAATGATCCGGGTCTTGCCCATGCGGCTGGCGAGCAGCGCCTGGCCGATGGTGTTGTTGATCTTGTGCGCGCCGGTGTGGTTGAGGTCTTCGCGCTTGAGCAGGATCCGCGCGCCGCCGACTTCCTCGCTCAACCGCTGCGCGTGGTAGATCGGACTGGGGCGGCCGACGTAGTGCGCCAGATCGCGATCGAACTCGGCAACGAAGGCCGGATCGACCCGGGCCGCATCGTAGGCCGCAGCCAGTTCCTCGAGCGGACCGATCAGGGTCTCGGCGACGAAGCGGCCGCCATAGCGGCCGAAGTGACCGGAGGCGTCCGGGTAGGCGTGGAAGTCCACGACGCTCATGTCATCTCCCTTGAAGCATTGCGGAAGCAGGAATCCAGCTTGCTGGCGACTGGGGAGGGGGCGCCACCAGCAAGCTGGGCCTGCACCAGCGGTGACAAACACCTTAACGCACGGGTATTGTAGATAAAACGTATAAGATCAGCGCAACCTGTCAGGAAAACTCACACTTCATGGCCCGTGAACTGCCTCCGCTCAACGCCCTGCGTGCCTTCGAGGCGGTCGCCCGGCTGGACAGCGTGAGTCGCGCCGCCGACGAGCTGCACGTGACCCACGGCGCGGTGAGCCGGCACCTGCGGTCATTGGAGGAGACGCTCGGCACTGCCCTGTTCGTACGCCAGGGCCGTGGCCTGGCGCTCACCCTCGCAGGCCGCCGGCTGCACGAAGCGGCCGACGCTGCGTTCGAACCGCTGCGCGGGGCTTGGGCGGAACTGCATCGCCGGCCGCTGCAGGCGCCGCTGGTGCTGGGCTGCCCGGGCAGCGTGCTGGCGCGCTGGGTGATTCCGCGGCTGGAACGACTGGAGCGGGAACTGCCCGACGTCAAACTGCATCTGTCGGCAAGTGAAACCATTCCCGATGCGCAGATGAGCGGACTCGACGCCGCGCTGCTGATCTCGCAGGCACCCTGGCCGGCGGACTGGCAAGTGCATGAGCTCGCCCCCGAGCGGATCGGGCCGGTGCTGGGGTCGCGTCTGGACGGCCACGCGCAATTGATCGGGGCTCCCGCTTCGGCGCTGCTCGGCTTGCCGCTGCTGCACACGACTTCGCGACCGCAAGCGTGGCGGGACTGGGCGGCACGCTCGGGTCTGGACCCGGACGCATTGCGCCTCGGCACGGGCTTCGAACACCTCTACTACCTGCTCGAAGCCGCCCAGGCCGGACTGGGCGTGGCGATCAGCCCGGAGCCGCTGGTCGCGGAGGACATCGCGGCGGGCCGGCTGTTCGCACCCTGGGGATTCGTGCCGACTCAGGGATGCTGGGCGTTGTGCGCGCCCAGGCGCAGCAGCGACCCGCGCGTTGGCCGACTGGCGACGTGGTTGCGCGCCGAACTGGCGGCGTGAGAAACCGACCCGTCAGGGGGATTTGTCGGCGCGGCGCACTTCCTCGACGAAGCGCCGCATGCGCACGGCGTCCTTGATGCCGGGCGCGCTCTCGATGCCGCTCGACACGTCCACGCCCCACGGGCGCACGGCCCGGACGGCGTCGAACACGTTGTCGGACTTGATGCCGCCGGCCAGCAGGAAGGGTTTGCCCAGCTGCGACGGGATGCGCGACCAGTCGAAGGTGCGACCAGTACCGCCAGCGCCGCCGGCTGCGTGACTGTCGAGCAGCAGCGCGGTCGCTCCCGGATACCGCGCAACCCAGTTGATGCCCTGCCCGTCTTCGCCACCCATCGCGATGGCCTTGAGATACGGCAGACCGAAGCTTTGGCAGAACGCTTCGTCCTCGTCGCCATGGAACTGCAGGAGGCTGGGACGCACCTGCGTCACCACTTCGCTTACTTCCGCAGCCGTGTTGTCCATGAACAACGCGACCGCTTCGATGCCGTCCGGGATGTCAGTCCTGAGCGCCGCCGCCCGGGCGATGCCGAGCCGGCGCGTACTGCGCCCGGCGAATACCAGCCCGATCAGGTCGACACCCATCCGGCTGGCCTCGCCGATGTCTTCGCTGCGGGTCATGCCGCAGAACTTGATGCGCGTGTGCTCTGCGCTCACAGCGTGACCTCGGCAGGCAGGCCCCACTGCGCGGGATAGCGCGGCCCGAGGAACACCAGGCCTGCCGACGGCGCGGTCGGACCGGCGACGGTGCGGTCGCGGCCGGCCAGCAGTTCGCCGATCCAGCCTTCGCGTTGTTCACCGCTGCCCACCATCAGCAGGCTGCCGACGATGTTGCGGACCATGTGGTGGAGGAAGGCATTGGCCTGCACCTCGACCTCGAGGGTGTCGCCGTCGCGGCGAACGCTGATCTGCTGCATTTCGCGCATCGCATGCGGCGCCTGACAGTGGACGGTGCGGAACGCGGAGAAGTCGTTCTCGCCCAGCAGTGCCTGCGCGGCGCGGTGCATGGCATCGGCATCGAGCGGACGCCGCTCCCAGCTCAGGTACTGGCGGCCGAGCGCGGGACGCACCGGGCGGTTGAGGATGCGATAGCGGTAGCGGCGCGCGCGTGCCGAGAAGCGCGCATGGAAATCGTCCGGCACCGGCTGCGCCCAGCGCACGCAGATCTGCGGCGGCAGGCGGCTGGTGACGCCCAGCATCCAGCCGCGCGGGTCACGCACCGCGGTGCTGTCGAAGTGGACGACCTGGCAGGCCGCATGCACGCCGGCGTCGGTTCGACCGGCACAGACCACTTCGACCGGGTGGCCGGCGACGAACGACAAGGCCTGCTCGAGGGCGGCCTGCAGGGTCTGTTCGCCGTCCCGCTCCGGTTCGCCATGCTTGCTCAGCCGTTGCCAGCCGGAGAACCCGCTGCCGTCGTATTCGACGCCGAGGGCATGGCGCCGCGACGGCGGGGCGTCGGCGGCGGTTACGGTTTCAACCACGGTGGGTCCGGTCCGATTCTCAGTCCAGATCCTGCAGCATCCGCGAAGCGCGCTGGCGGGCGGCCAGGTCACCGTTGATCACGACTTCAGCGAGCAACTGGCGCGCACTTTCGTGGTCTCCCAGGTCGAGGTACGCGCGGGCAAGTTCGAGGCGCTCCTGGCCCGGCTGCTGTGCCATCGACGGCTCGACGCGGCCCTTGGTATCGGCCGATGCCACGTGCCAGGCAGGCGCCTGGGCGCTGGCAGGCGGCGCTGCCGCCGGCGCCGGGGCGGACGACGCCCACTGCAGCTCGAGCACCGGCACTGCCGGCTCTTCCTCGAGACGCAGGTCGGCCTCGGCCTGCTCCGGCACGCGCTGTTGCGCGCTGGAAGCGGATGCGGGGAACGAGGATTCGGTGAACGAATCGGCGATCGACGGCGTCGCCGCCACGGCATCGGACGGCAACGGTGCGCGGAACACCGGCTTGGCCGGACGCCGACGCCACAACCAACCACCGGCAACGACCAGCAGCAGCACGCCACCGCCGATCAGCCAGGGCATGGCCGAGGCGGCCTGCATCGACTGGTCTTTCTGGTTGCTCTGCGCCAGGCGCTGTTGCGCTGCGGCCAGCTCGCTGTCCTTCATCGCGATCAGCTGCTGCTGCTTGTTCTGGAGCTGCTCGAGTTCGGCAACGCGACCCTTGAGCTCCTGCAGTTCGGCCTCGCGCGCGGCGAGGGTTTCGGTGCTCTGTTGCAATTCCTGACGCAGCATGTCGCCCTCACCACCGGCATTGATGCCGGATTGTGTTCCCGCCTGGGTAGCGCTGCTGGCGCCAGGCGGAACGATTTCCAGACGCGCATCGGCACTGCGCGGGGTTGCCGCCGTCGTCGCCGTGCTTGCCACCGGTGCAGCCGCCACGCCGGCAGCGACGCCGCCTTCAAGGGCCGGCTGGGGTACCGCCCGGCGGGCATCGCGCCATTGCCGGACCTGGCTGCTGACCAGCTGCCGCGCCTGCGCCGCATCGACACTGGCCAGCTGCTCGCCGACCGGCACGTCGAGCACCGCACCAGCCTTCAGCCGGTTGACGTTGCCGTCGATGAAGGCGTCGGGATTGGCGCGCAACAGCGCGATCATCGCCTGGTCGAGGGTGAAGCCCTCGCCCTGCAAGCGACCGGCGATGCCGGACAAGGTGTCGCCACGGCGCACCGAATACGCATCGGCAAGGTCGCCCGCAGGCGCCCTGGCCGGCGCAGCGCTGGCAACCTGCACTGGCTCGGCAGCCGGCGTCGGCGTCGGTGCGATGTCGTTGGCGTTGGCGTTGGCGTTGGCGTTGTTGTCGCCATCGGGGCCGGCGGCCACGGCTTGCGCCGCTTGCCCGTCGGCCGGCACGGCTTCGGCGGGTGCGTCGGCCGGAGCGGATGCGACTTCAGGCTCGAGCGGACGTTCGATGGTGTTCGGGGCGGAGACCACGGTCTCCTCGATCTGCGGCTGCAGCGGCGCCGAGACCGTGCGCGGGGTGTCCAGCAGCGCCGAGTACTCGCGGACCAGCCGGCCTTGGCCCCAGTCGACCGAGACCAGAAAGGTGAGCAGCGATTCGTTCACCGGCTGGTCGCTGGTGACGCGGATGACCGGCCGCCCGGCCGAGTCGAGCGCCGACGCGAAGCGCAGTTCGGCGACCACGCCGGCGGGCGGTTGCAGCCCGATGCGGGCGAATACGAGGGGCGAGGCCAGCTCGGCCTGGAGGTTCTCCAGCTCCGACGGATCGCTGGAGACGATGGGAATTTCAGCGAGGAAGGGCTGCCCGATCCGCGACTTGACCTCGATCTGGCCCAGGCCCAACGCGGACGCGGCGCCGCTGGCAAGCGCCAGCGCCAATGCCAGGACCGTGCGCGCGCCGCGCCTGGTCGAGTGTTTCACTTCACGTTGTTTCACTTCAGATCCCATGCCGTCCCCCGGCGGCGACTCTAGCCGTCGC
>DATDBI010000025.1:0-2157 GCA_036524915.1 Lysobacter sp. | reverse complement strand
CGTAATGGTGATGCCGCGCTCCTGCTCCTGCTCCATCCAGTCCATCGTCGCGGCACCTTCGTGCACTTCGCCGATCTTGTGGCTGACACCGGTGTAGAACAGGATGCGTTCGGACGTGGTGGTCTTGCCGGCATCGATGTGAGCCATGATGCCGAAGTTGCGGTAACGCTCGATGGGAGTGGTGCGAGCCACGGGACCCTCTCGTAAGTTTTCAAATTCCAAATGGCCGGACGCCGCCTCAAAGGCGGCCTCCGGTTCGCATGGCGGCTTTCACACCGCCGCGGCAGCACATGTCGTGCTGCTGAGTGGGGCGACCCCCTATATGGGGGCGCCCGGCTCAGATCACCAGCGGTAGTGGGCGAACGCCTTGTTCGCTTCCGCCATGCGGTGGGTTTCTTCGCGCTTCTTGATGGCGCCGCCGCGGCTTTCCGAGGCGTCGATCAGTTCGGCAGCGAGCTTGCGAGGCATGGTGTTCTCGCCGCGCTTGCGCGCCGACTCGATCAGCCAGCGCATTGCCAGCGCCATGCGGCGCGAGGCACGGACTTCGACTGGCACCTGGTAGGTGGCACCGCCGACGCGACGCGACTTGACTTCGACCGCAGGCGAGACGTTGCCCAGCGCCTTCTCGACAAGCTCGAGGGCATTGGGGTTCTTCTCGCTGATGGCATCCATCGCGCCGTAGACGATCTTCTCGGCGACCGACTTCTTGCCGCTCTGCATGACCATGTTGATGAAACGGGCGATCGTCTCGCTGCCGTGCTTGGGGTCCGGCAGGACCGAACGCTGAGGGGTGGAACCTTTACGCGACATGGTGCGTACCTATTCTCGTGATTCTTGTACGGAGACCGAAACGGTCGTCCGGCTTAGGACTTCGGACGCTTGGCGCCGTACTTGGAGCGGCTCTGGCGGCGCTTGGCGACACCGGCGGCATCGAGCGAGCCACGCACGGTGTGGTAGCGCACGCCCGGCAGGTCCTTGACGCGACCGCCGCGGATCAGCACGACCGAGTGCTCCTGCAGGTTGTGACCTTCGCCGCCGATGTACGAAATGATTTCGTAGCCATTGGTCAGGCGAACCTTGGCGACCTTACGCAGAGCCGAGTTCGGCTTCTTCGGGGTCGTGGTGTACACGCGGGTGCAAACGCCACGACGCTGCGGGCAGTTCGCGAGCGCCGGCGAGGCGCTCTTGTAGGTGGTCGCCTGCCGCGGCTTGCGGACCAGCTGATTGATCGTCGCCATCTGGAACTCTTTGAAGAAGGCCTGGATTGGCCTTTCGTGGAAAAACGAACGGCACGCCGGGGCAACCCGGCATACCGAGACGAAAAAGTATAGCCCGCGTCAGACGTCTCCGTCAACGCGAGCTAAACCGTGTGTTCCGCCCGGGCCGCCGAAGGCAGCCTGCGTGGTCGGAACTTCACTGCGATCCCGCCCATCCTGGGCCGAACACGAGGCGCATCCTGCATCCTCATTTCGTGATCTGGACGGCCCCACGAGGGGGCTGTCGGTATTTCCGTAATTGTAACCGGCCTTGGCCGGCAAAACCAAGCAAATCAACCATCCGGCAAGCGACCGCCGGGATCCAGGGCGGAAGGCGACTGATCGCCCCCGCCCTGCCCCGTCATGCCGCTTACGAGGCGCTCGACTCGCCTTCGGCCTCGACCGCTTCCGCCACCGGCTCGGCGGCGGTGACCGGCGAGGACAGTGCTTCCATCTCCGAGTCGGTCAGGCCCGACGCGTTCTTGCGGCGCAGCGTGTGGTACGCCAAGCCGGTACCGGCCGGGATCAGACGGCCGACGATCACGTTCTCCTTCAAGCCGCGCAGGCCGTCGCGGGTGCCGCGGACGGCAGCCTCGGTCAGCACGCGGGTGGTCTCCTGGAAGGAGGCCGCGGAGATGAACGATTCGGTTGCCAGCGAGGCCTTCGTGATGCCCAGCAGGACCGGCTCGTACCCGGCGATGATCTCGTTGCGGCCGACCAGCTTGGCGTTCTCTTCGATGAGACGCTGACGCTCGACCTGCTCGCCGTTGAGGAACTTGCTGTCGCCCTGGTCGATGATCTCGACCTTGCGCAGCATCTGGCGAACGATCACCTCGATGTGCTTGTCGTTGATCTTCACGCCCTGCAGGCGGTAGACGTCCTGGATTTCCTTGGTCAGGTA
>DATDBI010000024.1:0-5920 GCA_036524915.1 Lysobacter sp. | reverse complement strand
AGCAACATGATCACGTTCTTGCGGTTGAGGAAGATGCCGGCAACGCTGATGCAGAACAGCACCGCGCCAAGGGCGAGATAGTGGCCGAGCGCGAGGCCGGCGCCGAAGAATTCACTCACGGCTTGCTCTCCTCTGCGGGCGCTTCGACCGGCAGGACCGGCTTCACTGCGTCCATCTTGACCATGCGCAGGCGGTCGCTGGCGCGCACGCGGGCCTGGGCCGACGGGCTCTGGTGCTTGGCACCGACGCGGCGGCGCAGGGTCAGCGTGACTGCGGCGATCACCGCCACGGTCAGGATCACCGCGGCCAGTTCGAACGGCAGCAGAAACTGGGTGAACAGTGCGCGGGCCAGCCAGGCGGTGTTGCCGCCGGTGGTGGCGTCGGCGGCGAAGGCCGTGGCGACCTTGGCCTTGACCCCGATCAGGGTCAGCATCTCGACCAGCATCACCACCGCAACCACCAGGCCGACCGGCAGGTAGCGCACGTAGCCCTCGCGCAACGGGGCGACGTCGATGTCGAGCATCATCACCACGAACAGCAGCAGCACCATCACCGCGCCGACGTACACCAGGATCAGGGCCACGCCGAGGAACTCGGCACCGGCGATGATCCAGGTGCAGGCGACCGAGAAGAAGGTGAGCACCAGGAACAACACGGCGTGCACCGGGTTGCGCACGCTGATGACGCCGACCGCGGCGGCGGTGGCCACGGCGGCGAATACGAAAAAGGAGATCTGGGCGAGATCCATGCTTCAGGCCTCAGCGGAAAGGTGCGTCGGCAGCGCGGCGCTCGGCGATCTCGGCTTCGAGACGGTCGCCGATGGCCAGCAGCTGCGGCTTGGTGACGATGTTCTGTCCGCGCTTGTCGAAGTGGTACTCGTGGATGTGCGTCTCCACGATCGAGTCGACCGGGCAGGACTCTTCGCAGAAGCCGCAGAAGATGCACTTGAACAGGTCGATGTCGTAGCGGGTGGTGCGGCGGGTGCCGTCCTCGCGCTTCTCCGAGTCGATGGTGATCGCCAGTGCCGGGCATACCGCCTCGCACAGCTTGCAGGCGATGCAGCGCTCTTCACCGTTGGGGTAGCGGCGCAGCGCATGCACACCGCGGAAGCGCGGCGACTGCGGCGTCTTCTCCATCGGGTACATCAGCGTGTACTTCGGCTTGAACAGGTACTTGCCGGTGAGGGCAAGCCCCTGCGCAAGCTCGATGAGCAGCAGGCTCTTGAAGTAGGAAACTATGCGATTCATGCCTGTTGACCCTTACACGCCGGGTTCGAAGATTTTGAAGTACGCCATCAAGGCGACCACGCAGATCCAGGCGATGGTGATCGGGATGAACACCTTCCAGCCCAGGCGCATGATCTGGTCGTAGCGATAGCGCGGGAACGACGCGCGGAACCAGATGAAGCAGCTGGCAAAGAACGCCACCTTGATCAGCAACCACCACCATCCGTCGACCGACAGGAACGGAATGCCCAGGCCGTGCAGCGGGCTGAGCCAGCCACCGACGAAGAAGATCGAGACCAGGAAGCTGATCAGGATCATGTTGGCGTATTCGGCCAGGAAGAACAGCGCGAACGCCGAACCCGAGTACTCGACCATGTGGCCGGCGACGATTTCCGACTCGCCTTCGACCACGTCGAACGGCGCGCGGTTGGTTTCGGCCACGCCGGAGATGAAGTAGATGACGAACAGCGGGAACATCGGCACCCAGAACCATTCCAGCGCGCCGGCGTTGCCGGCCTGCGCCATCACGATGTCGGTGAGGTTGAGGCTGCCGGCGCCGACCATCACGCCGACCATGGCAAAGCCCATGGCGATTTCGTACGAGACCACCTGCGCCGCGGCGCGCATGGCACCGAGGAAGGCGTACTTCGAGTTCGATGCCCAACCGGCGAGGATGATGCCGTACACGCCCAGCGAGGTCATCGCCAGCAGGTACAGCAGGCCGGCGTTGGCATTCGACAGCACCACCTGGTAGTCGAACGGCACCACCGCCCACGCCGCAAAGGCCGGGGCCAGCGCGATCAACGGCGCCAGCAGGAACAGGAAGGGCTCGGCCTTGGTCGGCTGGATCACTTCCTTGAACAGCAGCTTGAAGACATCGGCGAACGCCTGGAGGATGCCGCGGCCCACGTACATGGGCCCGTGGCGCACGTGCATCCAGCCGATCAGCTTGCGCTCCCAGACCACGTAGAACGCCACCGTGATGATCACCGGCATGGCGATCAGGAGGATCTTCAACACGATCCAGAGGACGGCACCGAGGTTGCCGAACGACAGCAGCCAGTCGCGGAACGGATCAAACATTCTTATGCCCTCCCCGCCTGCACGCGACCCGACATCGGCGCGGTCGCGCCATGTCCGCTTTCAACCCACACCGTGCCGCGCGCGACCTTGTCGCTGACGGCGACGGGCAACGTCGCGGTGCCGGCGGCGGTGTTGAACTTGGCCACCACACCGTCGGCCAGGCCTAGGGCGGATGCGTCATGCGGATTGATAGTCGCCTTGGGCTCGACATTGAGCGGATGCGACTGCAGTGCGGGAGCGCGGCGCACCACCGCATCGCTGCG
Source organism: Lysobacter sp. (assembly GCA_036524915.1). GTDB lineage: Bacteria > Pseudomonadota > Gammaproteobacteria > Xanthomonadales > Xanthomonadaceae > Lysobacter_J. Next base: position 3,348 of record DATDBI010000024.1, on the reverse strand, counting down.
GTAGATGGCGACGCTGGCCGCGACTTCGAGACCGTCGCCGCCGGACTTCGGGGCCTTGCCCGCCACGACCTGCGTATCGCGCATGTGCATGCTCGCGCGCAGGCCGGCCAGATCGGTGAAACCGAAGCCGCGTGCCTCCAGCTCGCCGCCGAGCGCGCGCAGCACGCGCCAGCCCGGGCGGGCCTGGCCTGGCAGCTTGCCGCCGGAAACGGCGACCTGCTGGCGACCGTCGAGGTTGGTCAGGGTGGCGTCGATTTCCGGCAACAGACCGATCGGCAGGATCACATCGGCGACGGCACGGGTCGAACGGCACGCGAAGGTGCTGAACGCCACGACCTGGGCCGCGTTGAGCGCCTTCAGCGCCGTCGCGGTGTCGGCGAAGTCCATGCCCGGCTCGATGCCGTACAGGATGTAGGCAGTGCGCGGATCGGCCAGCATCGACTGGGCGTCGCGGCCGATCGGCAGCACGCCGTAGTCGGACAGGCCGACCGGGTTGGCGCCCTGCGGGATGCGGTTGAGCCCGGCACCGGTGGTGGCAGCGAACTGCACCGCAGCCTTGCGGATGGCGGCAGCATGCGCGCCGTTCTCGGCGAGGGCACCGACGATGATCACGGCGCGCGTTGCGTTCTTGGCCAGGTCGGTCAGGCTGGCATCGGCAAGCGCCGCGGCAATCTGCGACGGGGCCACGATCTGCTTGCCGGCGATGTCGAAGGTGAAGTCGAAATCGACCGGGTTGACCACGTGCACCTTGGCACCGCGGGTCCAGGCCTTGCGCACGCGCTGGTGCACCAGCGGCAACTCATGGCGCAGGTTGGATCCGACGATGACGATCAGGTCGGCATGGTCGATGTCGTTCACCGGCGTCGCGAACGGCGCGGCGATGGCGGCATCGCTCAGGTCGTGCTGGCCGATGCGGTGGTCGATGTTGCCGGTGCCCAGCGCTTCGGCCAGACGGGCCAGCAGCACGCCCTCTTCGTTAGAGGTCGCCGGATGGGCCAGGATGCCGAGGCTGTCGGCGCCGTTGTCGCGCAGGATCTTCGCGGCCCGGGCCAGCGCTTCTTCCCACGACGCTTCGCGCCAGCTTTCTTCCGGCGTGCCGGCGTTTTCCTTGATCATCGGCACCGTCGCGCGGTCCTGCGCATACAGGCCCTGGTGCGAGTAACGGTCGCGGTCCGACAGCCAGCACTCGTTGACCGCTTCGTTGTCGCGCGGCACGGTGCGCAGCACTTCGCCGCGGCGCACGTGCAGGAACAGGTTGCTGCCCAGCGCGTCGTGGTAGCCCAGCGACTCGCGCGCGGTCAGTTCCCACGGGCGTGCCTTGAACTGGAACACCTTGTTGGTCAGCGCGCCGACGGGGCAGACGTCGATGACGTTGCCCGACAGCTCGGTCGTCAGCGGCTTGCCGTCGAACGTACCGATCTGCAGGTTCTCGCCGCGGTACATGCCGCCCAGCTCGTAGGTGCCGGCAATCTCCGCGGTGAAGCGGACGCAGCGCGTGCACTGGATGCAGCGGGTCATCTCGGTAGCGACCAGCGGACCGATGTCCTCGTCGGGCACCACGCGCTTGCGCTCGGAGAAGCGGCTGACCGAACGGCCGTAACCCAGCGACAGATCCTGCAGTTCGCACTCGCCGCCCTGATCGCAGATCGGGCAGTCAAGCGGGTGGTTGATCAGCAGGAACTCCATCACGTTGCGCTGCGACTTCAAAGCCTTTTCGCTGCGCGTGACGATCTTCATGCCTTCCATGACCGGCGTGGCGCAGGCCGGTGCCGGCTTGGGCATCTTCTCCACTTCGACCAGGCACATGCGGCAGTTCGCCGCGATCGCAAGCTTGTCGTGGTAGCAGAAGCGCGGGATCGGAATGCCGGCCTTGTCGGCGGCCTGGATGATCATCGAGCCCTTCGGCGCGACCATCGCAACGCCATCAATCTCGATCGAGACGTGATCCGGCGGCACGTTGGGATTCACGGGCTGGGCGCTCATGCCGCCATCTCCTGCACCGCGCCGGCAGCCTGGTCGTCGACAAGGAAGCGCTTATGCACGATCGCGTACTCGAACTCGTTCCAGTAGTGACGCAGGAAGCCCTGCACCGGCCACGCCGCGGCTTCGCCGAATGCGCAGATGGTGTGGCCCTCGATCTGGCCGGCAGCGGCGCGCAGCATCTGCAGGTCCTCGAGGGTGGCCTGCTTGTCGACGATGCGGGTCAGCATGCGGTACATCCAGCCGGTGCCTTCGCGGCACGGCGTGCACTGGCCACAGCTTTCCTTGAAGTAGAACCGGGCGATGCGCTGGCAGGCGCGGACCATGCAGGTGGTCTCGTCCATCACGATCACCGCGCCCGAGCCGAGGCCGGAACCGGCCTTCTGGATCGAGTCGTAGTCCATCGTCAGGCCCATCATGGTCTCGCCCGGCAGCACCGGCATCGAGGAGCCACCCGGAATCACGGCCTTCAGCTGGCGACCGCAGCGCATGCCGCCGGCCATGTCCAGCAGGTCGGCGAACGACGTGCCGAGGCGGATCTCGTAATTGCCCGGGCGGGCGACGTGGCCCGACACCGAGAACACCTTCGGCCCGCCGTTGTTCGGCTTGCCCAGGTTGAGGAACCACTCGGCGCCATTGCGGATGATCGCCGGCACCGAGGCGTAGGTCTCGGTGTTGTTGATCGTGGTCGGCTTGCCGAACAGGCCGAAGTTGGCCGGGAACGGCGGCTTGTAGCGCGGCTGGCCCTTCTTGCCTTCCAGCGACTCCATCAATGCGGTTTCTTCACCGCAGATGTAGGCGCCAGCGCCGAGCGCGCCATGGATGTCGATGTCGACGCCGCTACCGAGCACATTCTTGCCCAGCCAGCCGTTCTCGTAGGCTTCCTTCAGTGCCTGCTCGAAATGCTCGAACGGCTCGTGATGGAACTCGCCACGCAGGTAGTTGTAGGCCACCGTCGAACCGGTCGCGTAGCAGGCGATCGCCATGCCCTCGACCACCGAATGCGGGTTGTAACGCAGGATGTCGCGGTCCTTCGCCGTGCCGGGCTCGGATTCGTCCGAGTTGCACAGGATGTACTTCTGGGTGCCGCTGCCCTTGGGCATGAAGCTCCACTTCAGGCCGGTCGGGAAGCCGGCGCCGCCGCGGCCGCGCAGGCCCGAGGCCTTGACCATGTCGATCACCGCAACCGGATCCATCTTCTCGCTCAGGATCTTGCGCAGCGCGGCGTAGCCACCGGTCTTGAGGTAGTTCTCATACGACCACGGGGTGTCGTAGTGCAGCGTCGTGTAAACGACGTTGTGCTCCTGCGGAACCGGGCCAACCGGACCGTAGCCCTGCGAGTAGTCGTGGTGCGAATGCGCCATGGGT
>DATDBI010000023.1:0-3064 GCA_036524915.1 Lysobacter sp. | reverse complement strand
AAACGTGTTGGCGAACGCGTTCAGCACGATCGGCGGGTTCTTGTCGAAGATGTTGTTGATACCCAACGTGACCTTCGCGTTCCACGGTGCGTTCCAGTAGACGCTTGCATCGTGGTACGTGGTGGCGCCGATGTGGTGCTCAGCTGCCGGACGCGACTCGATCGTGTCGCCGCCAGCCGTGCCGTCCCACACGCCGTTGCTGTTGGTGTCGCTCGGGATACCAACGAAACGGTCTGCGTCGGTGCACAGGTAACCGAAGCCGTACTCTTCGAAGCCCGGATCGCAGGGTTCGTCCTGGGCCGAGTAGAAGCGCACGTTCCAGGTCGCGCCCCAGTCGGCCTTGTCCCAACGAGCAGTCAGGTTGGAGCGGATGCGCCACCTGTTGTCGTTCTGGAAGTACTCGCCAACCTGGTTGCCGCTTTCGTCGGAGTTCAGCGGCTGGCCAATGGCCGGGGCCTGCTGGATGTCTTCGCCGAAGATGCCGTCGCCGTCGAGATCATCTTCCTGGTCAGCCAGGTAGGTGGTGTCCCAGGTGAAGCTGAAGTTGCCCCACGCGGTTTCCGGCAGGCGGTAGCCGACGGTCAGGTCGTAGCCTTCGACCTTGGTGCCACCGATGTTCGTGGTGGTGTTGAGCAGCGTGTTGATGTCGCCTGCAGCGTTACGGTTGTACAGCGAGCAGGTCGGACCGGTGCCGCCGGAGTCAAGGCACTGCTGGATGATGTTGGTGCCGCCGATCGTGGTGATCGCGTCGGTCAGCTTGATCTTCCACCAGTCCAGCGAGACGTCGAGGCCTTCAGCGTAGCTCGGGCTGTAGACGAAGCCGAAGGTGTACGACTCGGACTTCTCAGGCAGCAGGTCCGGGTTGCCGCCGACGGTGATGCGGATCTGCGCGCTGTCCTGACGGTAACCACCGGCCGCAACGCCCTCGGCACGGCACTGGGCCTGCGCGATGGTCGTCTGGTTGCCGTAGTTGGCCGTGTTGCAGGGATCGCTCAGGCTCGGGAACGAGTCAGCCTGGCCAGCAAACAGCTCGGCGATCGACGGAGCGCGGAAGCCCTCCGACCAGTTGCCGCGGACCATCAGGTCTTCGATCGGCTTCCAGCGGAAACCGAACTTGCTGTTGAGCGTGTCACCGAAGTTGCTGTAGTCCGAGTAGCGCGTGGCCACCGAGAAGTCGAGCAGCTTGGCGAACGGCACGTCAGCCAGCACCGGCACAGCGAACTCGACGTAAGCCTCGTCGAGGCTGTAACCACCGGCGGTCGCGGTACGGGCGTTGCCCGTGGTGTTGCCCGAGTTGATCAGTGCGTCCGGCGAGTCGTAGCCGTCTTCGGTGCGGTGTTCCAGACCGAACGAGAAGCCCAGCGGGCCGCCCGGCAGGTCGAACAGCTCACCGCTGATGTTGGCGTAGTAGGACTGCTGGGTGTAGCTGTACTCGTCGTGGGCGGTGAAGCTCACGAAGTCCAGCATATCCGGGGTCACGCCACCGACGCCGCCGAGGATATTCAGCGGGACGCAGCCGGCGATCGGCAGTGCGGCCGTGCCGCAGCGGGCGACGCCCGTTGCATCACGGAACGACGGGCCGAGGGCCTGGCCCAGCGCGATCAGGTTGAACAGGCCGATGGTGGTGTTGTTGGCCTTGTTCTGGCCGCGGAAGTAGCCGCCTTCCCAGTCGAAGTACTTCTCACCGAAGTTCAGCGTGCCTTCCAGGCCGGCGCTCATTGCGAACGTGCGGACATCCTGGTTGAACGAACGGCCACCGGTCTCGGTGATACGACGGTTGATGCGCGAGACATCGGAACCGGTCGGGTTGTAGATGCTGTTGCGGCTGATGAACACGTTCTGTGCGAGCGGGGTGGCGCCCGGGGCCAGGCCCAGGGTGACCGGCATCGCCGCGAGCAGCTGCTCGGAGACGCGCTCGTTGTACGTGATCGTCGACTTGAAGCGGACGTCGTCGGTGATGTCGACCGAGGCGTTACCGAAGACCGAACGGCGCTCCTGCGGGGTCAGCAGGTAGTTCTCGGGAGCGAAGTTGTACGCATCGACGCCCGGCACGTACGGACGGGCAGGGCTGCCAGCGCCGTCGTAGGTCCAGGTGCCGGCGGTGCCGACGCCGCCGATGTTGGTCTGGCCGCCGGTGCACACGTGCGTGGACGGGTTGTAACCGCCCGGGCACAGCGCGAAGCGACCGTCAGGGCTGGTGCCGCTGCCGAAGAAGTTGCCGGTGGTGTAGGTCGGCTCCTTCGAGATGTAGCGGTCGCCGGCCATGACCGGCTCTTCCTTCACGTAACCGTAGCCGAGCATCGCGGAGAAGCGATCGCCGGAGGTGCCGATGATGAAGTCGTAGGCCTGACGCGAACCGTCGCCCTTGTCGAACTGGCCGATGTAGGCGTTGGCTTCAGCGCCCTCGAAGTTCTGACGCAGGATGACGTTGACGACGCCGGCGATTGCATCCGAACCGTAGATGGTCGAAGCGCCGTCCTTCAGGATTTCGATGCGCTCGACAGCAGCGGTCGGAATCGTGTTGAGGTCGACCGAACCGCCCAGGCCGGTGCCACCGACCCAACGACGGCCGTTGACCAGCACCAGGGTGCGGTCCGAACCGAGGTTGCGCAGGTTGACGCGGGTTTCGCCGTTGCCGCCGTTGTTGAACGTGCTGTTGAGCGTGGAACCGTTAGCCGTGATGTTCTGGATCACGTCGCCAACGGAGGTCAGGCCCTGCGCGGTGATGTCGTCGCGGCTGAGCGAGAAGATCGGCTGCGAGGTTTCGATATCGGCGCGCTTGATGCGCGAACCAGTCACCTCGATGCGATCGAGGGTGGTGGCTTGCTTCTCGCCTTCCTGGGCGATGGCTGCGCCGGTGCCGGCGACAGCGGTGGTGCCCACTGCGATCGCGAAGGTAATCGCGTCGCGGAGCTGGGTGGTCTTCAGGGTCATCTCTCTCTCCAAAGCTGGGTCGGTGAATCCAGTGGGTCCGGCCGTTGGGGTCAAGAAAGACGCCAAATACGGCAAGACTTAACCCGATCGTAACCTCTCCATCAGGAAAGTGAAAGTAACGTTAATGACC
>DATDBI010000022.1:0-2075 GCA_036524915.1 Lysobacter sp. | reverse complement strand
CAACGCGGCCGGCGGCGGCGACCCGGTGATGTTCCAGCACATCTTCTGGTTCTTCGGTCACCCCGAGGTCTACATCATGATCCTGCCGGCGTTCGGCATCGTGTCGGAGATCATCCCGACCTTCAGCCGCAAGCCGCTGTTTGGCTACCAGGCGATGGTGTACGCGACCGCCTCGATCGCCTTCCTCTCGTTCATCGTGTGGGCGCACCACATGTTCACCGTCGGCATGCCGCTGGGTGGCGAGATCTACTTCATGTTCGCCACCATGCTGATCGCGGTGCCGACCGGCGTGAAGGTGTTCAACTGGGTCACCACGATGTGGCGGGGCTCGATCTCGTTCGAGGCGCCGATGCTGTGGGCGATCTCGTTCGTGGTCCTGTTCACCATCGGCGGGTTCTCCGGCCTGATGCTGGCGATTGTTCCTGCCGACTTCCAGTATCACGACACCTACTTCGTGGTGGCGCACTTCCACTACGTGCTGGTGACCGGCGCGCTGTTCGCGATCATCGCCGCCGTGTACTACTGGTGGCCGAAGTGGAGCGGCCGCATGTACAACGAAGGCATGGCCAAGTTCCACTTCTGGTGGACGATGGTCTTCGTGAACCTGCTGTTCTTCCCGCAGCACTTCCTGGGCCTGGCCGGCATGCCGCGCCGCATCCCGGACTACAACGTGGTGTTCGCGGACTGGAACCTGGTCAGCTCGATTGGCGCGTTCGGCATGTTCGCCACGCCGTTCATGATGGCCTTCATCCTGTTGCGCTCGAAGGCTGCCGGCGTCAAGGCCGAAGCCCGTGCCTGGCCGACCGCGCGTGGCCTGGAGTGGACCGTGCCGAGCCCGGCGCCGCACCACACCTTCACCACGCCGCCGGTCATCCGTGACGGCGACCTCGCCCACGGCGACATCACGCATTAATTGCATCGACCAACATGACGCCGATCACCGACCCCACTGACGTTGCAGCGCGCCGCAAGGCGGCGCGTCGCACCGCCGCGTGGGTGGCGGTGGCGGCGGTGGCGATCTACGTGCTGTTCCTCCTCGGCGGAGTGCTCGGCAAATGAGCGACGTCCAGGACAAGAAGAACAGCGCGGGTCTCACCAAGATGGTCGTGGTGGCGATCTTCGCCTTCGGCTTGACCTTCGCGCTGGTGCCGCTGTACCGCATCGCCTGCGAGAAGGTCTTCGGCATCCGCCTGGAGCGCACTGCTGCCGAAGGCGTCGCCGACGCCAAGGCAACGGCAGCCAAGCGCGTGATCACCGTGCAGTTCGACGGTGGCGTCAATTCCAAGCTGCCGTGGGACTTCACGCCGAACCAGGTGACGATGCAGGTCGTGCCGGGCGAGCAGTACGAGACCACGTACCACGCCCGCAACACCGCGCAGCGCACCATCGTGGGTTCGGCAGTGCCGTCGGTCGCACCGGCGCGCGCCTCGGGTTACTTCAGCAAGACCGAATGCTTCTGCTTCACCGCCCAGACGCTCAAGGCCGGTGAAGTGCGCGAGATGCCGGTGCGTTTCATCGTCGACCCGAACCTGCCGGCCGACGTGAAGACGATCACCCTCTCGTACACCTTCTTCAAGAACGACACGCTCACCGCACAGGCGCAAGGCACGGCGAAGGCCGCGTCCGCACCGTTGTCGGCACCGTGACGCTGCCCTTTTCCCTGTAATCGCACCACTCAGACGGAACGCCGCCATGGCCCAAGCCCATACGCCAGACGCCAGCCACTACTTCGTGCCGCATCACAGCCGCTGGCCGTTCCTCGGTTCGATCGCGCTGTTCATCACCATGATTGGCATCGCCGCCTGGTTCTCGGAACTGGGCACCTGGGGCAAGCCGGCGTTCTTCGTCGGCATCGCGCTGATGGTGGGCGTGCTGTTCGGCTGGTTCAGCGACGTCGTTCGCGAGTCGGTGCGCGGCAACTACAACAAGCAGGTCGACACCTCGTTCCGCATGGGGATGATCTGGTTCATCTTCTCGGAAGTGATGTTCTTCGGCGCCTTCTTCGGCGCGCTGTTCTACGCCCGCCAGCTGGCGATGCCGTGGCTCGGCGGCGAAGGCGACGGCGTGATGACCAA
>DATDBI010000021.1:0-1059 GCA_036524915.1 Lysobacter sp. | reverse complement strand
AACTGATGATGTCGCGGCCTTCGGCTTTGAGCCGCTTGGCCTTCTCGGCAACCTGCATGATCGCGCTGGGCTTGGCGCGACCGATGCGCCGGGCAAGCTGGGGCATCGCGGGAACCTCTGGGAGTCGATGTGGGGTCGCTGTGGGCGGCACGAAAACCAGCCGCCATCGAGCCGCGAAATGTTAGCACGGGGGCACGTGTCGGCTCGTTGCGCGAATGGCCATGGTCCTGAAACGCAAACGCCCGCCCCGGGAAAGCCGGAGCGGGCGTCTGTGGAAACCGGCCAAGCCGCCTTACGGGCGTGCGTTCTGGTCCAAGGTCTTGTTCCACTCAGCCACGCGGTCAGCCTTGGCTGCCAGCACGCCGGCGGTATCGCCCTCGATCTTGACCGACTTGATCGTGTCGCCCTGCTTGACGCTGTCGACGATCTGCTGGCCTTCGATGACCTTGCCGAAGACGGTGTGCTTGCCGTCCAGCCACGGGCACGGGACGTGGGTGATGAAGAACTGGCTGCCGTTGGTGCCCGGGCCGGCATTGGCCATCGACAGCACGCCGCGCTCGTGGCTCAGGCCGGTGCGGGCTTCGTCCTCGAAGCGGTAGCCGGGGCCGCCGGTGCCGGTGCCCAGCGGGCAGCCGCCCTGGACCATGAAATCGTTGATGACGCGGTGGAAGCTCAGGCCGTCATAGAAGCCGCGCTGGGCCAGGTTGACGAAGTTGGCGACCGTCAGCGGCGCCTTGTCGGCGGCGAGTTCGACGCGGATCGGGCCGCGGTCGGTGTCGAAGGTGGCGATCAGGCTCATGAATCCGTCTCCTGGGACGTGTCGGGGGGTGTTTGCGCGGAAATCAGGGGCAAAAGCGTTCAGACTCGCCGTTCAGATGGCGACGCCCGGAGCCGTTGACAAGGGTACTGCCGGCGTCGCCAGCTGAACAGGCAGACGTCATCATTGACAGGTATAATGCCCGGCTACCTCCTCGCCCGAGCGCCGGTCTGCCGGCCTTTTCGCATGTCCATCGAACGCCTCCGCAATATCGCCATCGTCGCCCACGTCGACCATGGCAA
>DATDBI010000020.1:0-1226 GCA_036524915.1 Lysobacter sp. | reverse complement strand
TGGCTCAAACTTGGGATTTGTCGCATCCCAAGCTTGTCTCAAGCACGAAGAAAAAAGTACAGATATATAAGTAGCTTATAACAAGCTACTTGCGTTATATGCTTTGAAAGAAGTCGTAAACAATTAGATGCGTTTGCCCTGCGATGACTGCGCCGCGCAGCTGACGTTCGGCCAGGTTGTTGGTAGCCTCGGCTTGGGGATGATCCAGGAAGCTCAACAGGTGGTCGCGCTGTTTGGCGATGCGGTTGCGAAAGCGTTCCTGTGCGGGGTCGCCGCGCGGATTGGCAAAGAGCGCGTTGGCACGACTCTCAAGCAGGACGCGGTGGGTCTGCGCCTCCGGTTCGTCGAGTTCGGGCAGTTGTTTCTTTAAGGCCATCGCATCTTCAAAGAAGGCTCTCGCCCGGCCCACCCAGTCTTCGACGGCGGCCCTGGATGGTGATTGATCTCTTTGGGCTACCTTGAGGGCTTTGAGGTGATGGGCATAGCATTTGTGCTGATGGGCCGTCGCGCCGTCGTAGACAGAGAGGCAGTCGCTGATGAGCAGCCCCGGATAGTCTGGCAGCAGGATGTCGTGGAAGGTGGCCCGGTCCCGGTGATCGACCACACGATAAAGGGTGAGTCCTTCACTGCCCGGCGTGGCAAAGACCCACAGGCTGCAGGAAGTGCTGTTTTTCCACCAACTGGTTTCGTCGCTGTGGACGACAGGCGCCTGGGCCAGCCTATCGATCAATGCCGCCTCTTCGGCAGCCAGTTTGCCGGCCATGCGCTGGAAGGCTTGTGCCAGGCCTCCGGCGCTGATTTGCAGGTTGCAAAACCGTTTGAGGCTCTGGCAAGTTTTGCGCAGTGTCAGCCCCATGCCGTGCTTGAGCTCGGCGGCCACCGCAAGGGCGCGGGCTCCGAGCTGTACCCCGGCACAGCCGCCCGCATGACTGGTCTGACGCGCATGGGTGCTGCGTACCATCTGGTCACACCGTGGACAGTGTCCCTCATAGGTCTTTAGCCGCGTGACGTGCGGGCGAACCTCGGGCAGTTCCTCGATATACTGCACCACGGGGATTACTCCTTCGAGGACTCCCGCGCAGTGCGGGCATCCGGTCAATGGCACTTCGATCTCTTCATCGATGACCTCCGGCACTTTCCGGCAACTGCCCGGATGACCGCTGCCGCGCCCGGGCTTTTTCGGGTCGCTCTTGCGCTCATCCTCCCTGCGCCGAAACGGCGCGCTC
>DATDBI010000019.1:0-10436 GCA_036524915.1 Lysobacter sp. | reverse complement strand
CCGATGCCGGCCGTGCGGTCCTGCAGGAATGGATCATCGCCTGGCGCGCCACCCGTGATTCCGTCGAAACCGTCCTTGAAGGACCTGACAAATGAACGCGTTCAATTCCAGCACCGCCGGCCTGCCGAGCACGATCCCCGAATACCTGGAACACCTGCGTCGCTCCCTCGCCGGGGCCGATCCGGCGCTGGTGCAGGACGCGCTCTACGACGCCGAGGAGTACCTGCGCTCCGAGCTGGCCGAGAACCCCGGCAGGTCGGAAGCCGAGGTGATCGTCGCCGTCGCCGGCAGCTACGGTGCGCCCGACGAGGTCGCGGACATCTACCGCGATACCGAGATCAAGGTGCAGACCGCGCTGCGACCGCCGGCAACGCCACCGCGCAAGTCGATGCTGGGCCAGTTCTTCGGGGTGATCGCCGAGCCGCGTACGTACGGCGCGCTGTTCTACATGCTGCTGTCGCTGGCCACCGGCATCTTCTACTTCACCTGGGTCGTCACCGGCATCTCGATGTCGGCCGGCCTGGGCTTGCTGATCATCGGAATCCCGTTCGTGATCCTGTACTTCGGCTCGGTGAAGATGCTGTCGCTGGTCGAGGGCCGCATCGTCGAGACGATGCTGGGCGAACGCATGCCGCGCCGGCCGCTCTACAGCAGCCGCGGCCAGCCGTTGCTGGAGCGCATCAAGGACCTCTTCATCGATCCGCGCACGTGGGCAACGCAGCTGTACTTCCTGCTGATGCTGCCGCTGGGCATCTTGTACTTCACCGTCACGGTGGTCGGGCTGACCGTGTCACTGTCGTTCATCGCCGCGCCGATCGCGATGCTGCTCGGCTTCGGCTCGCACCTGTTCCTCGACGACGTGATGGTGTTCGGCATGACGGAGGCGTGGGCGTGGCCGCTGCTGATCGTGGCTGGCGTGATCCTGCTGTTCGCCACGATGCACCTGGTGCGCCTGTTCGGGCAGCTGCACGGATTGCTGGCCAAGCACATGCTGGTGAAGACGGCGCAGTACAGCTGAAGATTGCGGCGGAACGCAGCCCGGGTGCGCTTGGCTTACCCGGGCTTCCGTCGGATCAGAAATCGAACAACTCGCCGAGCAGGTTCTTTTTCTTCTTGTGCCGGTGCTCGGAATACCCGCCGTGCGAATCGCGCGACTGGTGCGGCGACGGCGGCGGCCCGTGCTGTGGCCGCGGCGGGTGGCGTCCGGTGTCGGCGGTCGCGCGTTCGATCAGCTTGTCGAGCTCGCCGCGGTCAAGCCAGACGCCGCGGCACTGCGGGCAGTAATCGATCTCGATGCCCTGGCGATCGCTCATCGCCAGTTTCACGTCGCGGCACACGGGACAATCCATTGAAGGTTCCTTGGCTCATCAGGGGAACCTTCGTGATCTGGGCGGAGGGGCCCTGAATCAAGGGTTGGCGGGTGCCTCGGTGGTCGTTTCGGCCGGCACGGCATGGCGCGCGATGAAATCACGCACCTGCGGATAGACCTGCGTGCGCCAGCGGCGACCGCTGAAGATGCCGTAGTGGCCCGCACCCATCACGGTCAGATGCTCACGATCGCCCTCGGCAACACCGGTGCACAACGTGTGCGCGGCGCGGGTCTGGCCCTGGCCGGAGATGTCGTCCAGCTCGCCCTCGATCGTCAGCAGCGCGGTGCCGTGGATGCGCGAGGGATCGACACGCTCGCCGTTCACGTCCCACAGGCCGCGCGGCAGCAGGTGTTCCTGGAACACGATGCGCACGGTCTCGAGGTAATACTCGGCCGGCATGTCGAGCACGGCGTTGTACTCGTCGTAGAAGCGGCGATGCGCGGCGGCGTCGTCGAGGTCGCCCTTGACCAGGTCCTGGTAGTAGTCCCAGTGCGAGGTGAAATGGCGCTCGGGATTCATCGCCACGAAGCCGGCGTGCTGCAGGAAGCCCGGATACACGCGGCGACCGTGGCCAGGATAGTTCGGCGGCACGTGGTGGATCAGGTTGCTCTCGAACCACGACAGCGGCTTGTCGGTGGCCAGGTCATTGACCTTGGTCGGGTTCTGGCGGGTGTCGATCGGGCCGCCCATCATCACCAGCGAGCGCGGCGTGTCCTCGCCGCGCGCGGCCATCAGCGACACCGCGGCCAGCACGGGCACGGTCGGCTGGCACACGCTGATCACGTGCAGCGACTTCGCACCGATGTGACGGATGAAGGCCTCGATGTAGGCAACGTAGTCGTCGAGCGAGAACTCGCCGTCACCGGCCGGCACCATGCGCGCGTCGACCCAGTCGGTCACGTAGACCTTGTGGTCGCGCAGCAGCGTGCGCACGGTATCGCGCAGCAGCGTGGAGTGGTGGCCCGACAGCGGCGCGACGACCAGCACCGGCGGGTCGTCCTTGAGGTCCTTGAGGTTGCCGGCATCGTCGGCGTAGCGCTTGAAGCGCAGCAGCCGGCAGAACGGCTTGCGCAGCATCTCGCGCTCGACCACCGGATAGGCGACACCGTCGATGTCGATCGAGTGGATGCCGAACTCGGGCTTCTCGTAATCCTTGCCGATCCGGTACAGGAGTTCGTAGCCGGCGGCGGCCTGGGCCGAGCCGGGCAGGGACGACAACCATCCGCCGTTCGCACCGAACATCTTGGCGCTTGCCTCGGCCCAGTAGGTGATCGGGGCCATCCAGGCGCGTCCAAGCTCGTGCATCTGATAGAGCATTCGTCGAATCCTGTTGTTGAATCGGTGCGGATGATCAGTGCCAGTGGACGCCTGACCAGCATGCTGCGCCGCAGCATAGCCGATAGGTCTGGTTGCAAGCTGAATTGGGGAAAGGCCCCTGCAAACCCATCAGGCCGGCCGCTCGAGGGCGACCATGCGGTCGGCGAGCGATGGCGCAAGCCACAGGTGCGAGCCCAGCGCGGTCAGGCCGAGTGCCTGGAAGCGCTGGCGATAGAACTTCGCGGGCCGCTGCTTGAAGTCGTGGTTGTCGCCGTCGGTTTCGTCTTCGCGGGTGAACGTCTCGAGGAACGCGACGCCGCCGCACAACTCGGCCAATGCCGGCAGGCCGCGATCGAGTTCGCGCGTGTCGAGGTAGTGCATGACGTCGCTGCAGACCAGCAGGTCGACCGGCGGACAGGGGCGCAGGTGCTGGAAGTCGCCGAAACGGGCGAAGTGCAGGTTGCGGCGCGCACCGTGGCGGCTGATCGCGTACTGGCTGCTGTCGAAACCCAGGTACTGCAGTTTCGGGCGCAGCTTCAGCAGCGGCGCGCGCCACGCACCTTCGCCGCAACCGATGTCGAGCACGCTGCGGATCGGTCGCTCCAGGTGGTATTCGGCGGTGGCGACGGCCAGTGCGACCTTGCGCGTGAGGCGTGCCCCACTGCCCACGGCGTGGTCCTTGCTTGCGCTGTTACGGTACCAGCGATCGAAGTAGGTCTGGTCGTACTGCTTGCTCATCGGATCGATCGAATGCGGCGGGCCTGGGACGGGGCATCGTAATCCATCCGCATGCGATCCCCGGCTTGCGCGGGCGATGACGGAGCAGCGAGGCGGGCCGGTATGCGATCCTGTTGCCCGCATTTCGGAGCACAACCCATGGCCTATCTCTGGACCAAGACCGCCCACCTGGTTTTCGTGATGGCCTGGATGGGCGGCGTGTTTTACCTGCCGCGGATCCTGGTCAACCTTGCCGAAGCCGGCGACGACGCGGCGGTGCGCGCGCGCCTGGTGCTGATGGGCAAGCGGCTGTATCGCTTCGGCCACATCATGTTCGGCCTCGCCTTCGTGCTCGGCCTGACGCTCTGGCTGCACTTCAAGGTCAGCGGTGGCTGGCTGCACGCCAAGCTGGTGCTGGTCGCCGTGATGCTGGCCTACTACATCGTCAGCGGACGCTGGCTCAAGGGCGTCGAAGCCGGCCGCGCACTGCCTTCGTCGAAGGCACTGCGCTGGTTCAACGAGCTGCCAGTGTTCGTGCTGGTTGCGATCGTCTACCTGGTGATCGCAAAGCCGTTCTGATCAGCGGAACTTCGCCGGGTCGGGCAGCGTCACCGGGACGCCATGCGCATCGCAGTCGCCGGCCTTGCACAGACCATCGCGCAGCCGGGGCATCGCCTGCAGCATGAAGTGGAAGATGGCGTTCTGCTCGACGCTGCCACGCACGGCATCGCTGCCGGGGCCGCGTGCCCAGATGCCGACGTCGTCACCGCCATGTGACTCCGAGCTCATCGGCACCAGCGCTTCCTGCAGGTAGTCCGGGTCCTGGGTGTCGACATTGCGCAGGTCGGGGCGTCCGTGCTTCGGGATCTGCACGCCGCTGACCGTGTGCTGGAATTTCTTCGGGCCTTCGGGCTGCTGCGCGCTGGCACCGACATAGCCGGGGCCGTTGCTGTAGCTGAGCGTGGTGTAGGGCAGACCGAGTGCGTCGATCGCGTAGTCGCCGAGCTCGCCTTCCTCGCCGCTGGCGCCACGGACCTTGTCGAGGATCGGATTGCCGCGCACCGGGTAGCCGACGAAGCTCAGCGTGTGCGAGTGGTCTGCCGTCACCAGTACCAGCGTGTCGTCAGCCGACGTCGCGTCAACGGCCGCCTGCACCGCCTCACTCAACGCGATGGTGTCGGTAAGGGCGCGGTAGGCATTGCCGTAGTGGTTGGCGTGGTCGATGCGACCGCCTTCGACCAGCAGCACGTAGCCGTTCGGGTTGTGCTGCAGCCGCGCGATCGCGGCGCGGGTCATCTCGGCCAGCGTGGGTTCGCCGGCGCCGTCCTTCGGGCGGTCGTGCGAGAACTGCATGTGGTCGGGTTCGAACAGGCCCAGCAGCGGGCCCTGGGTCGGTGCGGCGGCGAACTGCTGCGCGTTCCAGACGTACGTGCCGTCGGGATGGCGCTGCTTCCACTGCGCGACCAGGTCGCGCCCGTCGAGGCGCTGGCCGACCTTGTCGTCGTACTCGGGGTCGGACTGCTGCGCCGTCATGAACTCGCCGCGACCGCCGCCCATCAGCACGTCCGGGCCGTGGCCGTATGGCGTTTCCACCAGCTGCCGCGCGATGTCGAGGCAACCTGCGGCCTTCGCGTCATCGGGCAGGTCGGTGTCGTTTTCCCAGTTGCGGTCGGCCGAGTGGGTGAACGTCGCGCCGGGCGTGGCATGGGTGACGCGGGTGGTGGTGACCACGCCGGTGCCCAGGCCCTGGCTGGCGGCCAGTTCCCACAGCGTCAGGATCGGCGCCTGCAGCGCCTGCGAGCAGTTCGCGCGCGTTGCCTGCTGGCCGATGCTGAGCACACCGGCGCGGGTCTTCACACCGGTGGCCATGGCGCTCATCGTGCCGGCCGAGTCGGGCGTCTGCGAATTGGTGTTGTAGGTCTTGCTCAGCGCCGTGGCGGGGAAGCGCTCCCAGCTCAGGCGATTCTCCTCGCCGGATCCGCCCTTGCGCTGGCCGTCGAGGATGCGCGCGGCGGCGACCGTGGTCAGGCTCATGCCGTCGCCGACGAACAGGATCACGTTCCTGGCCTTGCCCGACATGGCGCCGCGCTGTGCCGCCTGGGCTGCGCCGTCGCGGAACCACCACGCCGGCGTTTCGCCCGCGGGACGCTGGATGGCGGGCACGTCGACGTTGAGGGACGCAGCGGCGCCGGGGCGGACAGCCTGGCTGCAGGCGCTGGCGAGCAGGGTGGCGGCGAGGGTGAGGAGGACGCTGGGCAGTCGGGACATCGTAAGGGGGTGTCGACGGGCAATGCGCGATTATGCAGGTCGTTATTGCAGCACTGGGACACCGGCGTTGCATTTGCGGGGTCGCGAGCGCGTTCTGGCTGGGATATCGTGCAAATCCGACATGTAGTGCAAAGCGAAGGTCCCGATGAAGGTGGTTTCGGCCTGGCTCCGCATCCCGTTCTGGCAGCGTGTGCTCGCCGGATTCGTATTGGGTGCGCTCGCCGGCTGGTTGTTCGGGCATTCCGCCGAGACGTGGTTCGGCCCGCTCGGCACGATCTACGTCAACGGCATCAAGATGATCGCCGTGCCGCTGGTGTTCTTCGCGGTGATGAATGCCATCAGCAGCCTGCACGGGCAGAAGTCCGTGGCGGCGCTGGGCGGGCGCACGTTCGTCTGGTTCGCGATCACCGCCGCGCTCGCGGTTGGCGTCGGCCTGTCGATGGGCTGGCTGCTGCAGCCAGGCCACGGCCTGGCCGGACTGACGGTGGCGCCGGACTACACGGTGCGCGAAGTGCCGTCGGCGACGCAGGTGCTGCTTGACGTCATCCCGACCAATCCGTTCAAGGCGCTCAGCGACGGCAAGATCCTCCAGGTGATCGTGTTCGCCGGCCTGCTCGGCTTTGCGATGGTCAAGCTGGGTGATCGCACCGCGAATCTCCGCAAGCTGGCCGGCGAAGCCAGCGATGCGATGGTGCAGGTCACCCGCTTCGTGCTGGAGCTGACGCCGCTGGGGACGTTCGGCCTGATCGCGTCGCTGGTGGGTGCCTACGGCTTCGAGAAGCTGCTGCCGCTGGGCACGTTCGTGTTCGCGCTGTACCTGGCGTGCGCGCTGCACATCGTCTTTGTCTACGGCAGCCTGCTGCTGGTGCACGGCCTGAACCCGCTGAAGTTCTTCCGCGGCGCGGCGCCCGGCATGCAGGTCGCGTTCGTGGCGTCATCCAGCTTCGCGGCGATGCCGGCGGCGATCCGCTCGGTCACGCACAACCTCGGTGTCGACAAGGACTACGCCGCCTTCGCCGTGCCGCTCGGCGCGAGCATCAAGATGGACGGCTGCGGCGCGATCTACCCGGCGCTGACCTCGATGTTCGTTGCGCAGTATTTCGGCCTGCACCTGGAGCCGACGCAGTACTTCACGATCCTCATCGCCTCGGTGCTGGGCAGCTTCGGCACCGCCGGCGTGCCGGGCACCGCGATCGTGATGGTGACCCTGGTGCTGTCGGCGGCGGGACTGCCGCTGGAAGGCATCGGCTACCTGGTCGCGATCGACCGCGTGCTCGACATGATGCGCACGATGACCAACGTCACCGGGCAGATGCTGGTGCCGGTGCTGGTCGCCAAGGAAACCGGGCTGCTGGATCGCGAGGTCTACGAAGCGGCATCCAGCAACCTGGGTATCGCCGAAGGCGAGCGGGCCGAGATCGGCCGGCTCTGAGCGGGTCGACGCGCTCGGCGCGTCAGCCGATTGCCGCTACACCCGCGAGTACGACCACGACTGCATCCGCCCGTCGCGATACGGCATGACGCCATGGAACGAGCGTGCGTCGTCGTCGAACACGAGCGGCAGGAAATTGCGGTCGCCTTCCCACATCGGCAGCTCGTGCAGGCGGTCCAGCGGCACCCACTCCAGCGTGCCCTCCGGGTTGCTCGCATGCGGCGTGCCGCTGAAACGCGTGATCACGAACACGAAGCCGAGCCAGTCCTCGCCATGCTTGCCAAAGCCGGGCCAGCTGATGGTGCCGCGCAGCTGCATCTGTTCGCAGTCGATGCCGGCTTCCTCGTGGATCTCGCGGCGCATGCCCGCGACGACGTCCTCGAGCGGTTCGAGCTTGCCGCCCAGTCCGTTGTACTTGCCCAGCTGGTGGTCGTCGGGCCGGGCATTGCGATGGACCATCAGCACCTGGCGGCCGTCGGGCGAAAGCACGTAGCCGAGGGTGGCCACGATCGGGGTGTACGGCATCAGGGTTTTGCCTCGGATTCGGCCTTGAGCTGGGCATCGAGGCGGGCTGCGGCGCGGGTGGCGTAGTCGGCGCAGGTGATGGGCTGCGGATGCGGCGATGCGGTGTTGCCGGGCGCCCAGCCACTGGCATCGGGATGCGGTGTGATCAGCACGTCGCAGGGCAGCGAGCGCACGGTTTCGAAGCTGTGGCGGTAATCGTCGACGATGTGCGGATAGCGCGGGTTGCCGCTCAGCCGGTAGCCCGGTGCCGACAGGCTGTCGACATAGGCAATGTGCAGCGGCTTGCGATCGCGGACGTCGTCCCAGGTCCAGCTCATGCTGCCCGGCGTGTGCCCGGGCGTGAAATGCACGGTGAAACCCACGCCGCCGAGATCGACCGTTTCGCCGTCCATCACGAACCGGTCGACGTGCAGCGGCGGGAACAGCATGTCGTCGCCGAAGTGCAGGTCGGCGCTGCCGCCGCGAGCGAGCAGGGCGGCCGATTCGGCATTGCTGACGACGCGTGCGCCCGTCGCGCGCTGGATCGCGGCGAGCGGGCCGGCGTGGTCGACGTGGGCGTGACTGTGCAGGATCAGCTTGAGCTCGGACGGCGCGATGCCGAGGTCACGCATGCGCGCGAGGATCATGTCGGCGGCCTGCGGCATGCCGCCGTCGATCAGCACGGCGCCGGCGTCGGTCTTCACCAGCAAGGCGCTGAGGCCCGCCGTGCCGACATACCAGGTGCGCTCGCCGATCCGGAATGGCGCGACCGGTTGCCGCCACTGCGCGGAGGACTCGTATGCCTTCGACGGAGGCAGAACCGGTTCGGCCTGCTTCGCCGGCGCGGCGGCCAGCGGACTGGTGATTGCGATCAGCAGGGTTGAGGCGAATGCGGAAACGCGCGGCAAGGGCATCGGCGACGGCTCACGAAGGGGCGCACAGTTTCGGCGATTTCGCCTCGCCCGGGATGTGCTGGAGTTCACCCCGCGGCTGCGGCGCTCACACGCGCGGCAGCGTGCTGCGCCGATACACCAGCCGCATCGCCAGCAGTGCCACCGGAATCGGCAGCAGCAGGCCGCACACGGACAACCAGCCCGGGTGGGGGATCTTGAGGATCATGCCAACCACGCCCGACATCACCACCAGCGCAACGAGCAACGCGGCGGCGGTCTGGTGGCGTGCGATCTTCGCCGCGACGAGGGCGCCGGTGAAGGTGCCCAGTAACCACGCGAGCAGCAGCATGGCTTTGGCGCCCAGCGGCATCTGCGCGACGAAGGCGGCGAATGCAGCCTCGTTGGCCGGGTCGGTCGGGTCCAGTCCCGGCGGCGGTGGATACACCGAATGGCCCAGCATCTCCACCAGCATGATCACCGCGATGGCGACCACCACGCCAACCAGCATGCCCAGGATCGTCCGCCCCATCGTGCTCTCCTTGATTGCCTGGCCGCGAGGATCGCCTGCGCGCGTCCTTGCTGCAAGCTCACGCGTGCCGCGCATAATCGAAGGTCTGCGGCCTAGGGGGTCGCCTCTTCCGGAGTCACGGATGCCCGCTGCCGTTCCACGCCTGCTCGCTTTTGCCGGAAGCCTGCGCCAGGGTTCGTATAACCGCCGCCTGATCCACGTGCTGGCCGAAGGTGCGCGTGCCGCCGGCGCGGAGGTCACCCTGGTCGAGCTGCGCGACTTTTCGCTGCCGGTCTACGACGGCGACATCGAGGCGGCCGGCATGCCCGACGCCGTGCGCCAGTTGCAGGCGCTGATGGCCCGCCACGATGGCCTGCTGATCAGCACGCCGGAGTACAACGGTTCGATGCCGGCGCTGGTCAAGAACACGCTGGACTGGATTTCGCGGCCGACCGACGCTGGCAACTCCGGCGTGGCGCTGTTCCAGGACAAGGTCGCCGGAATCGTGTCGGCATCGCCGGGGCCATTGGGCGGGCTTCGTTCGCTGCTTGTGCTGCGCGATGCCCTTGCCAAACTCGGCCTGCTGGTTGTGCCGCAGCAGGTCGCCGTGGGTCAGGCCGCCGACAAGCTGCCCGACTACGGCATCCTCAACGACGATCGCCTGAGGAACGGCGTTCATGGCGTCGCCAATGCCGTGGTGCGCCACCTGCGGGCCACGTTGTCCGTGCAACCCTGAGAATCACTTCTGATCGCGTCACCCACTGGAGCCAGCGCATGAGCGGAAGACAGCGTGAACTGAACCTGCGTTTCCTCGCCGAACCGTCCGACGTGAACTATGGCGGCAAGGTGCACGGCGGCGTGGTGATGAAATGGATCGACCAGGCCGGTTATGCCGCGGCGGTGGGCTGGGCCGGCACCTACAGTGTGACTGTCGCCGTTGGCGGTATTCGCTTCGTCGCGCCGATCCGTATTTCGGACATGGTCACCGTGCATACCAAGCTGGTCCACACGGGCACGACAAGCATGCATTTCGCGGTCGACGTGAAGGCGCGCGATCCGATGCAGGGGCCGGAGGACGATCGGTTGTGCACGCACTGCGTGATCGTCTTCGTCGCGCTCGACGGTGCCGACGGCAAGCCGACGCCCGTGCCGCCATGGACGCCAGTCAACGATGTCGATCGCCATCTGGGCGAGTACGCGCTCAAGGTGATGGAGCTGAGCAAGGGCATCGAGGAAACGATGAAGCATCTGAGCGAGGCTTCGTTGGAGACCTGAGCGGTTTGTGCTTGGGCGCTCCGGGCGCAGCACGCGTTCGGGCTGCGGAAGGGCGTCGTCTGCCGGGCCGGGGATTGCGCAGCCCCTTAATCAGCCATCCATGGCTGATGCGGGGCGCGGGCCATCCATGGCCCGCTGCTGCGCAATCCCCG
>DATDBI010000018.1:0-51777 GCA_036524915.1 Lysobacter sp. | reverse complement strand
AGCAATCCTCGCAACGTCATCGCTGCCGGCCTGCTCGCGCGCAACGCCAATGCGCGCGGACTGACGCGCAAGCCATGGGTGAAGACCTCGCTCGCGCCTGGCTCCAAGGCGGTGCAGCTGTATTTGGAGGAAGCCAGGCTGCTGTCGGAACTTGAGCAGCTCGGCTTCGGCATCGTCGGCTTCGCCTGCACCACCTGCAACGGCATGAGCGGCGCGCTGGACCCGGCCATCCAGAAGGAAGTGATCGAGCGAGACCTCTATGCCACAGCCGTGCTCTCGGGCAACCGAAACTTCGACGGCCGCATCCATCCGTACGCGAAGCAGGCATTCCTCGCCTCGCCGCCGCTTGTGGTCGCCTACGCCATCGCCGGAACCGTGCGCTTCGACATCGAGAAGGACGTGCTCGGCACCGATGCGCAGGGCAACGCCGTCACGCTCAAGGACATCTGGCCATCCGACGAGGAGATCGATGCGATCGTCGCTTCGAGCGTGAAGCCCGAGCAGTTCCGCCAGGTCTACGACCCGATGTTCAAGTTCAGCGTCGAACACGGCGAGAAGATCAGCCCGCTGTACGACTGGCGCCCGCAGAGCACCTACATCCGCCGCCCGCCGTACTGGGAAGGCGCACTGGCCGGCGAGCGTACGCTCACAGGCATGCGTCCGCTCGCGGTGCTCGGCGACAACATCACCACCGACCACCTCTCGCCCTCGAACGCGATCATGCTCGACAGCGCCGCCGGCGAGTACCTGGCGAAGATGGGCCTGCCGGAAGAGGACTTCAATTCCGACGCCACGCACCGCGGTGACCACCTCACCGCGCAGCGCGCGACTTTCGCCAATCCCAAGCTGCTTAACGAGATGGTCCGCGACGCAGCGGGCAATGTGCAGCAGGGCTCGCTGGCCCGCATCGAGCCCGAAGGCCATGTCACGCGCATGTGGGAGGCGATCGAAGCCTATATGGAACGCCAACAGCCGCTGATCATCGTGGCCGGCGCCGACTACGGCCAGGGTTCCTCGCGCGACTGGGCCGCCAAGGGCGTGCGCCTGGCCGGCGTCGAGGCGATCGCCGCCGAAGGCTTCGAGCGGATCCATCGCACCAACCTGATCGGGATGGGCGTGCTGCCGCTGGAGTTTCTGCCGGGCACCAACCGCACGACGCTCGCCATCGACGGCACCGAAACCTTCGACGTCGTCGGCGAACGCACCCCGCGTGCGCAACTGACGCTGTTGATCCACCGTCGCAACGGCGATCGCGTCGTGGTGCCGGTTACCTGCCGCCTCGACACGGCCGAAGAGGTGTCGATCTACGACGCTGGCGGCGTGCTGCAGCGGTTCGCAAACGATTTCCTCGAGTCGGCGCAGGCGGCCTGAGGCCGCCTGCTCCCTGCAATCCCCGCCAGCAAGGAGAGAAGGCAATGACAGCAGCGACCGGAACCGTACGCCTCCACCGCGTGCTGAAGGCGCCCGCCGATCGCGTCTACCGCGCGTTCCTCGATCCCGATGCGATGGTGAAGTGGCTGCCACCGCACGGTTTTACCGGCAAGGTCCACCAGATGGACGCCAGGGTCGGAGGCAGCTACCGGATGTCGTTCACCAACTTCAGCACCGGCAAGGCGCATTCATTCGGCGGCACGTATGTCGAGATGGTGCCGGGCGAACTGCTGCGCTACGTCGACAAGTTCGAAGACCCGAACATGCCCGGCGAGATGCAGGTCACCGTGACGCTGAAGGCGGTCGCCTGCGGGACCGAGCTGCAGGTGGTGCAGGAAGGCATCCCGGCGATGATCCCGGTCGAGTTCTGCTACCTGGGCTGGCAGGAATCGCTGACGCTGATGGCGCAGCTGATCGAAGCCGCGGTTCCTGACGAACCCGCCCCTGACAACCCCTGATCGCATCCACCTGCACGACGGAACAGCACCCATGTCCCATCTCCCCCAGATCCGCGTTCCCGCCACCTACATGCGCGGCGGCACCAGCAAAGGCGTGTTCTTCCGGCTGCAGGACCTGCCCGACGTAGCGCAGGTTCCCGGCCCGCAGCGCGATGCCTTGCTGATGCGCGTGATCGGCTCGCCCGATCCCTACGGCAAGCACACCGATGGCATGGGCGGTGCGACCTCGAGCACCAGCAAGTGCGTGATCATCTCCAGGGCATCGGTGCCCGACCACGACGTCGACTACCTGTACGGCCAGGTCCTGATCGACCGGCCGTTCGTCGACTGGAGCGGCAACTGCGGCAACCTGAGCTCCGCGGTCGGGCCGTTCGCGATCAGCGCCGGCCTAGTTGATCCCGGCCGCGTTCCCGCCGAAGGCATCGCGGTCGTGCGCATCTGGCAGGCGAACATCGGCAAGACCATCATCGCGCACGTGCCGATGAGCAACGGCCAGGTGCAGGAGACCGGCGACTTCGAACTCGACGGCGTGACCTTCCCGGCCGCCGAGATCGCACTGGAGTTCATCGACCCTGCCGACGACAGCGATGGCGGCGCGATGTTCCCGACCGGCAACCTGGTCGACGATCTCGACGTGCCCGGCGTCGGCACGTTGCGGGTGACGATGATCACGGCCGGCATCCCGACGATTTTCGTCAACGCTGCCGACCTGGGTTACACCGGCACCGAGCTGCAGCCGGTCTTCAACGACGACGCGAAGGCGCTGGCCAGGTTCGAGACGATCCGCGCGCATGGCGCGGTGCGCATGGGGCTGATCAAGCGCGTCGAGGATGCCGCCAACCGCCAGCACTCGCCCAAGGTCGCGATCGTCGCGCCAGCGCAGGATTACGTTTCCTCAAGCGGCAAGCACATCGCCGCATCCGACATCGACCTGCACGTGCGTGCGATGTCGATGGGCAAGCTGCATCACGCGATGATGGGCACCGCCGCGGTTGCCATCGGCACCGCGGCCTCGGTCCCCGGCACCCTGGTCAACCAGGCCGCCGGCGGTGGCGAACACGGCGCGGTGCGCTTCGGCCATCCGTCGGGCACGCTGCGCGTCGGCGCCGAAGCGCGCCAGGTCGATGGCGAGTGGACCGTCACCAAGGCGGTGATGAGCCGCAGCGCGCGTGTGCTGATGGAAGGCGCGGTGCGGGTGCCTGCGGATTCGTTCTGATCCGACGGCCGTCGGGCTCAGGCAATCAGGAGCTTGATCAGCCCTGCGATGAGGCTGCCACTCCAAAGGACTATCAAGGTCGTGCGCTTCCAATAACGCATCTTTCCGGAGACCGTCTGAGGCTGCGCGCAAGTATGCCTCCGGTCCTTTCATCCAGCGCCTCGGGATGACGTCGACGGGATGAGACTTTTTCTCAGTCCCTCCTGTTGGTGGAGGCCTCGCGTGACGCAAATCACGGTTGGCGGTCTGGATGCAGCCGCACAGGACGTCTGGTATATGTGCGCGGCACAGAGTGCCACGCGCCATACAGGGAGAGAGACCGTGAGCGATCCGTACAACACAGCCGGTTCCCAGCCGTCAGCGCAGCCCGCAACGACGCCAGCTGCGATTCCGGCCACACCGGCACCGCGTCGCCGTACGCGCCGCAAACCCGACTCGACGGCATCGACCCTCAGTGGTCTCCTGCCCGTCTGGAACGTACTCGCGCTGGTACTGGGGCTGGGCTGGATCGGCGCGAAGGGCGGCGTGCCGGGTTCATCCGTAGTGTGGTTCTACGGTCCGCTGATCCTTGCCATCATTTCCGGCTACTGGATCAGGAGCCAGGGCCTGGCCACCACGGTCAGGGTGCTCAATGCGTTGCTGGCGGCGTTCGTCCTGTTCAAGCTGCTTCGCTACGCACGCATGGGAATGTTCGGCGCCAGCATGCTGGTGCTGTTCGTCACCGCAGCACTGGTGCCCATCCTCAATGCGATCTACCTGAAGCCGCGGGCGTCAGACTGACCGCGATCACCAGACCAGATCGTCAGGCACCTTGAACTGCGCGTAGTACGCGTCGTCTTCGGACGTTGACGCGGTGGGCTCGGTGCCTGCTTCCTGGCCATGATCGAGCACGATCATGGCGGCATCGCGCTCGCGCACCTTGTCGGCGGCCGCGCGCGGCAACAGTTCGTAGCGTTCGTCCAGGCAGGCGATCACGAGTACGCCGGACGACAGCTTCTTGCGCAGGTCGTCGTTGACCAGCACGGTGCGGATGGCGCCGTCCGCGGTGAACCGGTACTCACTTTCGCCCGAGCGCGGTACTTTCCGGTCCTCGATGATCTGCCGCGCCTGCGCACGAAGTTCGGCGACACGTGACTGGGCCTTGCGCTCCGCAGCGAGCGCGCGGTCGCGCTCGGCCTTTTCGGCCCGGGCCCGCTCGGCTTCCAGCTGGATCTCGCTGGGTCCGGAAGGCCCCTTCGCATGACGGGCCTTGTTCTGCTCGCGCGCCACTTCGGCCAACTTGGACTTCTTGACCAGTCCCGCCTTGAGCAGTTGTTCCTGGAGGGGATTCGCCTTGGCCATGTCGCGGTTTCTTGCCGGGGGTTTGTGGACCATCATACTGCCGTCCCCGACGCTCGCCGCAGCCCCTGCTGATGGAAGCCCTGAAGTACCTCGCCGGATACCCGCAAGACGTCCAGACGCGGGTGCGCGAACTGCTCCAACAGGGGCGGCTGGGCGCGATGCTGGCCGACAAGTACGACCAGCCCCACGCCGTGCGCAGCGACGGCCAGCTCTATGAATACGTCCAGGCGCTCAAGGACCGGCACCTGCGCAAATCGGTGCCGCTGGGCAAGGTGATCTACGACAGCAAGCTGCAGGTGATGAAGCACGCGCTGGGCACCCACACGGCCATCTCCCGGGTGCATGGCGGCAGGCTCAAGGCCAGTCGCGAGATCCGCATCGCCGCGGTGTTCCGCGATGCGCCCGGCGAGTTCCTGAAAATGATCGCGGTGCATGAACTGGCGCACCTGAAAGAAGCCGAGCACAACAAGGCCTTCTACCAGCTGTGCACGCATATGGAGCCCGACTACTACCAGTTGGAGTTCGATCTGCGCCTGTACCTGACGCTGCTTGATGTCGGGCAGAAATGAACCCGGAACCCAGTCGCCAACTTCTGCGGTGTCACAAAACCGCACGCTCGCTCGTCCTTGCTGCATGACCACTTGCGCCCCCATGCCCGGAATTTCCCCCGATCCTGCTGATGCGCCGTTCGAAGCCCTTCGTCCGCGCCTGTTCGCGCTCGCCTACCGTCTGCTCGGCAGTCGCAGTGATGCCGAGGACGTGGTGCAGGATGCGTGGCTGAGGTGGCACAACACCGACCAGGCCGCGATCCGCGACTTGGAGGCCTGGCTGGTGACCACCACCACCCGGCTCGGCATCGACCGGCTGCGCGTTGCCAAGATTGAGCGCGAGTCGTATCCGGGCCCGTGGCTGCCCGAACCGCTGACGGTCGAAGAGGACGGGCCGGAACACGGCGCCGACATCGCCGGCCAGGTCTCTTTGGCATTCCTCTCGCTTCTCGAGAGGCTCGGGCCGGAAGAACGGGCCGCTTTCCTGCTGAAGGAAGTGTTCGAGTACGACTACGCGCAGATCGCCGAGCTGATCGGCAGCAGCGAGGCAAACTGCCGGCAGATGGTGCACCGCGCCCGCACGCGCCTGCAGGCGGAACGGCCACGGTTCGAAGTGCAGCCCGACCGCCATCGGCGCCTGCTGGAGCGCTTCATGCACGCGGTCCGCGATGGCGATCGCGCGTCGATCGTGGCGCTGCTCGATTCCAATGCGAGCCTGGTCTCCGACGGTGGCGGCAAGGTCACGGCGGTCATCCGGCCGTTGCAGGGTGCCGATCGCATTGCGCGCCTGTACTGGTCGGTGGCGCGCCGCGTCGGCGGCGAGGCCGACTTCCGCCTCGGCTGGGTGAACGGTGAGCCGGCCATCCTGCGTTGGCACGAGGGCCGGTTGCATTCGATCAGCACCATCACGATCGATGACAGCGCCGGCGGCGAAGGCCGCATCACCCAGGTGCTGTCGGTGCTCAATCCGGACAAGCTGCCGGAGATGGACTGAACGCCGGAAATTTCTTTCGGGAAGCTGTCACGCCGCGCCGTCTCCGCCCGTCTACCTCATGAAACGGCCATCGTGGCCGGCATGAGAAGACAACGATGAACGCAGCAACCCACATCCCCCACATCGACTACACCGTACAGGCCCCGCAGGCCTTCAAGAGCCTGTTGCAGTTGAGCCAGCAGTTGCACAAGGGCCCGCTGGGCGCGGTCCTGGTCGAGCTCGTCTCGCTGCGCGTATCGCAGATCAACGGCTGCGTGTTCTGCCTGGACATGCACTCCGACATACTGCGCAAGGCCGGTCAGTCGCAGCGCAAGCTCGACACCCTGGCGGCGTGGCGCGAGAGCCCTCTGTTCGACGCACGCGAACGGGCGGCGCTGGAGTGGGCCGAGTCCATGAACGCGGTTGGCAGCGCCCAGGTGCCCGAGCATGCCCTCGAAGCCGCGCGGGTCCATTTCGACGAGCGCGAACTGTCGGAGTTGACCTTCGCAGTCGCGGCGATCAACGCCTGGAACATCCTCAACGTCGGTCTGCGCAAGCCGCTGCCGGACGCCTGAGCCGCACGAACGCCATCGCGTGACCTCCCTGACGCGGCACGGATTGTTCCGTGCCGCGGAAGCATGTCTGCCGGACTGCGTGGATTCGCCAGCGTCCACCTTGGGCGTAGATTTCACCGCATCGGCGCTGCCGGGCAATCGACGCAATCACGCTGTCGACGCGGCCGCTGCGGAGGTGTCCAGTGAACAAGGGCTATTGGGTCATCGCGTGGAAGTCCGTGTCGGACCCGGTCGCGGTCGAGCGTTACATCGCGCCGGCAACCGAGGCGATCGAGGCGCATGGCGGGCGCATCGTGGCCGCCGGGGCGCCGGCGCGCACCTTCGAGGAGGGCCTCTCGTCGCGCCTGGTCCTGGTCGAGTTCGAGAGCCTGCAGGCGGCGGTGGCCGCCTACGAGAGTCCCGACTACCAGGCGTCGCTCGTCCACCTGGTCGGCGCGGCCGAGCGCGATGTGCGTGTCATCGAAGGGCTGCAGTAGCAGTCGGCTAACCGCTCCAGTTGACCGGTAGCCGGACGTTGGCAGCCCCTGTTGCCGCGTCAGCCGCGTGCACTTACGCTTGGCCGTCCTGCGCGGGTCGTCGGCGGGACAGGGCGGTGGGGACCGCCTGGCAGTGCGATGAACTTCAACCAGGGGAAAGAATCATGCGGAAGCGTCTGTTTTCCGTGCTGGCGGCGATGACTGTCGCGCTGGCAGCCGGGCTCATGCCTGCGATGGCGCAGGAATCCAGTGGTGAATCCGGCGGCGAGTCGGACATATCCAGCCTGCCGTGGCAGGTCGGGCCGACCAAGGGCGTGATCGCCGGCAAGGCCGCGATCGACGTGCCTGCAGGCTATGCGTTCCTGGGTGCGCCGGGCACGCGCAAGCTCAACGAAATGATGCACAACCCGACCGGCGAAGGCGATGAGTACACGCTGGCACCCAAGGACCTGAACTGGTTTTCGTTCTTCAGCTACGACGACGTCGGTTACGTGAAGGACGACGAGAAGCTCGATCCGGACGACATCCTGACCTCGATCAAGGAAGGCACCGAGGCCTCCAATGCCGAGCGTCGCGAGCGCGGCTGGGAGACGATGCACATCGAGGGCTGGAGCTTCAAGCCGCAGTACGACAAGAACCTGCAGCTGCTGGAGTGGGCGATCCTGGCCGAAGTGCAGCCGTCGCGGCACAAGGTGGTCAACTACAACACGCGCCTGCTCGGACGCCACGGCGTGATGGAAGTGGTGCTGGTGGCCGACCCGGAAGGCCTCGACGCCGCCATTGCCGACTTCAAGGGCCTGGTGCCCGGCTATTCGTTCGATGCCGGCGAGAAGTACGCCGAGTACAAGGCGGGTGACCACGTCGCCGAGTACGGCCTGGCCGCGCTGATCACCGGCGGCGCCGCGGCAGTAGCGTCGAAGAAGGGGTTCTTCGCGGCGATCGCGGTGTTCCTGGCCAAGGCGTGGAAGCTGGTGCTGCTCGGACTTGCCGGTGGCTGGGCCGCGCTGCGCAAGCTGCTTGGCGGCAAGGACGACGCGGCAACCAAATGAACCTGCCGATGGAGCTCCTGCTGGTGGCCGGCGTCCTTGCGCTCTACCTGCACGACTCCATGCTGCTGCTGCACTACGACGAAGTGGTGCTGGAGCGGTCGGGCTGGCGCTGGCGGGCATCGACCGGTTCCGGCTTCGAACTGGCCGGCCGGCGCGTGTACCTGCCCAGTCCGTGGCGTCCGACCGACGCCACGTTCCGCCAGACCTGGCTCGACGACGGGGCCGGGACTGCATCCGAGTACTGGGCCGGCCTGAATCATTTCGTCGCCGCTCTGGCGGCGCTGAAGGGCGGTTGCCGCTTGCTGTGGCTGCTGATGTTGCTGGTGTTGCCGTTGCTGCTGTGGCGATTTCCGCATCCGCTGGCACTGCTGGCGCTGGCCGCGGCCGTGTACGCCACGTGCGCCTGGCTGGTGGTGCAGTTGTTGCGGTACCGGCGGGTGTTCGGCCTGAGCAAACGCGAGGCCGCCACGATTGGATTCGAAGCAGTGTGTTGCCCACCGCATGCGATCAACCTGGTGCGGCGCTTGTCGCTGCGCCGGGGATTGCGCGGCAATGCCATCGACGTGGCCCATCGCGTGTTGCAAGGTGAGGATGCGGCACGGATCGGTCGCGCGATCGGCGAACGCATGGCGCTGGCCCTGGATTTCGCCGAGGACGACGAACGGCTGCTGAGAGCGAAACGGCGACTGGAGGTATTGCGATGACGACGACCGAACTGATGGTGATCGTTGGCGGTGGCGCGGTCGGCTACTGGCTCGTGGCGGTGATGTGGCCAAACCTCCGCAACGGCGCTCGCACGGCACCGCCGCCAATGCCGCAGGCGCAAGCGGTGATGTGGCATGTGGAACTGGGCGTGACCAGCGGCGCCAGCCGCGACCAGATCGAGGCCGCCTACCGGGCCAAGAAGGCCGAGTACGACCCGGCCCGCGTCGCGCACCTGGCGCCCGACATCCGCGAGCACACCCGATATCGGAACGAGCAGCTCGATCTCGCCTACGACGCGGCGTTGCGTGACCTGGAGTGGCTGCGTCCGCGCGGGCGCGAGGTCTGACTAGCGGTTCGCGGCCTCGTCGCCGTGCAGGGTCATCAGTGACTCCATCAGGTGCTCGTCGCTGCTGGAGCACACGCCGAGCAGCACCACCTCTTCGCAGCCCTCCGCGGCGACATAGGCATGGCCCATGTTGGAGTCGATGTACACCGACTCGCCGGCCTCCAGCACGATCGGATCGTAGAACTCCGTGTGCACTTCGGCGCGGCCTTCGAGCACGTAGATGTATTCCTCGCCCGAATGGCGGACCAGGTCGCCGAACTCGCTGATGCTCTTGGCGCGCACGCGCGTGACCACCGGAATCATGCGCTTGCGGCGCAGTTCCGGGCACAGGTAGTAGTAGTCGTAGTTGGGCGTGTTGACGCGGATCGAGTCGTCGAGGCGACCGATGCTGCGGCGTGCGGTGACCGCCGGCTCCGAGGCCTCGCCGGTCTCGGCGAACAGCTCCGACATCCGGATGTTCAGCCGCTGGCTCAGCTGCAGCAGCTTGTCGTAGCTCAGCGTCAGGCGGTCGTGCTCGATCTTCGACAGCGTCGACAGCGGGATGCCGCACTTGAGGCTCATTTCCTTGAGCGTCCAGCCGTTACGCGCCCGCAGGGAGCGCAGCAGGCTGCCAATCGTGGGGTGTTGCGCATTCATCCTGGGGGAGCTCCTGCCGGCACTGGTCCGGGTGGCGCCTGGCGGCGGACCGGGGACTGATCGCCATGATCGGGCCTTTTGCCGACATTGGCCAGAACGGGTTGACAATTCTCTGATTAGGATCATTCTTGCCCAAACAGGTCTCGAACTGGCCTGAGTGCGCCCGGTTTCCCCGGATGCGCCAGCAGGATTCCGCCTTCGGGCATGAATTTGGGGAGTACGTGTCGATGCGTCTGACTGCAATCTCGTGCCTGATCGGAATGATCCTGGCCCTGCCGGGCTCGCCGGCGTTGGCCCAGGGACAAGAGATAAAGCCGGCCGTGCCGGTTCCTGATGCCCCCGTGGCCGCCGCTCCGCTGGCGCCGGCCGTGGCGACGGATGTGCCGGCGCCGGGCGTGGCTGCACTCAACCGGGCCGATGTCGAAGCCTGGCTCGACGGCTTCATGCCCTACGCGCTCAAGCGCGGCGACATCGCCGGCTCGGTCGTGGTGGTGGTGAAGGACGGTCAGGTGCTGCTGCAGAAGGGCTACGGCTATGCCGATGTCGCCTCGCGCAAGCCGGTGGACCCCGAACAGACGCTGTTCCGCCCCGGCTCGGTGTCCAAGCTGCTGACCTGGACCGCGGTGATGCAGCTGGTCGAGCAGGGCAAGCTCAACCTCGACGAGGACATCAACAAGTACCTCGACTTCGAGGTTCCGGCCCGCAACGGCAAGCCGGTCACGCTGCGCCAAGCCATGACCCACACCACGGGCATGGAAGAAACCGCACGCGCGCTGATCGCCAACGACGAGAAGGGGCTGATCCCGCTCGAGGGCTACCTCAAGCACTGGGTGCCCACGCGCATCTATGACCCGGGCACCACGCCGTCCTATTCGAACTACGCCACCGCACTGGCCGGCTACGTGGTCCAGCGCGCGTCGGGGCAGTCGTTCGACGACTACATCGACCAGCACATTTTCAAGCCGCTGGACATGCAGCATTCGAGCTTCCGCCAGCCGCTGCCGAAGAACCTGCAGCCGTTGATGGCCAGCGGCTACTCGCAGGCATCGGAAGGCAAGGCCAAGTCGTACGAGATCGTAAATCCGGCGCCGGCAGGCAGCCTGGCGGCGACCGGCGCGGACATGGGCAAGTTCATGATTGCCCACCTCAACAACGGCGCCTACGGCGACGCCCGCATCTTGTCGGAAGCGACCGCGCGGCAGATGCACGACACCACGCTGACGATCCTGCCGCCGCTCAACCGCATGGCGCTGGGTTTCTACGAAGCCAACATCAACGGCCATCGCTCGGTTGCCCATGCCGGCGACACGCAGTGGTTCCACAGCGACCTGCACCTGTTCCCGGATGACGGCGTCGGCCTGTACATCTCGGTCAACTCCGGCGGCAAGGAAGGCGCGGCTCATGTGGTCCGCACCGAACTGTTCCAGGAATTCGCCGAGCGCTACCTGCCGGGCCCGAATGCCGAGGGCAAGGTCGACGAAGCCACCGCAAAGCAGCACGCGGCGCAGATCGCCGGTCGTTATGACAACAGCCGCCGCTCCGAGGATGGGTTCGTCGCGCTGGCCTATCTGCTCGGCCAGACGACCGTGGTTCCGAACGAAGACGGCACGATCACCGTGCCCGACCTGCTCGGTGCCAACGGCGCACCCAGGAAGTGGCGTGAAGTCGCGCCGTATGTCTGGCGCGACGTCGATGGCCCGGACCGCATCGCCGCCCAGGTGGTCGACGGCAAGGTGGTGCGCTTCAGCACCGATCCGATCTCGCCCTTCATGGTCTTCGATCGCACGCCCTGGTACCGCTCGGGCGGCGTGTTCCTGCCGCTCCTCGCCATCGGCCTGGGTGCGCTGCTGCTGACCGCGCTTGCCTGGCCGATCTCGGCCCTGGTGCGCCGCCACTACCGGGTGCCGTACGCACTGACGGGTTCTGACGCCGTGTGGCACAAGCGCGTCCGCATCGCCTCGCTGGCCGTGCTGGTGGCGCTGGGCGCCGCGGTGGGCATGGCGATCGCGATGCTGAGCAGCCTCGACATGCTGTCGCCGAGCAACGACAAGTGGGTACACACGCTGCGCCTGCTCAACCTGGTGGTGCTGCCGCTGGGCGCGCTGGTCGGCCTGGGCAATGCCTGGCACGTGCTGCGCAGCGGTCGCCGCTGGCAGCCCAAGGTGTGGAGCGTCGTGCTCGCGCTGTCGATGCTGGGCCTGCTGTGGTTCGGCATCTCCCAGAACATCCTCGGCTACGGCGCCAACTACTGACGGCGGCAGGACTCTTATCGTGGCTACTGCCGTCAGTGTTGATATCCGAAACGAACTGCTTCGCCTTGCCAAGCCATTCCGCATCTCCGGTCATGTGTTCCGTGACTCGCCGGTGACCGTGGTGACCCTCCGCCATGGCCCCCACCAGGGCCGTGGCGAAGGGGCCGGGGTGTACTACCTGCGCGACGAGCCGGCCGACATGCTGGCGACGCTGGAATCGCACCGCGAGGTGATCGAGGCCGGCATCAGCCGCGAGGAACTGCGCGCGCTGCTGCCGCCCGGCGGCGCCCGCAACGCACTCGACTGCGCACTGTGGGAGTTGGAAGCCAACCGCGCCGGCGTGCCGGTGTGGAAGCTGGCCGGGCTTGAATCCGCGCGGCCGTTGCTGACCACCTACACGCTGGGTGCGGACGAACCGCAGGTGATGGGGGCCGGTGCGGTCGCCTACTCGCACGCCCGCGCAATCAAGATGAAGTTGACCGGTGACGTCGACGTCGACATCGAACGTGTGCGCGCCGTGCGGGCCGCGCGTCCGGATGTGTGGCTCGGCGTGGATGCCAACCAGGGTTACGTGGCCGACACCCTGCAGCGCCTGGTGCCGGTACTGGTCGACGAAGACGTGTCGCTGCTCGAGCAGCCGTGCGCGCGCGGCGACGAAGCCTGCCTCGACGGTCTCGACTGCTCGGTGGCGATCGCCGCCGACGAAAGCGTGCAGGGCCTGGACGAGATCGAGCCGCTGCTGGGCCGCTTCGACGTGGTCAACATCAAGCTCGACAAATGCGGCGGGCTGACCGAAGGCCTGCTGATGGTCGAACGTGCGCGCGCGCTGGGGCTGCAGGTGATGGTCGGCAACATGATCGGCACCAGCTGGGCGATGGCCGCCGGCTTCGTGCTTGGCCAGCATTGCGACATCGTCGATCTCGACGGTGCGCTGTTCCTGGCGCAGGACCGCAGCCCGGGGGTGATCTACGCCAACGGCCAGGTCGACTGCCCCGGCAGCGTCTGGGGCGGTTGCTGACAATGGTGGCAAGCGCGCGCAGCCGGGACCTGTTCGGCCAGCCGCGTGGCCTGAGCGTGCTGTTCATGACCCAGATGTGGGAGATCTTCTCCTACTACGGCATGCGCTCGCTGCTGGTCTATTACATGACCAAGCAGCTGCTGCTTGGCCAGCAGCAGGCCTCGCTGGTGTATGGGATCTACACCGCGACGGTCTACTTCACACCGATCATCGGCGGCGTCGTCTCCGACCGCTGGCTCGGCCGCCGCCGCGCCGTGATCATCGGCGCCTCGATCATGGCGTTCGGCCATTTCCTGATGGCGTCCGAAAGCCTGTTCTATTTCGCGCTCGCGGCGATCGCGCTGGGCAACGGCCTGTTCCTGCCGAGCCTGCCGAGCCAGATCGATGGCCTCTACGCCAAGGACGATCCGCGCCGCGGCTCGGCCTACAACGTCTATTACCTCGGCATCAACGTCGGCGGCCTGCTGGCACCGCTGGTGTGCGGCACGCTGGGCGAGCTGTACGGCTGGCACTACGGATTCGGTGCGGCCGGCATCGGCATGGTCGCCGGCCTGCTGATCTATGTGCTCGGCGCGCGCCACCTTCCCGAGGAAGGCCTGCATCCGCGCATCGCCGAAACGACAACGAAACCGGCCGTCGAGCTTCAGCGCCATGAGCTGTGGCAGCGCGTGCGCGTGCTGGTCGCGATCGGACTGACGGTGATGCTGTTCCGCGGTGCCTATGAGCAGGTTGGCAACACCATCGCGTTGTGGGCCGACACGGGCGTGAACCGCATGCTCGGTGGCTTCTCGATCCCGATGACGTGGTTCCAGTCGCTCAACCCGTTGCTGGTGATCGTGCTGACGCCGTTCTTCATCGCGCACTGGACCCGGCAGGCGCGCAACGGCCGCGAGCCGACGCCGGCACGCAAGATGGCGATGGGCGCGCTCGGTGTCGCCAGTGCGTACCTGCTACTGGCCGCGGTCAGCGCGACCGCGCCGGCGGGGCAGGCGAGCTGGCTCTGGCTGGTGCTGTTCTTCGTCGTGCTCACGTCGGGCGAGCTCTTCATCCTGCCGATCGGCCTGGGCCTGTTCGCGCGGCTCGCGCCGGAGGGTCACGGCGCCACGACGATCGCGGCGTGGTTCTTCGCCACCTTCGGCGGCAGCCTGCTGGCCGGCGTGCTCGGCACGTACTGGACCGTGCTTGGTCCTTCTTCCTACTTCGTACTCATGGGCGCGGTCGGCATTGCCGCCGGCGCCCTGCTGTGGCTGCTCGACCGTCCCACCCGCCGGGTGGAAGCGGTCGCGCAGTTGCCCGTCGCGGCCATCGGCCCGGCAACTCCTTAGTCCGCATTGCTAGACCACCAGGGGAACGACGACATGCATCACGTTGACGCAAGCAGCAACCAGAAGGCCTCCACGCGCGCGTCGATGCGTACGCTGCGCCGCAGCCCGCTGGCGATGGTCATCACCGGCACGCTGGCAATGGCCGTGGCCGCATCGGCCTTTGCTCAGGACGCCGAGTCATCGGGCGGCCGCAGCGCTACCGACCTCGACAAGGTGGTGGTCACGGCCAACAAGCGCTCCGAGAACATCCGCGAAGTGCCGTCCTCGATCAGCGTGATCACCGAAGACAGCATCGAGAACGCGCACGCCACCCAGCTCAGCGACTTCCAGGCCACCGTGCCGGGCCTGTACATCAGCACCAACGGCTCGCCGGGCAAGACCCAGGTCTCGCTGCGCGGCGTGTCGCCGCTGTCGTCCAGCGCAACCGTCGGTACCTATCTGGACGAAACCCCGCTGGGTTCCAGCGGCATCTACCAGGCCGCCAACTTCTTCGCACTCGACCTGCTGCCCTACGACATCGGCCGCATCGAAGTGCTGCGCGGACCGCAGGGCACGCTGTACGGCGCCAGTGCGATGGGCGGCCTGATCAAGTATGTGTCGGTGGCACCGGACCTGGCCAACACGGAATTCCGCGTCGGTGGTGGACTGTCGAGCGTCGCGGACTCCGGTGACCTGGGCTGGAACGCGCGCTTCGGTGCCAACCTGCCGCTGGTCGACGACCGCCTCGGCCTGCGCGTGAGCTACGCGCAGAACGAACTGCCGGGCTACATCGACAACGTCGTCAATGGCGAAGAGGACATCAACTCCGGCAAGCAGACCAGCGCCCGCGTCGCGCTGCGCTGGCAGGGCGAGACCGCCACGCTCGACCTGACGGCGATGCGCCAGACCGTCGACAGCGACAACAACGGCGTGGTCGCCCTCGATCCGGAGAGCCATAAGCCGATGTTCGGCGACCTCACCAACAACGTCGTCGTCGATGAACCGTTCTACAAGGACGTCGATTACTACTCGGCCACGGTGAACTGGAACCTGGGCTGGGCCGACTTCGTCTCGGCCACCGGCTATTCCGAGTCGCGCAGCAACCAGCGCCAGGACACCACCGTGCTGTACGGCGGCGTCGCCGACATGCTGCTGGGCCTGCCGGAACCGGGCAGCTCGTATTTCGACATCGGCCTGGACATGGACAAGTTCACTCAGGAGTTCCGCCTGGTCTCGAAGGAGAGCGGTCCGTTCGAATGGATGGCCGGCGTGTTCTATACCAAGGAAGATGCTTTCCAGATTCAGACGGCGAAGCTGAACCAGCTTGACGGTTCGCCGCTGCCGGCGCCGTTCGACACGATCGCAGGCACGCTGGCGGTCCTGCAGATCCCCAGCACGTACGAAGAAACGGCGTTCTTCGCCAACGGCGCCTACAACTTCACCGATGCCTTCAAGGTCAGCGCCGGCGTGCGCTGGTCGCGCAACGAGCAGGATTTCTCGCAGAACGTCACCGAAGGCATCCTGGTGCCGCTGGGCAGCACGCACAACAGTTCGTCCGAAGACGTCTTCACTTGGAGCCTGAGCCCGCAGTTCGAACTCAGTGACGAGGCGATGGTCTACGCGCGCGTCGCCACCGGCTACCAGCCGGGCGGTCCGAACGTGCTGGTCGAAGGCCTGCCGTCGCAGGTCGACGCCTCCACGCTGACCAACTACGAGCTCGGCCTGAAGTCGCTGTGGCTCGACAATCGCTTGCAGTTCGACCTGACCGGCTTCCATATCGCCTGGGAAGACATCCAGGTGGCATCCGTGGTGAACGGCATCTCCGGCCTGGTCAACGCCGGCAAGGCCGGCAGCACCGGTATCGAGGTGGCGACGGTGTTCCATGCCACAAGCAACTTCGACCTCGGCCTCAACGGCTCCTACACCGACGCCAAGCTCGACGACAGCTTCCCGGTGATCTCGGTCGAGTCGCCGCCGTACCTGGTGGAGATCACCAGCGGTGCCAAGGGCGATGCACTGCCGTATGTGCCCGAGTGGTCCTGGAACGCGACGGCCGACTACTACCTCCCGCTTTCCAATGGCTGGACCGCGCACTTCGGCGGCGCGCTGCGCTACGTCGGTGCGCGTCGCAACGGCACCACCAACCGCCAGGACGTCCTCGATCCCAGCACCACGCCGCCGACGCTGCTGATGAGCGATGTCACGCCGCCGCTGGAGCTGGACAGCTACACGGCCGTCGACCTCAATGCCTACGTCAGCAACGAGAACTGGACGCTGCGTGCGTATGTGAAGAACGTCAGCGACGAACGCGCTTACCAGTCCATCAACGACGTCACCAGCGAGCTGACCGACGTCACCGAGAAGCTGGTCGCCGCGCCGATCCAGCCGCGCACGTTCGGTATCGAGGTCGACTACAGGTTCTGACCGAAGATGCGCGCCGCTCATTCGTTGCACGAACCCGTGTCGCCCGCGCTGCCCGCGCCGTACCTGCTGTTCCTGGGGGATACGGTCGAGCCCGGTTACGCCAAGACCGCCTTCGGTCTGCGTGACTGGGCGCCGGAGCGGTGCGTGGGCGAGTACCTGCTACCCGGCGCCCGTGTCAGCACGGGCCTGCCGGCGATGACGCCAGCACAGGCGCACGCGGCCGGTGCGCGCGCGCTGGTCATCGGCGTCGCCAATGCCGGCGGCGTCATCCCGGACCACTGGGTGGCGGCGCTGGTCACCGCGGTGGAAGCCGGCCTGGACATCATCAGCGGCATGCACATGCGCCTGGCCGACCTGCCGGCATTGCAGCGTGCGGCCACGCGTCACGGTCGCCGCCTGATCGACGTGCGCCGTCCGCCGGACAAGCTGCCGATCGCGTCGGGGCGCAAGCGCACCGGCATGCGCTTGCTCACCGTCGGCACCGACTGCGCGCTCGGCAAGAAGTACACCGCGCTCGCGCTGGCCCGCGCGTTCACATCGCGTGGCCTGGACGCCGATTTCCGTGCCACCGGGCAAACGGGGATTCTTATTGCCGGAGGTGGAATTCCGCTGGATGCGGTGATCGCAGACTTCGCCGCGGGTGCGGCAGAGATGGTTTCTCCGGATGCAGCCGCTGCCCATTGGGACGTGATCGAAGGGCAGGGCTCGCTGTTCCATCCGGCCTATGCCGGCGTGTCGCTGGCGTTGCTGCACGGCAGCCAGCCCGACGTGGTGGTGGTCTGCCACCAGCCCGGTCGCGATCGCGTGCTTGGGCATGCCCATTACGCGGTGCCGAGCATCGAAGACACGATCGCACTGAACCTGCAGCTGGGCCGGCGCACCAATCCGCAGATCCGCTGCGGCGGCGTCGGCCTGAACACCGCGCACCTCGATGAAGACGCCGCGCGCCACCTGCTGGCGAGCGAAAGCGATCGCCTGGGTTGTGCGGTGGCCGACCCGATTCGCGGTGGCCCCGAATTCGAAGCACTCGTAAACCAATGCCTGGGATGAACATGTCTGACAAGAGCCGGATGCACAAGCCAACCAAGCTGCAACTGGTGCCGGCGATCGTCGGCGTCGCCTTCACCTGGGCCGCGTGGGCGGCCCCGCCTGCCGACCTCGATGCGCACGTCAATGCGGTGATCCGCGGGCAGGGCGTGCCGGGCATGGCCGTCACGATCGTCGAGCAGGGCAAGGTGGTGCACGCCAAGGGGTATGGCGTGCGCAAGCTCGGTTCGAACGAGCCGGTGGACGCCGACACGATCTTCCCGACCGGATCGACCGGCAAGGCGATCACCACGGCCGCACTGGCGGTGCTGGTCGACGAAGGCAAGATCGGCTGGGACGACAAGGTCATCGACCACATGCCGGGCTTCCAGATGTACGACGCCTGGGTGACCCGCGAGATGACCATCCGCGACCTGCTTGTGCATCGCAGCGGGCTGGGGCTGGGTGCGGGCGACCTGATGTTCGTGCCGCGCTCCTCGCTCAGCCGTGCCGAGACCGTGCGCCGCCTGCGCTACATCAAGCCGGCCACCAGCTTCCGCAGCGGCTACGCCTACGACAACCTGCTGTACGCCGTCGCCGGCCAGCTGATCGAAGACGTCAGCGGGCAGGACTGGGAAACCTTCGTCCGCGAGCGCGTGCTCAAGCCCGCCGGCATGCGTACCTCCACCACCCGCGACGCCGACCGCTTCGCCACCGCCAACCGCGTGCAGCCGCACGCCCGCATGGACGGCGGTTTCCGCGGCGTCGGCAAGCAGGAAGTGCTGGACGAGCGCCAGAGCCTGGGTGCCAACGCGTCGCCGGCCGGTGGCGTGTCGTCGAGTGCCAACGACTTCGGCCGCTGGCTGTCGATCCAGCTGGCCCACGGCGCATTGCCGGACGGCAAGGGTCGCCTCTTCAGCGAGGACGCATCGCGCGAGATGTGGACGCCGCAGGTGCTGATGCCGATCGATGCCTATCCGGCCCCGATCGCCGAAGCCACGCCGCAGTTCTCGGCGTATGCACTGGGCTGGGACGTGCGCGACTACCGCGGCGCCAAGATCATCGAGCACGGCGGCGCCGTGTTCGGCGTGCAGACGATGGTGGTGCTGATTCCGGAAAAGCAGGTCGCCTTCTCGCTGCAGATCAACTCCGAGGACGGCGTCGTCCTGAAGGGACTCGCGTTCGAGCTGCTCGACCATTACCTGGGCGCGCCCAAGCGCGACTGGGTGGGCGACTTCGCCGCCTACAAGAAGTCGCGTGTCCAGGGTGCGTTGGACTTCCTTGCCAAGAGCAAGACCGAGAAGAAGCCGTCACGCCCGTCGATGCCGTTGAGCGGCTACGCAGGCAAGTTCGCCGACCCGTGGTACGGGCCGATCGACATTCGCGAAGAGAAGGGCCGTCTGCGCCTGGACTTCAAGCAGACGCCGAACATGGTCGGCACGCTGGAGCACTGGCAGTACGACACCTTCATCGTGCGCTGGGATGACCGCACGGCCGAGCCGGCCTACGTGAGCTTTGGTATCGATGCCGACGGCAAGGTCGACCGGATCAAGATGAAGGCGGTGTCGCCGATCGCTGACTTCAGCTGGGACTACCACGACCTGCTGTTCACACCGCAAGCGGGCGGGTGAGAAAGGTGCGGCGCCGGTTCTCTCCCCGGCGCCGCACTGGTCCGCAATGAGTTGCGCTTACTGCGCCTGGGCGACCGGCGCGCCCGGCGGGAACGTCGCGAACATCTTGTCGACGCTGGCGAGCATGTTGGTGGTCTGGCGCTGCGGATTGGACGGGACCGTCCCCTGCGCGATGCCGCGCCAGATGGCGCGCTTGCTCTGCGCGTCGAACATGTCGAGCACCAGCGTGCCGTAGGTGTAGGCGCGGGTCGTGGTCGAGCCGTAACTGGCGCCCCAGCCCCAACCGCCGCAGCAACCCCAGCCGCCCCAGCCGCCGCCCCAGCCCCAGCCGCCCCATGCGGGGCCGCTGTAGAAACTGTCGAGGCTGTAGCGCGTCTCGGTGGCGACGTTGGCGACGATGTCGATCTGCGCTTCGGTCGACTGGGTCCAGCCGCGCTCGCGCAGCTTGGCATCGACGGCCGCAACCAGACGCTGCTGCTCGAGCGGCGAATAGCCTTCGGGCTTCTGCGCCCAGCGGTAAGTCCGGTACTGACCGAACGTCACGCCCGGGTCGTAGTCGGTGAAGACGGCCGGCGTGGTGGTGCAGCCGGACACCATCGCGATGCCCATCGCGACGGCAAGAATGAGTGAACGTTTCATGGCCGGCTCCCAAGTGGCGGCGATATCAGCATACGCCTGCCGCGCCGCGGCAAGCGAGGGGCGGCAGGCGGCTTTCTGAAGCATTCAGACACGGCGACCGGTCGGCTGCCGGGCTGCACCTGACAGGGCCGAAGCCGCCCCTCCGGCAACGTGCCCGACGACGAAATCCGTGCCATCGGGGCGGCGATCCGAGCCTGGCGGGCTGGCCTGCCTTCACTGCCTTCAGGAGACATGGCGTTCACCACCATTGCGATACCAATTCGGGCTTGCCCGCGTCCCTTGGGCGCGCCGTCGCCGGCAACAAGGAAGAGCCCTGTCAGCCGGTGTCCACGCATAAAGGAGCGTGGCCATGTCGGATCTGTCTCGACACGCTGGTCCAGCGAAGGACGCTCGCGGTCATGCCCGCCTGCGCCGCATACCGCTGTCCGTCGGCATTGCCCTGGCGCTGCTGTCGCCTGCCTACGCGCAGACCTGCCCCAGCCCCGTGGTGGTCAACGACACCACCTGCACGGTTGCCGCCGGCACGACAATCTCCGTGGCCACGGCAAACGGGGTTGGTGTCGACGTCAGCGGCCCCACGGGCCAGGTGACGGCCGACGACGTCAGCGTGCGCCTGGGCGCGGCGGGGGCCACGGCCGTTTTCTCCCAACTGGGCGCTGACGTTTTCTTTCGTCGCAGTCCCGTCTCCACTACATCCGTCGGTGCCGCCGCCAATGGCCAGTTCGGGCTGCGCGCAAACGGTGCTGGGGGGCTGATCAGCGCGGTCGGCTCGACCGTCTCGTTGTCGCCGCTCTCGGGCACCACCAACAACATGCGCGGTGTCAGCGCCGAAGGTGGCAGCGTGATCTCACTCAACGACACCGCCGTGACCGTGCGCGGAGGCGCCAACGGAACCGGCAACTTCGGCGTCCAGGCGATCGGCCCGGGCAGCCTGGTTTCGATGTCCGGCGGAACGGTCGACACCTCGTCGCGGGCGGCGTTCGCCGTGCTTGCGCAGGACGGTGGCAAGGTCGACCTGTTGAACACCCAGGTCACCTCCGCCGGCGCGCAGGTTGTCCTGACCAGCTCAGGGAGTCACTCCCTGGTGTCCATCGGCAGTGGCAGCCAGGTCAACGCGACCAGCATCACGGCCAGCACGTCGGGAACGCTCGCCAATGCCGCGCGTGCAGAGGCAGGCGGGGCGCTCACCCTGGTCGGCAGCCAGCTGCGCAGTACCGGCGCGGGCGGTGCGCTTGCATCGTCGGCTGGCATTCGCGTGCTTTCCGGCGGCACCTTGAGCATGAGCGGCACGGGCAGCTCGGTGACCGCGACCGGCCTGTGGGGCAATGGCCTGCAGATTGAAGACGTCGGGTCGACCGCGACCGTGTCCGACACCGCAATCCGTGTCGAAGCCGGGCGAGCGATGGGCGTTCTGGTCAGAAACGGCGGAACCGCCGACATCCGAAACAGCAGCGTCGTCAATGCTGGCGTCACCGCCGGACCGTGGGCGCCCGCGGTGCAGGTGGAAGGCGCCGGCTCGAAGTTGGTGATGAGCGGCAGCCAGGTCAGCACCGTGCAGCAGACCTCGTACGGAATCCGCGCCTTGACCGGTGCCGACATCAACGTATCCAACACGTCCATCACTACCGCCGGCGCCTACTCGGCGGCGCTGTCAGGAGGCGGTTCGACGATTGCCGCCACCGACGTCAGCATCGTCACGACGGGCGACAACAACGCCATGGGGGCGCTGTCCGACGGCAACGGTGTGTTGACGCTGCTCCGCGGCACCATCGATACCCATGGCGATTCCGTCGCCCAGGCTGCGTATCCGCACGCGCTGGGTGCGCGCAATCCGGGTGGCGTGCTGAACGCCGATGGCACGATCGCCCACACCCGAGGGTTCATCGCCATGGGCGCCTGGGCCGACGATGGCGGCATCGCCAACATCGCCAACGTGCGCATCACCACCGAAGGCGAGCGGGCGATCGGTGCGTTTGCCATCGTCGAGCAACAGGGAGACCTGTTCCCCGCCAGCCTGACCGGAAACGCCTCGACGATCGAGACGTTTGGCCTCAACGCCCACGGCGCCGCGGCACAGGCGCGCAACGACCTGCCTGGCAGGACCGCCACCGTCACCGTCAACGACTCGACCATCACCACCCACGGCACAGCGGCGCAGGGCCTGCGTGCGGTGCTGGCCAATTACGGTTCGACGCCGACCGGGCGCGGCGAAGCGGTCGTCGTCGCCAATCGCAGCGCGGTGGTCACCGAAGGCGCCGCGGCCCACGGCGCACTGTCAAAGGACGCGCCGACCTCGGTGACCATGAACCAGACGTCGATTCGCACCCGTGGTTCAACCGCACACGGAGCGCTGGCGGCAATCGGCGGGCGCATCATCGGCAATGACGCGGAGGTGGTCGCCAGCGGCGCCTCTGCGATGGGATTGTTCGTACTCGGCGAACCTGGCGCCATCTCCAAGGCCGACTTCACGGCCAGCACGCTGAACAACGCGAGCGGTCCGAATGTGGGCGTCGCCGGAAACGGCGTCATCGCCCTCACCGATTCCGCGGTCGCAGGCTCGAGTGAATGGTTGCGAGTGGGCACCATCGACGATTTTCCGCCGCCGCTGACCGCCGATCTGCCCGAGTCCGGGCCGGCCGACCTGCCCGACGAGGAGGGCAATCCGCCCATCGCAAGCTCACCGCCGCTTGCGCCGCCGCCATTCGCCGTGACGCCCGGGCTGGCGGACATCACGGCAATCCGGTCGACGATGACAGGATCGGCCTTCACCGCTGCCGGCAGCGTGTCCAACCTCACCCTGGTCGATTCCACCTGGAACATGACCGGCAGTTCGAACCTCACCAACCTGGTCAACGATCCGAGCCTGATCGACTTTTCCGCACCGGTCGGCGGAGCATTCAAGACGTTGACGGTGGTGAACTACAGTGGCGACGGCACCATCGCCCTCAACACCTTCCTCGGCGACGACAGTTCACCCTCGGACCTGCTCGTCGTCGACGGCGGCGCCGCGTCCGGTGCCAGCCACCTGCAGATCAAACAGGCCGGCGGTGCCGGCGCAGTGACAGTCGCCAACGGCATTCTCGTCGTTGATGCGGTGAACGGAGCGACGACGACCCCCACCGCTTTCGCGCTGGCCATACCCGTCTTCGCCGGTCCCTACGAATACACGCTGCAGCGCAGCAGCCGCGACGCGAGCGGACCAGAAGACTGGTTCCTGCGCTCGACGATCGACTGCGCCGCGGCGAATGCGCCATCGCCGCCGTGCCCTGCGCCTCCGCCGCCACCGCCGCCGCCTCCGCCGCCTCCGCCTCCGCCTCCGCCTCCCACTCCTCCACCGGAGCCCCCGCCGACGCCCCCGGCGCCGCCGCCCCCGACGCCCCCGACGCCCCCGACGCCCCCGGC
The DNA here is from genome assembly GCA_036524915.1 of Lysobacter sp. Lineage (GTDB taxonomy): Bacteria > Pseudomonadota > Gammaproteobacteria > Xanthomonadales > Xanthomonadaceae > Lysobacter_J. The sequence goes on along the minus strand of DATDBI010000018.1, from coordinate 28,327 downwards.
GCCCCCGGCGCCGCCCGTACCCCCGGTCGTGCCCATTCCCAACATCCGGGCCGAGGTGTCCTTGTATGCCGCGCTGGCACCGACGGCGTTGAACTATGGCCGGGCACTGCTCGACACCCTGCACGAGCGTGTTGGTGAGCAGGAACTGCTCCGGGGCCGCAGTGATCTCGACGAGCACCGCAGTACGGTCGATGGCATGTGGGGCCGTCTGATGTACGTCAACGGCGATCGCGACGGGTCCGACACCGGCATCCTCGGGCGTGGCCCGAGCTATGACTTCGTCGCCGGTGCCGTGCAGATCGGCTACGACCTGTACCGACACGAGGAACCCGACGAGCACCGCGACCACGCCGGCCTGTACGGTGCAGTCGGCTACGCCGAGACCGAAGTCGATCATTTCAACGGCCGCAACGCCGGCGACGAGCGCATCGACGGCTACACGCTGGGCGGCTACTGGACGCGGTATGGGCGCAAGCAGTGGTACGTCGATTCGGTGCTGCAGGCGACGTGGTACGAAGCGTCGGCCAATCCCAGGCCGGAGCGTGGTTTGAACCGCATGCGCACGGACGGTCTTGGCCTGGCCGCATCGATCGAAGGCGGCTACCCGTTCCGCAACAAGCATGACTGGGTGCTTGAGCCCCAGGGCCAGTTGATCTACCAGTGGATCGAACTGGACGACAGCTCCGACCTCGCGGCAGACGTGCAGTTCGACGACGTCGACTCGCTGGTCGGAAGGCTCAGTGCGCGCTTGTCCCGCGATTGGACGCACGAAGACTCGAGCGCGCCGTTGCTCAGTACCGGCTGGGGCCGGGTGAGCGTGTGGCACGAATTCCGTGGCGACCCCATCACCCGTTTCTCGTCACAAGCAGGCTTCGTCCCGTTCCACGCCGACATGGGCGGCACCTGGTGGGAACTCGAGCTGGGTCTCACCCGCGAGATCGACCGCAACGTCTTCTTCTACGGCAACGCCGGCTACGCCCAGGGCTTCGACGACGACCGCCATTCGTGGGAGGGCAAGTTTGGCCTGCGCGCGAACTGGTAGGGGTAGTGGAGCCAGGAGGGGGCTACCGTTCGTCGGAACCCCCTCCACGACCGCTTGCGGAGGTTTCATGTAAGTTCTACGCTGAATTACATGAAAGGTCCGCGTCCCAAGTCGTCGACTGAGTACGTCCGCGAATTCCGCGAGCGGATGCGGGGCGAGGGCTATGTAAAAAAGGACGTCTGGATCCTGCCCGAGCACGCTCAGGAGCTGGCCGCAGTCGAACGCCGCCTGCGCAAGACGCCCGAGGAAATGGGCGTGCGCAGCGACAGCGGCGAGACCGGCGGCTGGACCGTGCGTTCCCTGCACACGGTCCTGGCCGAGACTGCGCCGGTGCAGTCCGGCAGCGTCGGTCTCGAAGTGGTCGAGGGCACCGAGCCGAGCCTGCACCTGGTAATGCATGACCACGGCGACCTGCCGGTATTCATCGCCGTCAGTGGTGAGCAGATCATCGTCGAATCGCTGATGTGGCCGGTCGAGGACGTCATCGATCCAGCCACCTTCAACCTGCACGTCCTGCGCACGCACAAGGTGCTGCCGCTGTCGACGATGGGCATCGAAGTCATCGGTGGGGTGGCCTGCTACATCATGTTCGGCCTGCTCGACACGCATTCGAGCCTGGCCAACGTCCTGTTCGAGATCGAGACGCTGGCCGAGAACGTGCTCAGTGCGGCCGAAGCCTATCGCCCGTACCTGCGGCCGGCCGCGTTCGCCGGCCAGGTGGCCGGATGAAGGCCTTCACCCGCATCTTCGGCCAGGTCCGCGAGCAGCTGGCCGAGCTCGGCGAAACCATCGCCGGCCATCAGGCGCAGCGCGACCTCGACGAGGAGATCCGCGAAACCGATGCGCACCTGCACGAGTGGCGCGCCAACCTGGCCGGCTTCCAGGCCAAGCGCCTGACCGCGCAAGAGCGCATCGACAGCACCACGGTCGCGATCATCCAGCGCGAAGCGCAGGCACTGGCCGCTTTGCAGGCGGGCAAGACTGCGCTGGCGCGCGAAGTGGCTGCGGCGGTCGTGCAGCTGGAGGAAGCGCGCGACGACGAACACGCCTTCGTCGCCCGACTGGACGAATGGATTGCGCAGATGCGGCATCTGATCGATCAGGGTGAGAGCAGCATGCGACGCCTGCAGCACCAGCTCGATGCGCTGCGTGCGGCCGAGACGCTGCAGCGCGCCCAGGAAACCGTGGCGGGGCGGCAGGGGGCGACGACGCTGCCGCAGACCGCCATCGAATCGCTGCTGCGCGCCCGCCGCCAGGGCGCCGCTCCGGTGGCGGACGGCGAACGCACTGAACCGCTCGCCGGCAATGCCGAGCTGGACGCCAAGCTCGAAGCGGCCGGTATCAATGAGCGCGACGCACGCACGCAGCTGGTGCTCGACCGGATCGGCCAACGCCTGACCGAACCGGCGCCCGCCACGCGCAGCGGCGGCCGCCGCACCCGCACCTCCGACGACACCACGAAGGGCAAGCGATGAATGCCTTCCTGCAGACCTGCCTGACCTTCCCGACGCTGGTGTACAGCATCGTCCTCGCCGTTTGCGTGGCGTACTGGGGGCTGGCCGCGACCGGTCTGGTCGATGCCGATGGTCCGGACGGAATGCTTGGCGGCGACGGTGACAGCGACGGCGAAGCGGCCGGTGTCGCCGCGATGCTGTCCAGGCTTGGTCTGTCCGGCGTGCCGGTGATGCTGGTCGCCACCGTGCTCAGCTTCATTGGCTGGCTCGGCACCTACTTCGTGCAATTGCTGGTGCTGCAGCACTTGCCGGGTGCATTGCGCATCGTGGTCGGGATCGCGGTGGCCGTTGCCATGCTGGTGCCTGGGCTGTTCGCGACCTCGCTGCTGCTGCGCCCGCTCAGCCGTCTGCTGCTGAAGCTGCGGCCGCCGGCTGATCCTTCGATCATCGGTCGCACCGCGACCGTGCGCACGCCTTCCGTTGATGCCGGCTACGGCCAGGCGACGGTCGATGACGGCGGCGCCGGGCTGGTGCTGCAGGTCCGCCATCACGAATCCGGCCGGTTCAAGCGCGGTGACCGGGTCGTGCTCATCGAGTACATCGATGCGCAACATGCTTATCGCGTGATTTCTGAACAACACTTCAACACCCTGTAGAGATACGGATCCAACAAGGAGAAGTTGCAATGAGCGTGTCCCTGGTCCTCCCGTTCCTGGTCGGGGCTGGCATCTTGCTGGTCGTGATGCTTGGCATCTTCGGCCTGTTCAAGGCCTTCTACATCAAGGTCGACCAGGGCACCGCCCTGATCGTCAACGACATGAGCTCGATGCCGAAGGTGCGCTTCACCGGCGGCCTGATCATCCCGGTGTTGTACCGCGCCGAGTACATGCGCATCAGCCTGATCACGCTGCAGATCGACCGCCGCGGCAAGGAAGGCCTGATCTGCCGCGACAACATGCGCGCCGACATCACGGTTGCCTTCTACCTGCGCGTCAACGAGACCCAGGCCGACGTGCTGCGCGTGGCCAAGGCCATCGGCGCCGATCGCGCCTCGGACAAGAACGCGGTTGACGAGCTGTTCAACGCCAAGTTCTCCGAGGCGCTGAAGACGGTCGGCAAGAAGTTCCAGTTCACCGAGCTGTTCGAGCAGCGCCAGGAGTTCCGCGACGAGATCATCAAGATCATCGGCAACGACCTCAACGGCTACGTGCTCGAGGACGTCGCGATCGACTACCTCGAACAGACCCCGAAGAACCTGCTCGACCAGAACAACATCCTCGATGCCGAAGGCATCCGGAAGATCACCGAGCTGACCGCCACCCAGAACGTGATTACCAACGAGCTGGAGCAGAACGAGAAGCTCGCGATCACCAAGAAGAACGTCGAGGCCCGTGAGGCGACCCTGGCGCTGGAGCGCCAGCAGGCCGAGGCCGAGGCACGCCAGCAGCGCGAGGTCGAAACCATCCGAGCCCGCGAGGAAGCCGAGACCCTGCGCGTCAAGGAAGAGCAGCGCCTGATCTCGGAGCAGGCCCGCCTGCAGTCCGACGAGCAGATCCAGATCCGCGACCAGAACCGCCAGCGCGAAGTGGAAGTGGCCGAGCAGAACCGTCAGCGCGCGGTAGCCATCGAGGCCGAGCGCGTCGAGCGCGCGCGCAAGCTCGAACAGGTCACCACCGATCGCGAAGTCCAGCTGCAGGGCGTGGAGCGCGACAAGGTCGTCGAGACCGGCAAGATGGACGTCGCCAACATCACCCGCGAGCGCATCGCCATCGACAAGACCGTGGCGCAGGAAGAAGAACGCATCAAGGAAGTGCGCGTTGTCTCGCTGGCCGAGCGCGACCGACAGGCCAAGGTGATCGCGGCCGAGGCCGAGGCGCAGGAGAACCTGGTGCGCACCGTCAAGGAAGCCGAGGCCTCCGAGACCGCGGCCAAGCACAAGGCCGTGGAGATCACGACCCTGGCCCAGGCCGAGCTGGAAGCGGCATCGAAGGATTCCGAAGCCAAGAAGCTGATCGCCGAAGGCGTCCGGGCGGAAACCGCTGCGCCGGGCCTGGCCGAGACGCAGGTGCGCGAAGCCACTGCGGCCGCGATCGAGAAGGTCGGCATCGCCGAGGCGCGCGTGATCGAAGCCAAGGCCGAAGCCAGCTACAAGCAGGGCAGCAGCGAGGCCCGTGTGCTGGCCGAGAGCCTGGCCGCGCAGGCCGAGGGCGAGGAGAAGATGGGCCGTGCCAAGGCGACGGCGGTCGAGTCGGTCGGTATCGCTGAAGCCAACGTCACCGTGAAGAAGCTCACCGCCGAGGCCGAGGGCCTGACCGCCAAGTTCGAGGCGATCGATTCGCTCAGCGACACCGCGCGCAGCCACGAAGAGTTCCGAATGACCCTGGAGACCCACCTTGAGCAGGCCATGGCCGCGATTGAGGCCGGGCGCGAGGTGTCGAAGGAGAACGCGGAAGTCATCGCATCGGCGCTGCGCAACGCCAACATCGACCTGGTCGGTGGCGACGGTGGCCTGTTCGAGAGCTTCTCCAAGGCACTGTCGCTGGGCAAGTCGATCGAAGGCTTCGCCAGCAAGAGCCCGATCGTGCAGGACCTGATGGAGCGGTTCCTCGGCGTGCCCAAGCCCGATCCGCGCGAGCGCGTGATCGATTCGGCCGCCGCGGTCGTGCCGATCAGCGCCGCCGACAAGAGCAAGCACGAGCCGGTTGGCGCCTGACGGCCCGGCCTGCCGGCAACTACCCAAACGCCATAAACCACCGAGACCTGAAGACATGAGCAAAGAGAACCGCGATTTCCTCGAGATGGCCTTCCAGTCCGTGCAGTGCTTCGGCAATGACGGCCGCCTGGACGCGACCGAGCTCGCCAAGATCATCGCCATCGCCGAGCGCGACGGCGTCACCGATCCCAACGAGCTGCGTGTGCTGGGCAACATCATCGCCCGCATCCGCCCGGACGAAATCGACGCTGCGATGAAGGCGCAGCTGGCCGGCATCGCCAGCCAGTACGGCATCAAGATGCCCGAGACGGCCTGATCGCTGCGCCGGCCGGTGCCTGTGCATGCAGGTTACCGGCCGCTTGGCGGTCAAGATGAAATCACGCAGTTTCAAAGCACGCTGTCACCCTTCAGGCGCCCCGGATCGGGCGAGGTAGAACGATGTCGCAAGCCACAGCCAACGAGGAAGGCAACGCCGCCGCAGCCGGCCAGGTCGACACGGCCGTCGCGCAGGGTGGCGCCTACGAGGTACTCAGCCGGCGACTTGCCGAGCAGGGCGAGCGCCTGCGACAGACCGCCGACGGACTCAACCGGCGCCGCCTGCAGGAGTTTGGCGACAGCGCGCTGGAAGTGATCGGGCGCCTGCGCATCCGCACCGAGAACAACTGCATCGGCCGCGACATCGTTCCGGTCGGCGACCAGCTGCTGTTTGGCTACAACGTATTCATTGGCCTGAAGACCACGACCCGGGTCGAGGATGTGTTCGGGCTGTACCGGCTGGTCGAGGGCACCGACGGCTTCGATGTCGCCGCGGTCGAGCAGGCCAGCAGCTTCCTCGGCGATGCCGCGTTCGTGCGCGACTTCAACGAGCTCTACGCCTATTACAAGAATGCCCGCCTGCTGCAGCTGGATGTCGCCGGCAGCAAGCTGCTCGCGTCGTTCCAGATCGGCGAGCGCAGCACCGACGTGCGCGTGTTCCGCTGGGCGATCTCCAACCAGGGCGAGCTGACCTACATCGATGCGCGCGGCGAGCGCGACCTGGTGCTGCCGCCGCCGTTCGACTTCGAATGGACCCGCGCCACGCGCGAGAACATGGTCAACGGCCGATTCGTCCACCTCAACATCCTCGACACGATCTTCGTCGAGACGACCGGGGGCGACCTCACCCTCAAGGTCGAGAACAATACCGAGACCGGGCAGGGCATCTTCTCCGAGCCGGTCGACGACACGACCCAGTCCCTCGACGACGCCACGTTCGACTTCGCCCGGGTCGGATCGCTGATCCTGCTCAAGGTGCTGCCGTACCGCGAGACCACCTGGCGCGGCCTCGTCTACAACACCCTGACCGGCAAGGTAATTCGCAACGACGCCATCGTCCAGGCCTGCGTGCAGCTGCCGGAAGATCACGGCATCATTTTCCCGGGCGGGTACTACCTGCAGAGCGGCGAGCACAAATCGTTCGACGCCACCATGGATGGCATGCAATTCCAGCGCGCCATCCGCTCGCCCAACGGCGAGGACGTGATGTACGCGTTCTACGAGCACGAGCAGGGCCGCTCGGCGCTGTTTGTCTACAACATGATCCAGCGCAAGCTGCAGAACCCGCTGTTCGGTCACGGCCATGCTGTACTGCCGGACGGGCGGATGGTGCTGTTCAACGCGGAGGGTGACGGCGCCACCCGCATCCATCCGATGCAGGTCTGGCGCACGCCGTTCGTCAGCGAGGAATTCGCCGCGCAGCGCCCGCCGGGGACCAGCTTCATGGGCCGGATCGGCAATGCCGAGCTGGTCCGCGGCATCTCCAACCTCTTTCATCTCGGCCGCGAGATCGAGAGCCAGGAAGTCTCGGTCCAGCGTTACCAGCTGCTGACCCACAACGCGCGACGCCTGTTCGATGCCCATCACTGGCTCGACGACGGCAACTGCGACGGTGTCGCCAGCCTGCTCCGCGAAATCACCGCGACCGGTGAATCGGTGCTCGGCGAGTTCGAGAAGGTCGAGAGCATCCGCCGCCAGTCTGACGCGGCGATGGCCAGGGCGCGCGCCGAGCACAAGGCGCTGCTGGCGCGGCTGCTGCCTGAGAACTGGATGCAGGGGCAGGAGTTCGTCGATGCGCTCGGCGACATCGGTCGCCTGCGCGGTCACCTGCTGACCATCCGCGAGAACCGCTACATCGACACCGCCGCCATCGACACGATGGGCGTGGAGCTGCAGGCGGCACACGAGCGTGTCGGCGCGGCGACCGGTGCGTTCCTCGGCAACGAGAAGTCGCTGCAGCCGTATGCCGCGCGCGTGGCCGAACTCGATGCGGCCGCGCAGAAGTCGTCGACCGCCCGCGAGCTGGCGACGCAGCTGGAGGCGCTACAGGTCATTTCCGCCGACCTGGACATGCTCACTGAGTTGATGGCCGGCCTGAAGGTCGACGATGCCAGCCAGCGCACACGCGTGGTCGAGTCGATCTCGACCATCTACGCGCGGCTCAACCAGGCCCGTGCCCGCGCCGAGCAGCGTCGCAAGACGCTGGGCTCGGCCGAGGCGGTGGCCCAGTTCGGCGCGCAGTTCACCCTGTTTGGCCAGTCGATCACCAGCGCCCTCGGCCTTGCCGGCGACCCGGAGAAGGCCGACGAGCAGCTCTCGCGCCTGATGGTCCAGCTCGAGGAGCTGGAGAGCCAGTTCGGCGAACACGAGCAGTTCCTCGGCGACATCCTCGCCAAGCGCGAGGAACTGCTGGAAACTTTCGAGGCGCACAAGCAGTCGCTGCTCGACGATCGCCAGCGCAAGGCACAATCGGTGCTCGACGCGGCCAACCGCATCCTCGAAGGCCTCGGCCGGCGCGCGGAGAAATTCACCAGCGCCGACCAGCTCAACGCCTTCTTCGCCGGCGATCCGCTGATCCTCAAGATCCGCGAGCTTGCCGAGCGCCTGCGTGGCTACAAGGACAGCGTAAAGGCCGACGACGTCGAAGCCCGGCTCAAGGCCGCGCGCGACCAGGCCGTGCGCGCCCTGCGCGACCGCAGCGACCTGTTCGAGGAGGGCGGCAATGTCATCAAACTTGGCCGCCACCGCTTCAGCGTCAACGGCCAGCCGCTCGACCTGACGCTGCTGCCGCGCGGCAACGAGCTCGCGTTGCACCTGACCGGCACCGACTACATGGAGCCGCTGCGCAGCGAAGAGCTGAACTCGTTCCGCGAATTCTGGAATACCGGGCTGGAGTCGGAGTCGCCCGCGTTGTACCGCGGTGAGTACCTGGCGGGCCAGGTGCTGGAAGCCGGGGATGCCGGTCGCGAAGGGTTGTCGCTGGAACTGCTGCAGCGTCAGCTCGGCGATGTCGAGGCGCTGGCGCGCACGGTGCGCGACTTTGCCGCTCCGCGTTATCGCGACGGTTACGAGCGCGGCATCCACGACCACGACGCAGCTCTGATCCTGAGGATGATACTCGGTCAGCGCGCCATCGCCGGCACCCTGGTGCACGCGCCGCTGGCGCGCGCGCTGGCAGCGATGTTCTGGGCTGCACGCGGCAAGGACGCGGGCCCCGGCGAATGGCCGCAGCGCATCGCCAGCGCCCGTGCGATCGCGACGATGTTCGGTACCCGCACCGGGCTGAACGCGCTGCAGGTGGAGATTGCGGGCGAGATCGCCGGGTACCTCCAGCAGACGGCGCTCGCGTTCGACGCCGCACGCGTGCCGGAAGCCGCCGAATATCTGATGGACGAACTGGCCGGGCCGAAGGCAGGGCTGGTGCTGTCGCGCCATGGTCGTGAACTGCTGACCGCGCTCGAAGGCAGGATCAAGGCCGCTGGCATGCACGACGCCTTCAAGCGCTCGATGGCGCAGCTCAAGGATCGACCGGCCGTGCGCTGGCTGCACGCCATGCATTGGCTGGAAGGCCTCTGTGCCGATCCCGCCTTTGCCCCGCTCGCGACCTACGCGGCCGAGGCCGCGGCGCACCTTGCCACCGAAGGGCAATTGCAACGACGCGACAGCGATGCGGTGCTGCACGCGACGGTCGAGGGGCTGCTGGGTGAGCATCCGCGCATCGGCGGTGGCCGCATGACGCTGGCTATCGACGACCTGATGTCGCGCCTGCGTGGTCATCAGCGCGACGTGCTGCCACGCTTCCGCCGCTACCAGACGTTGCGCCAGGAGATCGTCACGCGCGAACGCGAGGCCCTGCGACTGGGCGAGTTCCAGCCGCGTCCACTGACCTCGTTCGTGCGTAACCGCCTGATCAACGACGTCTACCTGCCCGTCATCGGCGACAACCTCGCCAAGCAGATGGGCACGGTCGGCGAGAACAAGCGCAGCGACCTGATGGGCCTGCTGATGATGATCTCGCCGCCGGGCTACGGTAAGACGACGCTGATGGAGTACGTCGCCCACCGCCTGGGCCTGATCTTCATGAAGATCAATGGCCCGGCACTCGGCCATGAGGTGCGCAGCATCGATCCGGCGCAGGCACCCGACGCGACCTCGCGCCAGGAGCTGGAGAAGCTCAACCTCGGGTTGGAGATGGGCAACAACGTGATGCTGTATGTCGACGACATCCAGCACACCCATCCGGAGTTCCTGCAGAAGTTCATCTCGCTGTGTGACGGCACGCGCCGCATCGAGGGCGTGTGGAAGGGCCAGGCGAAAACCTATGACCTGCGCGGCAAGAAGTTCTGCGTGGTCATGGCAGGCAACCCGTACACCGAGTCCGGCGAGGTCTTCAAGATCCCGGACATGCTTGCCAACCGAGCCGACATCTACAACCTCGGCGACGTCCTGGGCGGCATGGAGGATTCCTTCACGCTGAGCTACATTGAAAACAGCCTGACCTCGAACCCGGTGCTGGCGCCGCTGGCGACGCGCGAGATGGCCGACCTGTACCTGCTGGTCGACAAGGCCCGCGGCAAGGAGGTTTCGCTCAACGGCCTGTCGCACGCGTACAGCGGCGCCGAGGTCGACGAGATCGTCGGCACGCTGCAGCGGCTGATGCAGATCCGCGATGTCGTGTATCGCGTCAACCAGCAATACATCGCCAGCGCCGCGCAGGCAGACAAGTACCGGACCGAGCCGCCGTTCAAGCTGCAGGGCAGCTATCGCAACATGAACAAGCTGGCCGAGAAGATCTCGCCGGTGATGAACGAGGCCGAGCTGCAGCAGCTCATCGGCGATCATTACCTGGGCGAAGCGCAACTGCTGACCACCGGCGCCGAGGAAAACCTGCTGCGACTTGCGGAGCTGCGTGGCGCGATGAACGCCGAGGACACTACGCGTTGGTCGCAGATCAAGCGAGACTTCCTGCGCAACAAGGCCATGGGCTCCGACGATGCCGATGTCGGCGGGCGCGTGGTCGCGCAGCTGGCCGACATCGCGGGCGGGCTGCAGGCGATGGGGCAGGCCGGCGCGGCCGCGCCGCAAGCTGCGCCGGTGAATGAGCCGGCCCCGTGGCACGAGGTACTCGCGTTGCTGCAACGCGTGGCCGAGCAGCGCCGTACGCCCGAGACCCAGTCGCAGGCGTCGTCGCTGTCCGACGCGTTGCCTGACGCGATGCGCGAGGCGGTCGCGCCGTTGCTGGAGGTGATCCGCTCCAGTCACGACCAGCAGGAAAGAATCAACGCCGCGGTGCTGCACCTCGCGAACGCTTTCCGCGAGGACATCGTGGCGCGGACCAAGCCGGGGCCGGCCGGTCGCCGGCAGCATCGGCCGACGCCGGTCGAGAAACCGCTCGACGAGGCGTTGCAGAACCTCGGTGACATCGGTCAGGACATCTGGCCGCCGCGATGACGTCCCGCCAGGCCGGCAGCGATTCCAGCCAGGATCCGCGCGACGTCGCGGAGCCCGATGCGTTCTCCACCCCTGGTCTCGGCGCCGCGCTGGTTGCGCAGGTCGACCTGGATGCCATCACGGCATTGATCCAGGGCTTGCCGACCGCGTCCCTGCTCGAACAGCTGGATGCGATCGTGAGCGCGATGGACAGCGCCGATCCCGCCCGCGCGCGGCGCCGTGTGGGCTGGCTTGGACGGCTGATTGGCCACGATCTCGTCGCCCAAGCGCAGGTTGATCCGGTCGAGCAACGGGTGCGGGTCGCGCTGTCGTTCGCGCAGACGCTGGCCATCGGGCTGGCATCACAGCTGGTCGATCTGCAGGCCTCGGCCGGCAGGCTGCAGCGACAGCTCGGGCTCCTGGATGCGACCGTCAGCGATGCCCGTACGTCCCAACCTGAAGATGAGCGGTCCTTGCGCCGGCTTGTCCACCTCGACCTGATTGCTGCTTCATGGACTACCACGCTCGCGCACGTCGCCATGGTGCGCGACCACGCTCGCCGGATGATGGAGCGCCACGAGCAGGTGCGTGACGTGCTCGTGCCGCTCTGGCGCCAGCATGCGATCGCCAGCGCCGCCGGCACGAAGCTCCACTCCGACGCCCGCCCCGACCGCTTCGCACAGCTGCAACGAGAGCTGCGCATCGGGCTGGCGTCGTTGCACGATTCCGCTGAATCTCTTCCGTCGCAACACACCGATACCACCACCGCTGCACCCAAGGAGCCTTTGCCATGACCACGTCCGCCACGGATGTCGTGACCGCCGATTCCATGCCCGATAAAGGCACGCTCGACGAGACCGCGCTGCTCGCCTTGGGCTTGACGTCGGCCGACCATGGCCGCATCGACGAGATCGGAAAGTCGCTGCAGGGCGTCGCACCGGCCGACCTGCAGGGCTTCGGCCGTGAGGCCGCGACGCGGACGACCCAGTTCTCCAGCCAGTTGCTTGACCAGGTCCGCAATCGCGACCTCGACGCGACCGGCACCAAGCTCGGCGAAGTGGTGCGCATCGCCCGCTCGCTCAACCTGCAGAAGCTGGGCCGGCGCTCGACGCTGCCCTTTGTCGGCCCTCTCATCGACCGCTTGCGCTCGTCCAAGGGCGAGCTGGTGCAGAAGTTCAGCAACACCAACCAGCAGATCGAACAGCTGATGGGCGATGTATCGCGCCAGCAGGACGACCTCGCCGCGCGGATCCGCGACTTCGACCGCATGCACGAGATCGTCCGCGAGGAGCGCCACGAGCTGGCCCTGCACGTGGCCGCCGGCAAGCTGCGCCTGGCTTCGCTCGATCAGGGGCGCCGCGGCCTGGAGGGAGCAGAGGATCCGCAGTCGCGCACCCGCCGCGCCGAGCTCGAGACCTCGACCCGCCTGCTCGACAAGCGCGTCGGCGACCTGGTGCTGCTGCAGCACTCGGCCGACCAGACTCTGCCGATGATCCGCATCATTCAGGCCAATGCGATCCAGCTGATCGAGAAGTTCACCGCAGTCCGCGACATCACCATCCCGGCGTGGAAGCGCAGTTTCGCGATCCAGCTGTCGCTCCAAGAACAGAAGGGCGCGGTCGAGCTGGCCACAGCCATCGACGACGCCACCAACGAGATGCTGCGCAACAACGCCGATCTTCTGTACCAGAACTCGGTGGCGACCGCCGAGGCCAACCAGCGCGGCGTGATCGACGTGGAAACCCTGCAGTTCGTCCACGACAAACTGATCCAGACGGTCGAGGACGTGCGCGCGATCCACCGCGAAGGCATCGAGAAGCGTCGCCAAGCCGAAGCCGAACTGGCGAGGATGCGCGAAGACGTGCAGAAGCGACTGGCTGCACCGACCGTCGAAACGCGCTGATCGGAGCCGCCGTGGACTTCACCCAGCTCGACCGCACCCTGCGCGACTACGCGACCGACCTCAATCTGGACAACGAGGAGCGCTTCGAACTGCGCGAGCTGGGCGCGCGGATCGATGCCGAGCGCATCCGCTACCTTCGCAACCGTGCCTTCGACATGGCCCGCGAGATGATGCAGTCCGATCCGGCGAAGGTGCTCGATGCGCTGCGCTGGCTCGAACAGGTGGTCAAGACGCTGGACCTGTCGTTCGTTTCCGCGGCCGCGGGCACGACCGCTTTCTTCACCCCGGGCGACAGCTGCCTGCGCAAGCTGCGTGAGCTGTGCCGGGGCAGCAGGCGCGCAATCGACGTCTGCGTCTACACCATTGCCGACGACCGCCTGACGGATGAGTTGCTGGATGCCCACCGTCGCGGAGTGAAGGTCCGAATCATCAGCGACAACGACAAGCGCTTCGACACCGGAAGCGACGTGCCGCAGCTGGCCGCGGCCGGTATCGAGGTGCGCATCGATTACACGCCGTTCCACATGCACCACAAGTTTGCGCTGTTCGACGGCGAGCAGCTGGCCAACGGCAGTTTCAACTGGACGCGCAGTGCCAGCTCGTCGAACCAGGAAAACCTGGTGGTCAGTCGGGACGCGTATCTGGTTCGCTGCTTCGGCGGGCAGTTCGAAGACCTGTGGTCCAGATTCGATCCGCTTATGACGTAGAAGGGCCTTGCTGTTGCCTCCTGCAGGAGTACGAAGCTGGACAAGTCGACATTGCAAGGTTTGTTGCCGCCGCCTTCAGCGATGCCTGCCACTGGCGGATCCAGCGGAAGTAACTGAGCACGCAGGCGGGACTACGGTTTCGCCTGCTTCCGGTACGCCACGATGATCACCAGATCTTCCTTGCCGCGCTGGAACAACGCGTGCGTGCTGCCGTTGCGTGTGAGGATCGCGTCGCCGGCAGCGACGTCGCGTCGCTTGCCGTCCAGTAACAGTTCGCCACGACCGGACAGGACGTAATAGATCTCGTCCTTGTCGTTGCGATGTTCGCCGATGGTGGCGCCCGGGTGCAGGGCGCGCTGGCGGAACACCAGGTCGAAGTCCGCCGCATCCGAGAAGAACGGATACGCCGTCGTGGTGCCCTGGCCCTCATGCGGGCCAGGCTGCTCGACGGCGATGTCACGCGCCTGCTCGACGTAGGAGTCGCGCCGTGGTTCGGCCGCGACAACGCTGCCGCAGGCGAGGGCGGCGACGATCGCGATCACGTTGAAGGGGTGCGCACGCATCGTCGGCTCCCTTGTCGTTCTGATTGACCGCCTGATCAGCGCGCCAGCCACCCGCCATCGACGGGGATGATCGCGCCGTTGACGTAATCCGACGCGCGCGACGCCAGGAACACCGCCGCGCCACCCAGATCCGACGGCTCACCCCAGCGCCCAGCGGGAATGCGACCGAGGATCTGCGCGTTGCGATCCTCGTCGGCACGCAGCTGCGCGGTGTTGTTGGTCACCATGTAGCCCGGCGCGATCGCGTTGACGTTGAGCCCCTTGCCAGCCCATTCGTTGGCGAGCAGGCGGGTGATGCCGGCGATGCCGCTCTTGCTGGCCGCATACGACGGCACGCGAATGCCGCCCTGGAACGACAGCATCGAGGCGATGTTGATGATCTTGCCGCTGCCCTGGCCGATCATGTGCCGGCCGGCGGCCTGGGCGAGGAAGAACGCCGACTTGAGGTTGACGTTCATCACGTCGTCCCAGTCCTGCTCGCTGAAATCGACCGCGTCGGCGCGGCGGATCATGCCGGCGTTGTTGACCAGGATATCGAGGCCGCCGAGTCCGTCGACGGTCTCGCGCACGATCCGCTCGACCGGCTCCAGGCTCGACAGGTTGGCCTCGATCGCGACGAAGCGGCGACCCAGTGCACGCACCTTCTCGCCGGTTTCGGTTGGCGCCGAGGTGCCGGCCGCGGCGATGTCGGCGCCGGCCTGTGCCAGCGCCAGGGCGATGCCCTGGCCAAGACCGGTGTTGGCGCCCGTGACGACCGCGACCTTGCCCTGCAGGTTGAACAGTTCCATGCCCATGCGTCCCCTTACTTGAGCTGGCAGATGTCGAGCTGGTTCATGTCGGTGTAGTCGAGGTTCTCGCCGCCCATCGCCCAGATGAAGCAGTAGTTCTTCGTGCCCGAACCCATGTGGATCGACCACGGCGGCGACACCACGGCCTCGTCGTTGGCGATGACGATGTGGCGCATGTCGGCCGGCTCGCCCATGAAGTGCATCACGCGCTCGCTGCCGAGGTCGAAGTAGAAGTAGACCTCCGAACGGCGGTCGTGCAGGTGCGGCGGCATGGTGTTCCAGACGCTGCCGGTCTTGAGGATGGTCAGGCCGAGCAGCAGCTGGCACGACTTGCACGTCGCCGGGACGATGTACTGGTAGATGGTGCGTTCGTTCGAGGTCTCCAGCGAACCGCGCTCGAGCGGAACCGCCTGCGAGATCGAGATGTGCTTCGTTTCGAAGCGCGTGTGCGCCGGCGTCGAGGCGAGGTAGAACTTCGCCGGGTTGGCTGCGTCCGCGGAGGCGAACTCCACCTTCTCGCTGCCCATCGCCACGTACAGGCCGTCCTTGGGCTCGAGCGTGTAGGCGGTGCCATCGACGGTGACCGTGCCGGTGCCGCCACCGACGTTGACCACGCCCAGTTCACGGCGCTGCAGGAACGGGTGGCCGGCGGCCGAAGCCGGTTCGGTCTGTGCCGGCAGTGCGACCGCGGCCGTGGTCGGGGCAGCGCCGCCGATCACGAAGCGCTCGTTGTGCGAATAGTTGAGGACAACCGTGCCTGCGACGAACAGGTCCTGGATCAGGTAGCGCTCGCGCAGCTGGTCGTTGCTGGCCCCGTCCATCATGTCGGGGTGGGTGGCGTGGTAGGTCTTGGCGAACATTGGGCCTCCGAAACGTGCTTTTGCCGGTGCCAGCAGGCGCGCGGCGGGATGATGTGGCGATGATAACGGGGTTTTGGTAACCGGTGTCAAAAGCGCCAGTGACACTGGTAGGAGCGAGCTTGCTCGCGATCAGCCGGTGAGGCGGGTAAGGCGGGTAAGGCGCGCGGACCGGCTGGGCGGTCAGGCCTTGGGCCGCTGGCTCGAATCGCGAACCACCAGCTGCGGTGTCACCGTGCGCGGTACCGCAGGCGCGGCCGCCTCGTTGGCCAGCAGCATCTGCGCGGCCTGTCGGCCGAGGTCGCGGATCGGCGAGTGGATCGTGGTCAGCGCCGGCCACAGCTGCGAGGCCAGCGGGCTGTCGTCGTAGCCGACCACCGACAGGTCACCGGGGATCGACAGGCCGCGACGCATCGCCGCCTTGTAAACGCCCGCGGCCATCTCGTCGTTGCAGGCAAAGATCGCGGTCGGGCGCGGCGACTTGGCGAGCAGGTACTCGGCGCCGGCGACCCCGGATTCGAAGGTATAGCCGCCCTCGAACAGGTAATCCGGTGGCAGCTCGATGCCACGCTCGGCCAGGCCGGCGAGGAAACCGCCGCCGCGTTCGATCGTCGAGCGGTAACGGCGTGGGCCGGTGATCAGGCCAAGCGTGCGGTGCCCCAGCGATTCCAGGTAATTGGCCGCTTCGGTGCCGGCGCGGCGGTCATGGGTGACCACCATGCTGCTGGCCTGGTCGAGCGGGATCGAGGCGATGCGGACATAGCGCACGCCGATCTCGCGCAGGGCGGTCGCCAGTTGTTCGTCCTCGGACACGCGCGGGATCAGGATCACGCCATGCAGCTTCTGCTGCTGGGCGAAGCGGCGCACGCCGTCGATGTAGTCCTCTTTCGAGCTGTCGCACGGATGCACGACCAGCTCGTACCCCGAGTCACGCAGCGCGTCGAGCGCGCCGTACTGCATGTTGACGATGAACTGCGCGGTCGGGTTGTCGTAGACCAGGCCGATCAGGAACGAGCGCCGGAACGCCAGCCCGCGTGCCTGCGGATCTGGCGAGTAGCCCAGCTGCTTCATCAGCGCCAGGACCTTCTCGCGGGTCTGCGGATGCACCAGCGGCGAATCGTTGATCACCCGCGACACGGTCTTCTTCGACACGCCGGTCAAGCGGGCGATGTCGTTGATCGTGGCCTTGCCCGTCAGCGCCACCGGTTCGGACGGCGCGGCCGCGGCGGTGGCCGTGGTGGTGCGGACGCGGCGGCGGGGTCGGGAGGTGGGGTCGGTCATGGGCAGCCCGTGGGTTGCCCCATTCTAGCGGTCGCGGCGGCAGGACCGGGCACTGTGCTGCGCCCGGGTCACTTCATCATCGCCGGCAGCCACAGCGACAGCTGCGGGACGAAGGTCACCACCAGCAGCACGGCGAAGGCCGCCAGCCAGAACGGCCAGATCGTCTTGAGCGTCTCACCGATGCTGATCTTGCCAATCGCCGTACCCACGAACAGCACCGAGCCCAGCGGCGGCGAGATCAGGCTGATGCCGCCCTTGAGGATCAGGATCACGCCGAAATGCACCGGATCGACCCCGATCGCCTTGGCCAGCGGCAGGAAGATCGGCGTGCAGATGATGATCATCGGCGCCAGGTCCATGAAGGTGCCCAGCACCAGCAGGATCAGGATCATCAGCAACAGCAGCAGGTTCTTGTCGGTGGTGATGCTGGTCAGCCCTTCCACCGCGGCCGACGGCACCTGCAGGTAGGCAAGCAGCCAGCCGAACGAGGCCGCCGATGCGATCACGAACAGGATCATGCCGGTGGTGCGGGCCGCGCCGGTGACGGTCTCGAGGAACTCGCGCCAGCGCAGGTTGCGGTAGATCAGCGCGGTGACCAGCAGGGCATAGACCACCGCGATCGCGGCACTCTCCACCGCGGTGAAGATGCCGGCGCGGATGCCGATGAAGATGATCGCCACCAGCAGCAGGCCAGGTGCCGCCGCGACCAGGCGTCGCAGCACGATGCCAAAGCCCGGGAACGCTTCGATGGCGTAACCGCGGCGGCGGGCGATGATCCAGCAGGTCACCATCAGCGTCGCGGTCATCAGCAGCGCCGGCAGGATGCCCGCGGCAAACAGGTCGGCAATGGAGATGCTGCCGCCGGCCGAGGCCGAGTACAGGATCAGGTTGTGCGAGGGCGGCACCAGCAGCGCGACCATGGCCGCGGTCATGGTGACGTTGACGGCGAAGTCGCGGTCGAAGCCGCGACGCACCATCTGCGGGATCATCGCGCTGCCGATGGCCGAGACGTCGGCAATCGCCGAGCCCGACACGCCGCCGAAGAACAGCGACGACAGCACGCTGACCTGGCCCAGGCCGCCGCGCAGGTGGCCGACCAGCGAAGACGCCAGACCGATCAGCCGCTCGGAGATGCCGCCGCGCAGCATGATCTCGCCGGCAAAGATGAAAAGCGGAATGGCGATCAGCGAGGCCGAGCCGGCACCGGCGGCGGTCTGCTGGACCATCACGATCGGCGGCAGGCCGATGTAGAGCAGCGTCGCCAGCGCGGCGGACGCAAGCGAGAACGCGACCGGCACGCCGATGACAAGAAGTACGCCGAATACGACGAACAGTACGGTGACTTCCATCAGTTACTCCGTGCGGGTTCGGCCGGTGCGGTGATCACCGCGACCAGACGCTGGAGGGCAAACAGCACCATCAATGCGCCAGCGACCGACATCGGCGCGAACACTGCGCTCTGCGGCAGCGGCGCGCCGGCCATGGGGATGTCGATGCCGTCGAGCAGCAGCTCGCCGCCCCACAGCGCCAGCACGAATCCGATCCCGGCGATCACCAGGTTGGTGATCGACAGCAGCACCTTTCGCACCGCGGGCGGGGTTGAATGCACGAGGATGAAGAAGCCGAAATGCGAGCCCCGGTGTACACCGGCGGCCGCACCAAAACTCATCGCGGTATTGAGCAGCAGCAGGGCAACCGGTTCGGTCCAGCCTGGCGAATCGTTGAGTACGTAGCGCGCGAACACCTGCAGCGCCTGCACGACGACCATGCCGACCAGGGCGACGCCGGCAACGCCGGTGGCCAGGCTGGCGACGCGGTCGAGCCAGGTACGCGGGGCATGCTCGGCCTGGCTGCCGGCAAGCTCGGCATCGACGTCCGGCGGAACTGCCATGGGAACTTCTGCCATCGTGATGCCTCAGGCCAGTGAGCGGATTTGGCGATACAGCGCTTCGATCGCCGGGTCGCGGTGGTAGTCGGCGAGCAGCGGCGCCACGGCTTGGCGGAACGCGCCGAGGTTGCAGTCGTTCATGCGCACGTTCGCGGCGATGAGTTCCTTGCGCGCGGTGGCCTCCGACTCGTCCCACAGTTTGCGCATCACCGCCACCGACGCGCGCGAGATGTCGAGCAGCAGGGCGCGATCGCGCGGCTGCAGCGAGTCCAGGCTGCGGCGCGAGATCAGCAGCACGTCGGGCGAATAGGAGTGCTCGGTCTGCGACCAGTAATGCGCGGCCTCGAACTGGCGGCTGGAGTGGAAGCTGCGCAGGTTGTTCTCGGCGCCATCGATCAGATGCGTCTGCAGCGCGGAGAAGACTTCGCCGTAGGCCAGCGGCGTCGGGTTGCCGCCGAGCAGGCGGATCATCCGCATGAAGATGTCCGACGCCGGCACGCGGAACTTGAGCCCGTGCATGTCCGCCGGTTCGTGGATGGGACGGCGCACGTTGTAGAAGCAGCGAGCGCCGCAGTCGTAGATGGCCAGGCCGACCAGATCGCGCTGCTCGAACCCCTTGAGCACGCTCGCGCCGACATTGCCATCCAGTGCGGCACGCAGGTGGGCAACCGAATCGAACACGTACGGAAGCGACAGCGCCTGGGTCAGCGGAAAGGCGTTGTTGAGCGCACCGGAATAGACGCGGGTGATGTCGATTGCGCCGAAACGGGCCATGTCGATGGCCTCAGACTCGCGACCGAGCTGGCCGGAGTGGTACACGCGCAGGCGCAGCCGTCCGCCCGTTTCGTCCTCGAGTTGCTTGCCGATCCATTGCATCGCGGCAACGGTCGGGTAGTCCTTCACGTGGACGTCGGTGGCGGTGAGGATGCGGACATCGGAGGTCGCACCCAGCGCAGGCAGTACCGAAGCACCGCAGGCGGCGGCGATGCCGGCAAGGAAGCGGCGGCGTTCGATCATGCGCGACCCTCGATCGTGCTGCCCTCGCCGCTGGCGGTGGCGGCAGTGGTGCGGCAGTGCAACTCACCCCAGCTGCCAAAGCTGATGCGCGAATCCTGCCCGGCGAGGATGTCGTGGATGCCGGTGGCCGCGCCGGTGGTGACCAGCATGCCCGCCTTGAGCGGATGGCCGCGACTGCCGCAACGCGAAAGGGCGAATGCGAGCGCAGCCAGCAGACCGCCCGGGATCGAGTCGGCACCGCCGGTGCCAACGGACGCGCCCTCAATGAAGGTCTCGCAGCGCAGGTGCGCGCTGTCCACGGCCTGCCAGTCGGGGATTTCCGCGCCCAGGACCAGCCCGGTGTTGTTGCCGAAATCGGAGACCACGATGGGCGGTCCCAGCACGTTGATCAGCGGCAGCGGGCTGCCGGCGAGCTCGACGCCAACCAGCAATGCGTCAACCAGTGCGGCAGCTTCGTCCTCGCTGTAGCGCGTCTTGTCGGCGGGCGCATCGGCACCAAGGCGGAACACGTATTCGGCTTCGACCGCGGCAAATCCCCCGCTGATCACCGCGAACGCGCCCACGCCATCGGCAGGCGCCTGCACCGCGCCTTCGAAGATCGGCCCTACCAGGCGCTCTTCACCCAGGCGCGCTTCCCAGTCGGCCGGAATGCGACCGACTTTCCAGCCCACCACCGGCCGTCCCCACAGCGCGATGGCATGGTCCTGGATGGCATACCCCTGATCGAGCGTCTCCGGCAGGGCACCGGGATACTCCGGCAGCGCCACCGCCTGACGCCGCGCCGTGACCAGCCGTTGCGCGATTGCGGCGCTTTCGGCGCTGTCCCCTTCCGGCGCGAGTCTGTCCATGCGGTGCAGTGTCCCCTGGTGATGTCTCTTCGATGGAGTTGTATAGGAAACCGGTGTCATTGACAATCGGGGCCTACACTCGGATCACGACTCGGGGAGAGGCACGGATGGGGATGCAGGGGAAGGGGCACGTTTTTCAGGGGCTTGGGCGCGCGCTGGCTGTCGGCGGGCTGGCGCTGGCGATGGCCGGTCCGGGTCTGGCGGCCGATCCTGCGCCGCCGGCTGCCGTGTCCCAAGGGACAGCCGCCCTGGCTTTCCCCGGCGCACAGGGCTGGGCCGCCCACACCCCGGGTGGCAGGGGCGGCCGGATCATCCGCGTGACCACGCTCGAGGCCTCCGGGCCGGGATCCTTCGCCGAGGCGCTGGCGGCCAGCGGCCCGCGCATCGTGGTGTTCGAAGTCGGTGGCGTCATCGACCTGGGCATGAAGGAGCTGCGGATCACCGAGCCGTTCCTGACCATAGCCGGCCAGACGGCGCCGCAACCGGGCATCACCTTCATCAAGGGCGGCCTGACCATCGCCACGCACGACGTGGTGGTGCGCCACGTCCGCATGCGGCCCGGTGACGGCAACAAGCCCAAATGGTCCGGCGACATCGACGCCATCACCACCGTGCGCGGCGCGCGCGACGTGATCGTCGACCATTGTTCGCTGACCTGGGCGACCGACGAGAACCTCTCCGCATCGAGCACGCGCTTCTTCGGCGAGAGCGAGCAGCAGTGGATGGATGCGGCATCGCGCCGCATCACCTACAGCAACAACATCGTCGCCGAGGGCCTGGCCAACGCCACCCACGCCAAGGGTGAGCATTCGAAGGGATCGCTGATCCACGACCACGTCAACGACGTGCTGATCATCGGCAACCTGTATGCGCACAACTACGAGCGCAACCCGCTGTTCAAGGGCGGCGCGCGCGGGCAGGTGATCAACAACCTGATCTACGACCCGGGCCAGCGCGGCGTGCATTACAACCTCATCGCCGAGGAATGGCTCGGCCATCCCTATTCGCGGGGGCAGGTGATCGCACGCGGCAACGTCATGCGCGCCGGCATCTCGACCGAGGAAGTGGCGTTCTTCAGTGTCGGCGGCTCGGGCGATCTTGATGTGTACCTCGACGACAACCTTGCGGTCGATCGCCTCGGTGCATCGCTGCCGCAGCAGGGGCGGTACACCACCACGCCGATCAAGGTCGACATGCTCAGGCGGCCGCCGGCACTGCCGTTTGGCGTGACCGTGCTGCCGTCGGCGCAGGTCCAGGACGCGGTGATCGCCAGCGCCGGTGCACGGCCGTGGGATCGCGATGACGTCGATCGCCGGATCCTCGCCGACACGATCGAAGGGCGTGGGCGGATCATCGACAGCCAGGAGCAGGTGGGCGGGTATCCGAAGCAGCAGGCGACGACGCAGGCGTTCGTCCCGGCGGATTGGGACCTCGACACGATGGAGCCGCTGAAGCCGCTGCCGCGGCGTGCGCCGTTGAAGTAGAAGCGGTCCGCCCCTCTCCCTGGCCGCCTTTGGCGGCCTGTCCCTCTCCCACAAGCGGAGAGGGTTTCCTTCTCCCCTTGTGGGAGAAGGTGCCCCGAAGGGGCGGAAGAGGGGGAGGCTTTTGCTTCAGCGCTCAATCACTTGAGCAACCGCCTCACCGGCAAGTCCGTCTGCTGCAACGCGAACGCAAACTCCTGCGCGATCCGCTCGGCCCCGGCCGGCGAGAAGTGCGTGTTGTCCTCCACACCCTTGGGATAGTTCGGATTCGACCCGGCGGGCACCCACAGGAACAACCGCTTCGATCCTTCCACGCCGGCTTCCTGCAGCACTGCCGCGCTGCGCCGCTCCATGTCGATCAGGACGACCTGCTCGCGCGCAGCGAGCGAGCGCACCAGGGCCGGATATTGCCCATGGCTGTCGAGGACATTGCCGTCGGCGTCGAAGCGACGCCTCGCCACCGGCGTCAGCAGCACCGGCGTGGCCTGGCGCGCGCGTACGTCGGCGACGAACCGCGACAGGTTGGCCGAATAGTCCGCCGGTGGCGTGTAGCGGTCCGGCTTCTCGATCGACTGGTCGTTGTGGCCGAACTGGATCAGCACCACATCACCGGGTCGGGTCGCATCGAGCATGGCCTGCCAGCGGCCTTCCCCGATGAAAGTGCGCGTGCTGCGACCGTTCTTCGCGCGGTTGTCGATGGCCACCGTGCCCGCCCTGAACTGCGCCGCGAGGTACTCGCCCCAGCCCGTCTCCGGCCGCTTTTCCGGCAGCTTCTCCGCCATCGTCGAATCGCCGGCGAGGTGGATCGTCACGACGTCTGCCGCCGCAACGGGGCCGGCGATGGACAGCGCAAGCAGGCACGTGGCCAGAGCGATCTTCAACATTGCGTTCATGCCCTCAGAAATCCGGCAGCCAGCCCGACAGCACGCGCTCGCGCGTGTACAGGCCGAGCGCTTGTGGGTCGAGTTGTCGCCGGGTCGCAGAGCCATGCGCGCCCGGGCCCCGGCTGTCGTGTTCGAACAGGCGCGCAAGCTCCGGCTCCAGCATCACCCGCTTTCCGTCGCGTGCCGTGTAGCCCATCGCGTCCCAGCCCTTGGCATCGATGTGCGCATCCATCCAGCACGACAGGTACACCGCGGCGCCGACCGCGTCCGGGTCACCGTACTTGCCGTCGGCAAATGTCTGCCCGGGGCGCCACGCGCGGCCGAGCGCGACGCTGCCGTCGGGGATCTGCGGGTCGCGGCTGAGGCGGCAACGCAGGAACGTGAGTCCGTAAACCTGGTTGGCAGGCGTCGATGGCACCGCCACGTACCCCTGCCGGTCCTTGCCGGGACGAAAGCGCGAATGCAGCGCGCATTCCTCGAACAATGCATTGCCACCGCCGAAGACAAAGTCGACGCTGCCACTGACGCGGCAATTGCGGAACAGGCTGCGGCCGGCATCAACGAACAACGTGTCCTGGTGGCCCGTGAGGTCGACGTCATCGAATTCACAGCGGTCGGCACCCTTGTCCAGCATCAACGCCACCGCCTGCGCGCCATTCGGCCCGATCGGCTCGAACTTCGGGGCAGCCAGATTGCCGACATAGTCGAAGGCGTTCTCGATTGCGAGGCGTTGCGCGCGGAAGTCCGGTGCACGCACGCTCACACTGGCGCAGCCCCAGGTGCCCCACGGTTCGCCGTCCGGGCGTTTCATGCCGGCGGCGGCGTCGAAGGTCAGCACGCTGCCGCTGCGGTCCTCGCCGACGAGGTGGATGTTGGGCCGGTCAACCACCAGCTTTTCGTGCCAGCGCCCACGCGTGACCAGGATCCGGAACGGCACGCGGCCATCGGCCGGTGCCGCGGCGATCGCTTCGCCAACGCTGGCGAACGTGCGCACGCCCTTGTGGGGCGTGCGCGCGACTATTGCATCGAAGGGCGGAGCGGTTCCGGCCGCGCGCAGCGGCGCGACCGTGGCTGCCGCAGCTGCCAGCGACGCCTGCAGCAGGCGTCGCCGTTGCATCAACACGTCATCGCGCATCAAGTTCCGCCCCCATAAGGATCACTTGAATGGACCTGCCCCCAGGATGACCGTCAACGGCACCGACCAGGTCGGGTCGATGCGTCGATACAGCGTCGGCGTCCATGCCACGTTCGGATCGAGCGGCGTGGCGGCGGTCGCGTTGAAGGCGGCGACCACGTCGACCTCGCTGAAGCGGGTCAAGCCGTTCAGCAGCGTGCCCTGTGCGTGCAGCGCGGTGCCGTTGAAGCGTTCCACGAACAGGTCCGGCGTAACCGCGACGGGCATCAGGAAATGGTTGTTCTGGGCGTAGATCTGCCCCTCGATGCCAGCCCCCCAGCTGTAGCCGTACGTCTGAGCGCCTTCGTGGGTCACGCTGTACTGGTTGTTGTAGACGTGCACCTGGCCATAGCGCACGCGCGGCACGCGCTGGCCGAGGTCGTGGAACAGGTTGTGGTGCAGCGTCACCCGCAGCTTGCCGCGGTCGGCCACGGCGCTGTCGGACGAGCCGAACAGCATGGCCTTGTCGTGGTTGGCCAGGAGGTTCCAGGACACCGTCACCAGGTCCGATTCGTTGGTGACGTCGACCAGGCCGTCATGCACCTGGTAGAGGCGGCCGAAGTAGGTCGGCTGGGTGCTGTCCGCGGTGTCGATGTCGAGGAAGGCGTTGTGGTCGATCCACACGTGGGTCGAGTTGCGCACCGAGATCGCGTCGTACAGCGAGTTCCAGTTGCCCTCGGCGCCGTCGTTCGGCGCCCATTGCGGAAAGCAGTCGTAGGTGTCGACGAAGCTGAGGTTGCGCACGATCACGTTCATCGGCTGGTTGCCGCTGGTGCTGCTCGGGCGGATGTCGATCCAACCGCCGCGCAGGCCTGCGCCGCGGCCGACACCGACGATGGTGGTGTTGGCGGGCACGCGGATGCGCACGCGCGCCTGCTGCGCCGCGGCCGATGCCACGCGCGCTCGCTCGAGCGGGCCACTGGGATTGACGCGACCCCAGACGGCCGGGTCGTACGCGGCGAGGAAGGCATCGAGGGAATAGGGCGTGCCGGTCTGCGCGTCCGGGCGAGCGTAGTCGGCGCAGGCCAGCGGGTTGCCGGCGTCGTCGACGTTGGCGTCGATCATGCCGCTGATGCGGATGATCTTCGGCGTCGGATCGGGAAAGGCCAGTGCGGCGACCAGCGCATTGCGGTCACTCACGGTGTGCACGCGCGCGGCATCGGCGGCCGAGCCGCCGGTGGTGCCCTGTGGCAGGGCGGCGGAGGGCTGAGAGGCCCAGCCGTCATTGACGGCCAGTGTCTGGCGCTCGAGATCGGCCGGCGGCGCGGCGAATGTGCCCGAGACGGGCAGGGCGGTCAGCAGCAAGGCTGGCAGTGCGGACAGCAGGACGGACTTGCAAGTGCTCATCGGTACCGCTCCTTCGTGGATGGGAAGAAGCGGACGTCGGCAGCGGAGGCGGCACGGCGTCCGCTGATGGGACACGACCTGCGACTGCGGCAAAAACAGCCCCTCCCCCGCACGCGGGAGAGGGGCCTGGAGCAAGCATCAGAACTTGTAGCGCGCGCCCAGGAAGTACTGGCGGCCGGTGTGGTGGTACACGGAGGCACGATCGCCGATCGAATCGACCCACTGGTCCTGGAACTCGTCGGTCAGGTTCAGGCCTTCCAGCGTCAGCTCGAAGTGGTCGTTGATCTTGTACGAAGCCGACATGTCGATGGTGAGCGTTTCGGCCGTGCCTTCGACGTCGTTGCCGTTGCGGCCCGGCACGGTGGTCAGGTAGTCGTCGCGGTAAGCCGCCGAGACGCGTGCACCGAACTTGTCGCCCTCGTAGTAGAGCGTGGCGTTGTAGGCGTTCTTGGACAGGCCGGTGAGGTCGGTGCGCAGAGACGGCGCGCCGGTCGCGGTCACGTACTGGATCTTCGAGTCGACGTAGGTGTAGTTGAGCTGTACGCCGAAGTCGCTCCAGAAGCCGGGCAGGAACACGAACGGCTGCTGGTAGGTGAGCTCCAGGCCCTTGAGCGGACCGCCCTTGCTGTTGATCGGCACGTTGAACTGGAAGTCGTCGCTGGGCGACGCGCCGGTACCGATCAGCAGGCTGTCCGGCAGGCCGGAGGTCGAGTACGGACGGGTTTCACGCGAGGTAAGGACGAACGTGTCGATGTCCTTGTAGAACAGGCCCAGTGCCAGCAGCGATTCCTCGGCGAAGTACCACTCGAAGCTCAGGTCGGCGGTGGTGGCGCGGAACGGATCGAGCAGCGGGTTGCCGCCGGTGACCACGCGGTTGCCGCCGCTCACGTTGACGGTGACGCCGGGGGTGAGGTTGCCCAGGCCCGGGCGTGCCATCACCTTGGATGCCGCCAGGCGGACCAGGAAGTCCGGTGTGACGTCGGCGACCAGGTTGAACGACGGCAGCGTGTCGTCGTAGCTGCGCGACACGGTGATCTGCTGCGCCGGACCGCTGGCAGGCGTGGAGAAGCCGGTCGAGGTCTGGCGCGTGCCGACCTGGCGCAGGCCAACGTTGCCGCTCAGCGGCAGGCTGCCGATCTGGGTGTTGAAGTCGCCCTGGATGAAGAAGCCCTGGTCACGCTCGACCACGCTGCGGTTGTTGCCCAGCACGGCCGGCACGCGATCGCTGACGGCGAAGATGCCCTGGTCGCTGTAGATGTTGAAGGCGCGGTTGAAGGCGTCGATGTCGGGAATCAGCCAGGTGTTGTCGCCAACATTGCTGATGCCCTCCAGCCCGATCTGCTTCGTCAGGTCAGCCAGCGTGGTGCCGGCCGGAAGACCCGGCACGATCAGCTCGGACGCACGACGCTCTTCGCGCGTGTCGAACGTGTACTCCTTGAACTGGCCGCCGGCCTTGAGACGGAAGCCGTCACTGAGCTGCCAGGAGAATCCGAGCGAGGCGTTGTCGATGGTGTTGTCGGCGAACTGCGGGCGCAGGCGGATCTCCGAGCCCGGCACCGCCGTGGTGCCGTTGACGAACGACCATTGCGACGGGTCGTTGACGTCAAAGCCATTCGTGATCACCGGCAGGCGGTTGTCGCCGCGGTAGTCGTACGAGTAGCCCTGGGCGTTGAGCCTGTCGATCGTGATGGTGGTCTGGATCGGGTTCTCGAACTCGGACTTGGCGTGGCCTGCCTCGAAGTTGAGGCTGAAGTCGTCGGTGATCTCGTGATCGGCGTAGAAGTTGAACTGGGTGAACTTGGTTTCCAGCTCGTCGTAACGGGCTTCCGAGCGCACGTCGACGTTGTTGAAGCGGCCGTAGACCAGGTTGCCGTGACTGTCGATGGCGCTGTCGAGCACCACCGTCTGCGGCTTGCCGGCGGCGCCTGCGCGGCTGAAGGACAGGCCGTTGAGGAAGTTCTCGGTGCGCGTGGCATCGAGATCGGCGTACATCACGTCCAGGCCCATCGAGGTCTTGTCGCTGGGATCGAACTGCAGCGACGCGGTGATGCCCAGGCGCTCCTGCTCGTGCTCGAGCACGCCGTAGCGCGGAATGCGCGGGTGGAACACCGTGGCACTTTCGGCCGCAGGTGTGCCCGAAAAGCCACCGTTGGCGGTGCCCGGATCCCAGCGCACCGTGCTGTGGCCTTCCTCGACCAGGCGACGCTTGGTGTAGGCGACCGACATCAGCGCGCCGAACTTGTTGTCGAACCAGGTGTTGCTCATCAGCATCGTCGCGCGCGGATCGAAATCGCTGGCGAGATCGTTGTAGCCCAGCTGCGCGCCGGTGACGAAGGTGAAGCCGTCGTAATCGAAGGGACGTGCGGTCTGCAGGTCGACGGTCGCGCCGAGCGCGCCTTCTTCGATGTCGGCCGAGGCGGTCTTGCGCACCGTGATGCTGTTGAACAGCTCGGAGGCGAACACGTTGAAGTCGAAGCCGCGACCGCGGTTGGCGCCGCCGGAACTGTCGGTGCCGCCGGTGGTGGTCAGCGCCTCCATGCCGTTGATGCGCACGCGGGTGAACTGGCTGTCGAGGCCGCGCACCGAGATCTGCCGGCCTTCGCCGGCATCGCGCGCGATCGACACGCCCGGGATG
>DATDBI010000017.1:0-1250 GCA_036524915.1 Lysobacter sp. | reverse complement strand
GAGCCTCCCCGCCGCCCACCGCTCCAGGCCAGCAGGTGGTTACCGATATTACCTACATTCCCACCAGGGAAGGATGGCTTTATCTTTCGGTCATCATCGACCTTTTCAGCCGCTGCGTCCTGGGTTGGAAAACGTCTCTTTGTCTCCATGCCCGACTCGTCGTCGACACCATCGACAAAGTCCGTGCCAGCCATCCGATCCCACCCAAAGCCGTTTTTCATTCCGATCGCGGCTGCCAGTACACCAGCGCCACGGTCAGGCAATGCCTGCTCACCACGGGCTGGCAACAGAGCATGAGCGCCAAAGGCTACTGTTACGATCCCGCGCCTGCGGGACCTTCGCCGAAAGCTTTTTTGCTTCCCTAAAAGCCGAATGCCTCCCGCCGAACGGCATCTTCGATTCCTTCGAGGAGGCCAACCTCGCTCTCTTCGATTATCTGGAAACTTTCTACAACCGCTCCCGCCGCCATAGTTCCCTGGGCCATCTCTCCCCAAAAGCTTTCCTAAACCTTTTCTTCCAAAACCAAAAAACCAACCTAAACTAACAAACACTCTGCGTTCTCCCTCTCCACTTTTTCGGGGCAAGTCCATCACCTGGCCAGTGAGCGGATTGTAGGCTGCAAAGAGCGAGGTGGTGCCGTGCCGTGCATAGTCATGGGTCTGTCGTTCTGGAATCCCAGACCGCAAAGGCAGGATCGGCTGTGTTCGTTCCAAGGCTTGCGTCTGGCTCTTTTCATCCACGCAGAGCACAATCGCCTGGTCCGGCGGATTCAGGTAGAGACCCACAATGTCGCGGACCTTTTCCACGAACATCGGATCCTTACTCAGTTTAAAGGTTTTGACCAGGTGTGGCTTCAAGCCAAACGCGTGCCAGATCCACTGGACCGAATTCTCCTATCAAAAGTCGCTGCTTATGTCACGCATTTATCTCTCAATACACACTAGATGCGTTTGTCTTACGAAGCCGCGTTGCCAGGATGGAAGACGTGCTCGGGCGCTTTTTGGCGACAAGAATATTCCGTTTTAGACTACAAAATTTTCAGGCGAAAACACAATTGCCAGGATCTCCCGAAAAGGTGTAGAAGCTATACGTGCTAGGGAGTGAATGGAGGGGGCTAGATACGGAAGGTGCCCGGTTGAGAGTGCGGAGATGCTTTTCCCTGCGTTTTCGATTTCGCATCTGTGAAGATACCGTGAGAACGGTATTTAGTTGATATAGAGCTAACCAATGTCACGACGTTTGGAATGAGT
>DATDBI010000016.1:0-1832 GCA_036524915.1 Lysobacter sp. | reverse complement strand
TGGAGCCAGGCGGGATCGAACCGCCGACCTCCTGCATGCCATGCAGGCGCTCTCCCAGCTGAGCTATGGCCCCACGTGTGCTGGAAAGACGAAAATTCTAGCGGGCGTTCAGCGATGTCGTCAAGCGTTCGCTGCCAGATTTTTTTCGTCGCGTCCGCCAGCGGCTGTGCTGGCGTCAACGGGGCGCAATGTTGCCACACGATGTCCCCGCTCCGCTAGGTACTCGAGCCACTTTCCGAGAAACGTGTTCATCTGCGTGCGGTGGTCGAGCACTTCCGACGGCGGTGGGTACATCCCGATCACGTCCTGCCAGCGCCGCCCCACGTAGCAGTGGGTCACTTCCAGCTGGCGGGCGTCGTTGTAGAGGCGCAGATAGGCCGACGGATCGGGTTCGCCGGTCACTGGATCGCGCATGGCGTAGGTCAGGCGCAGCTCGGTCGTGTAGCGGTGCTGCTCGATCACGTCCAGCTGCAGGTCCAGATGGTCGCCGGCACTGGAAATGTAGCTCCCCACCGCCAGGCCCGCCGGTTCGAACATGCGCAGCAGCCGCGTGTGGTTTTCCGCATAGAGGCCCATCAGCCAACCGAAGCGGCTGAGCCGGGGAATGCGTGCAGGGCGCGTGGCCAGGGACGTCATCATGGTGCCGATCCTACACGCCGCAATGGCTTCGCGGCAGCGTTGACGACGTGCCCCGGTAGGCCTACGGTAAGCATTCCTCGCGTCGCTTTTTGCACCTGCCTGCGAGGCGAAAGAAACCGCTTTCGCGCCGCAACGGCGCTCAGAACATGTCGCGGTGAATTCCCAGCGTCGTCAGCACCTTGCTCGAGATCTCCTCGATCGAGGTATGGGTCGTGCTCAGCGTTGGCACGCGTTCGGCGCGGAACATCATTTCGGCCGCGGCAACCTCCCGCTTGCAGGTCTCCAACTGCGAATAACGCGAATTCGGGCGCCTTTCCTGGCGGATCTGCTGCAGGCGGACGGGGTCGATGGTCAGCCCGAACAGCTTGTTCCGGTAGGGCCGCAGGCGCGGCGGCAGGCGATCGTGCTCGAGGTCTTCCTCGGTCAGCGGGTAGTTCGCCGCGCGAATTCCGTAATGCAGCGCCAGGTACACGCAGGTCGGCGTCTTGCCCGCGCGCGACACCGCCACCAGGACCAGATCCGCATCGGCGTAGTCGACGGCCTGGCCATCGTCGTGGGTCAGGGCGAAGTTCATCGCGTTGATGCGGCGGTGGTAGGTGTCGAAGTCGACCATGCCGTGGGCACGGCCGACGTAACGCTGCCGGGTCTGTTCGAGTTCGCGTTCCAGCGGCTCGATGAACGGCGCGAAGACGTCCAGCATCAGCGCCCCGCTCTCTGCCAGGGCCAGGCTGACCTCGGCGTCCATGCAGGAGTTGATCACCACCGGGCGCACGCCATGGGTCTCGGCGGCGGAACGGATCTTTTCCGCCACCTCCCGGGCCCGCTCGATGCTGTCGACGAAGGCGATCCGGTCGGTAACGAACCGGGTTTCGGTGAACTGGGTGAGAAGGCTGTGGCCGATGGTCTCGGCGGTGATGCCCGTTCCGTCTGACACGTAGAACACCGGTCGCACGCCTGCCATGGTCCCGCTCCGTCTGAATTAGCTGTTCACAATACGAAAAACCCCGTCGAATCAAGCTTGTATGCATCCGACGCAGAGGCGATCATATCCGGATCATTGCGCCTGCATGCGCCCCGCCCCCTGGAGACCGCCCGCTTGAACGAGAACATCCTCTGGCTGCACGCGCTGCGCCTTACCGATCTGGCACGTGTCGGCGGCAAGAATTCCTCGCTCGGCGAGATGATCGGCAACC
>DATDBI010000015.1:0-5434 GCA_036524915.1 Lysobacter sp. | reverse complement strand
TGCCCGTAGCAGATGCCGAACAGCGGCATGCCCGCCTGTGCGGCGTCGCGCAACCACTGCGCGCTGCGCTCGCTCCAGTCACGGCGCTCGGTCACCATCGCCGCCGAGCCGGTGATGATCGTGCCGGCGAAACCTTCGCGGCCCGGCAACGCCTGGCCGCCTTCTACATTGACCACCACTGCCTCGTCGGCCTCGAGGCCGGCAGCGACGCGGATCCAATGGGGAAAGCCGCGATGGCGGCGCATCGAGGCGACGGGCTGGCCGGTTTCGACGATCAGGAAGGGTCGCTTGTGGCGGTGGGTCACGGTGCAGACAACACAGGCAAGGGTGGAACGACTTCCGGCGCAAAGCGCCGTGGCGCAGGCAGGAAGGGCAAAAAATCCAGCGGCATCAAGGCCCGCGGCTATACTAGCGCGCTTTGCAGCACGTCAATCGGGAACCATGGCCGCACCTACCTTCCAGGAACTGATCCAGCGACTGAACGCCTTCTGGGCGGACCAGGGCTGCGTGCTGATCCAGCCGCTCGACCTGGAGGTCGGCGCAGGCACGTTCCACCCGGCCACGTTCCTGCGTTCGCTTGGCCCGGAGCCGTGGAATGCGGCCTACGTGCAGCCTTGCCGCCGCCCCACCGACGGCCGCTACGGCGAGAACCCCAATCGCCTGCAGCGCTATTACCAGTACCAGGTGGCGATGAAGCCCAGCCCCGACAACATCGTCGAGCTGTACTTCGACTCGCTCAAGGCGCTCGGCGTGGACCCGCTGGTGCATGACCTGCGCCTGGTCGAGGACAACTGGGAATCGCCGACCCTCGGCGCCTGGGGCCTGGGCTGGGAAGTCTGGCTCAACGGAATGGAAGTGACGCAGTTCACCTATTTCCAGCAGGCTGGCGGCATGGAATGCCGTCCGGTGCTGGGCGAGATCACCTACGGTCTCGAGCGCCTGTGCATGTACCTGCAGAACGTCGACAACGTCTTCGACCTGGTCTGGACGCATGGCCCGGACGGTACGCCGGTGACCTACGGCGACGTCTACCACCAGAACGAAGTCGAGCAGAGCGCGTACAACTTCGAGCATGCCGACGTTGCCGAACTGTTCCACCGCTTCGACGCCTGTGAGGCCGAAGCGCTGAAGCTCATCGAGCTCGGCCTGCCCCTGCCCGCCTACGACCAGGTCTGCAAGGCCAGCCACAGCTTCAACCTGCTGGATGCGCGTCGCGCGATCAGCGTGACCGAACGCCAGCGCTACATCCTGCGCGTGCGGCGCATCGCCCAGGGCGTGGCCGAGGCGTATTACGCGCAGCGCGAGAAGCTGGGGTTTCCGGTGCTGAAGAAAGCCCAGCCTGCCTGATCTTTTCCCTCTCCCCTTGTGGGAGAGGGTGCCCGAAGGGCGGGAGAGGGGCGGGCGCAGCCCGCATCCCCTCTCCCCAACCCTCTCCCACAAGGGGAGAGGGAGAAAAACAGAGAAAAGTGACGACATGAAACCGCTGCTGATCGAACTGGGTACCGAAGAACTTCCCGTCAAGGCGCTGCCCGGCCTGGCCCAGGCCTTCTTCGATGGCGTGATCGATGGCCTGCGCAAGCGCGGCGTCGCCTTCGCGCGCGGCGAGGCCAAGCCGCTGTACACGCCGCGTCGCCTGGCCGTGTTGCTGCCCGGTGTCGCCGACGAACAGCCCGAACAGAAATCCGAAGTGCTCGGGCCGTACCTGAACATCGCGCTCGACGCCGATGGCCAGCCGACCAAGGCGCTGCAGGGGTTCGCGGCCAAGGCCGGCATCGAGTGGACCGCGCTGGAGAAGACCACTGACGGCAAGGGCGAGCGCTTTGTCCACCGCGCGGTGAAGGCCGGCGCGCGCACGTCCGACCTGCTTCCGGATGTCCTGCGCGAAGCCGTCGCCGCGATGCCGATCCCCAAGCCGATGCGCTGGAGCGATCACGACTACGGCTTTGCCCGCCCGGTGCACTGGCTGGTGGTACTGCACGGAAAGGACGTGGTCGACGCGCAGATTTTCGGCGTGACCAGCGACCGCATGAGCCGCGGCCATCGCTTCATGCACGACAAGCCGGTGTGGTTCAGCACGCCGAACGACTACGTCGAGTTCCTGCGCGGCGCCAAAGTGCTGGTCGACCCGGACGAGCGCCGCGAGCGCATCGTGCTCGAGGTCAACGCCGCCGCCACCGCGACCGGCGGCAGCGCGCGCATCGACAGCGGCATCCTGGAAGAGGTCAACGGCCTCACCGAATGGCCCAGGGCGGTTTCGTGCAGCTTCGAGCGGCAATTCCTGGCGGTGCCGCAGGAAGCGCTGATCGCGACCATGGAAACCAACCAGAAGTTCTTCCCGGTGCTTGATGCCGAAGGCAAGCTAGGCGAGCACTTCATCGGCATCGCCAACATCGAGTCGCGCGACGAGAGCGAGGTCCGCAAGGGCTACGAGCGCGTGATCCGCCCGCGCTTCTCCGATGCCAAGTTCTTCTTCGTCGAAGACATGAAGCAGGGCCTGTCGGCAATGAACGACGGCCTCAAGTCGGTCAAGTATCAGGACAAGCTCGGCTCCATCGCCGACAAGGTCGCGCGCGTGGCGACCCTGGCCGAAGCCGTGGCCGCGCAGGTCGGGGTCGACCCGCAGCAGGCGCGCGAGGCCGCGCTGCTGGCCAAGGCCGACCTGCAGTCGCGCCTGGTCGGCGAGTTCCCGGAACTGCAGGGCATCGCCGGCCGTTACTACGCGGCGGTCGAGAACCTGCCGCTCGAGGTCGCCCACGCCATCGACGAGGCCTACATGCCGCGCTTCGCAGGCGACGCGATCGCGCCCAGTCCGCTCGGTCAGGTGCTGGCGATTGCCGAGCGCCTGGACACGCTGGCCGGCGGTTTTGCCGCGGGCCTCAAGCCCACCGGCAACAAGGACCCGTTCGCGCTGCGGCGCAATGCGCTGGGCCTGGCGCGCACGTTGCTGGAAGGGGGTCACGACGTCGTGCTGCACGACCTGGTCGAGCGCGCGCTGTCGTTGCAGCCGACCTCGGCCAAGGACATCGGCAGCTACGACATCACCACCTTCATCTACGACCGCCTGCGCGGCTACTACGGCGACCGCGGCGTGGCCAGCACGCAGTTCGATGCGGTGGAGAACGTCGCCCACGATTCGCTGCCCGACTTCGACCGGCGCCTGGCGGCGATCGGCGAGTTCGCCAAGCTGCCCGAGGCCGAGGCGCTGGCCGCGGCCAACAAGCGCATCCGCAATATCCTGCGCAAGGTCGAAGGGCCGGTGGCGGACGCGTTCGACCCGGCGTTGTTCATCGAGCCGGCCGAACGCGAACTGGGCGATGCGGTGCAGGCCGCCGTTGCCGATACCGATCCGTTGCTCGACCAGCGCGACTACGTCGCCGTGCTCGGGCGCCTGGCGCGCCTGCGCCCGCAGGTCGATGCGTTCTTCGACGGCGTGATGGTGAACGTCGATGACGAGCGCATCCGCAACAACCGCCTGGCCCTGCTCAAGCGGCTTTCCGAGCGCCTTGGCAGCGTGGCCGCGATCGAGCATTTGTCGATGTAACCCACGGCCGCGGCGGAGTGACCGCGGCCGACTCACGGATCGTTCACTGGCTGACGGATGAAGCCCGGTTATCCTGCATTGATGCGCCCCCCGTACCGTCTGTTGGCCACCGCCGTGTTGACGATCGCCGCAGCCGGAACCGCCCAGGCGGCGAAGGTCACGGCTGTCGATATCCGTGGTCTGGACGAGGCGAAAACGTTGAACGTCCGCGGTGCATTGTCGCTGGTCCAGGCCATCGGCAAGGATCTGTCGGGGCGGCGCCTGGGCTATCTGGTGCGCGAGGCCGATGACGAGACGCGCGAGGCGCTGGAGCCGTTTGGTTACTACTCGCCGAAGATCGAGGTCACCCGCGAGGGCAGCGGTGATGCCACCAAGGTCATCGTGACCGTGTCTCTGGACGAGCCGGTGCGCGTGCGCCGCGCCGACATCGCCATCATCGGCGACGGCAGCGAGGACCGGTACCTGAAGGAAGACCTGGCTGCGTTCCGCCCGCAGACCGGTGATGTCTTCGATCACTCGCGCTACGAAGCCAGCAAGACCAGGATCACCCGCCGCCTGGCCGAGCGCGGCTATTTCGATGCCGACTTTGCTTCGCGCCGGGTAGAGGTCACGCGCGCGCAGCAGGCCGCCGACATCGACCTGGTCTGGACCAGCGGTGGCCGCTACGACATGGGCCCGATCACATTCGTGCAGACACCGCAGCACATCATCCGCGACAGCCTGCTCGAGCGACTGGTGTACTGGGAACAGGGCAGCTACTACCACCAGGGCAAGCTCGATCGCTTCCGCGAGTCGCTCGCACGGCTGGATTACTTCTCGACCATCGAAATCGAGCCCGACCCGGAGAAGGCGGTCGACAACGAAGTCCCGGTACTGGTGACGCTCACGCCGGCCAAGCGCACGGTCTACACGGCAGGCGTCAGCTACGGCACCGACAGCGGCGCCGGTGTGCGCCTGGGCATGGAGCGCCGCTACGTCAACGATCGCGGCCACAAGGCCCTGGGCCAGATCGACTGGAACCAGAAGCGCAAGACCGCGACCGCGCAGTACCGCATCCCCGCGTTCGCCTGGCTCGACGGCTGGTACACCTTCAGCGCGCAGTACTACGACGAGCAGAGCGACTACATCGACACGCGCAAGGTCGAGCTGGTCGCCAGCCGCAGCGGCCAGGTCAG
This sequence comes from Lysobacter sp., assembly GCA_036524915.1. GTDB lineage: Bacteria > Pseudomonadota > Gammaproteobacteria > Xanthomonadales > Xanthomonadaceae > Lysobacter_J. The sequence continues at coordinate 718 of DATDBI010000015.1, read as the reverse complement.
CCGACGCCTCAACGCGGTGGCCTCGATCCATGCGCTGAGGGAGCGCTGGGCCTACGTCTCCGATGACGACGGCGACGCCAGCACGCCTGTCTCGTACCGCTACGCCACCTTCCTGTATCCGTCGCTGCGCGGCGAGTACATCGACGCCGACGACAAGATTTTCCCGCGCAAGGCCATTGGCATCACCCTGGAAGTGCGCGGCGGACTGGAGGGTGTCGGCTCCGACGCCAACTTCCTGCAGACCTGGGGCGTGGCGCGCTGGTACCACGGCATGGGCGCCTACAACCGGCTGATCGTGCGCGGCGAAGCAGGCGGCACGTTCACCAACGCGCTGGTCGACATGCCGCCGAGCCTGCGCTTCTTCGCCGGCGGTGACCGCAGCATCCGCGGCTATGCCTTCCGCGAAGTCGGCCCCACCACCATCGGCAGCGATGGCAAGAAGTACGCACTGGGCGCGAAGAACGTGCTCACCGGCTCGGTCGAGTTCGAGCACTACTTCAACGACACCTGGGGTGCGGCAGGCTTCGTCGACGCCGGCGATGCGTTCGACGACACCCCCGACATCCACACCGGCGTGGGCTTCGGCGCGCGCTGGAAGTCGCCGGTGGGGCCGGTGCGGTTCGACATCGCACACGGCCTGAACGATCCGGACTCGGATTACGAGATCTACCTCAACATCGGCGCAGACTGGTGAGGTGGTCATGAGCGAACAGACACC
>DATDBI010000014.1:0-14567 GCA_036524915.1 Lysobacter sp. | reverse complement strand
GGGCAAGGGCGGCGTTGGCAAAACCACGACCAGCGCCAGCCTTGCCTGCGGCCTCGCCCGTCGAGGCCACAAGGTTGGCGTCATCGACTTCGACGTCGGCCTGCGTAACCTCGACCTGATCATGGGTTGCGAACGTCGCGTCGTTTACGACTTCGTCAACGTCGTCAACGGCGAGGCCACGCTGAGGCAGGCACTGATCAAGGACAAGCGCTTCGACAACATGTTCGTGCTGGCGGCCTCGCAGACGCGTGACAAGGACGCACTGACCAAGGAAGGCGTGCAGAAGGTCCTCGACGACATGATCGCCGACGGCTTCGACTACATCGTCTGCGACTCCCCGGCCGGCATCGAGAAGGGCGCCTACCTGGCCATGTACTTCGCCGACCAGGCGCTGGTCGTGGTCAACCCGGAAGTGTCTTCGGTGCGCGACTCCGACCGCATTCTGGGCCTGCTGTCGTCCAAGACCCGCCGCGCCGAGAACGGCGAGCGCGTCAAGGAGTTCCTGCTGCTGACCCGCTACAGCCCCAAGCGCGTGGAAACCGGCGAAATGCTCAGCGTCGGCGACGTCGAGGAGATCCTCGGCCTGAAGACGATTGGCGTGATCCCGGAATCTCCGGACGTGCTCAACGCCTCCAACAAGGGCGAGCCGGTGATCCTGGAAACCGAGTCGGATGCCGCGCAGGCCTACGACGACGCCGTTGCGCGCCTGCTGGGCGATACCCGCCCCATGCGTTTCACCACTGCGGAGAAGAAGGGCTTCTTCAGCAAGATCTTCGGAGGTTGAGGATGGGCCTTTTCGATTTCCTGCTGGCCAAGAAGCAGACCGCGTCAATCGCCAAGGATCGCCTCCGCATCATCGTCGCGCACGAGCGCGCCGGTCGTGGCGGCACCAGCCCGGATTACCTGCCGATGCTGCAGCGCGAATTGCTCGAGGTCATCCGCAAGTACATCAATGTCGACGCCGAAGCGGTCAAGGTCGACCTGATCGGCGACGGCGACAACAAGGTCCTGGACATCTCGGTGGCGCTGCCGGACAACCCGGCCCAGGCCTGAACAGGCACCTCGTAGCCCGGGCCCGGACTTGATCCGTGGCACCCGGGCTGCGCACCTGACGTTGCAATGCTCACCCTTGCCGACATCGATGCTGCCGAGGTAGCCGCGCTGCTCGCCCGCTACGGCCTGCAGCTGGAGGTCGTGGGCGATGGCCAGCCCATTCCCGGCAGTTACTGGGGCGAATGCGAGGCCGGGCTGATCGGCCACAGCGTGTACGCCCGCGGCGACACCCCGGTGCATTCGCTGCTGCATGAAGCCGCCCACCTCATCGTGCTTCCTGCGCAGCGGCGCGCGCAGGTCCATACCGACGCCACCGACTCGATCGAGGAAGAAGACGCGGTGTGCGTGCTGCAGGCCCTGCTTGGCGATGCCCTGCCTGGCGTTGGCCGGGAGCGCGTACTGGCCGACATGGACAGCTGGGGCTACACCTTCCGCCTGGGCTCGGCCCGCGGCTACTTCGAGCACGACGCCGACAGCGCCTGGCAATGGCTGCACGAACGTGGCCTGGCCGATGCCGCCAGCCGCACCCTGGCACCCACCGCTCCTGCGGATGACCGGTCGGGACCTGCGCACCTTGCGCGACCGGGGACGGCCCACTAGCCTTCGGGGGCCTCGTCGCAGCAGCGCGGGCCTTATCCGGAGAGAAAGATGATGAAACCTGTACGCGCCCTGCTCGCGCTCGGCATTACCGCGGCGGTGATCGGCCTGGCCGGTTGCAAGAAGGAACCGACCCCGGCCCCGACGACGCCCGGCGGCACTGCCGCCACCGTGCCCGCAGGCGAGACCGCCGACCAGTTCATCGCCCGCGTCAACGACGAATACCGCAAGATGTTCCCGGAGATGACCGCCGCGCAGTGGCTGTCGTCGACCTACATCAATGACGACAGCCAGCTGCTGTCGGCCAAGGCCAACGAGCGCTACCTCGCCCAGCTCAACAGCTGGATCGAACAGTCCGCCCGCTTCGAAGGCCAGCAGATGTCGCCGGACACGGCGCGCGCGATCCAGCTGCTCAAGCTGGGCACCGCGATGCCGCCGCCGAAGGATCCGGCCAAGCTCGAAGAGCTGACCAAAATCGCCTCCAAGCTGGAGGGCATGTACGGCGCCGGCACCTACTGCACCGGCGACGGCGACGCCAAGCAGTGCCGCCAGCTCGGCGAACTCGAAGACGTGCTGCGCAGCAGCCGTGACTACGACGCACAGCTCGATGCCTGGCAGGGTTGGCACACCATCGCCCAGCCGATGCGCAAGGACTACACGCGCTTCGTCGAGCTGGTCAACGATGGCGCCCACGACCTGGGCTTCGCCGACACCGGCGAGATGTGGCGTTCCGGCTACGACATGAGCCCGGCCGAGATGTCGGCCGAGACCGACCGCCTCTGGGGCCAGGTCAAGCCGCTGTACGAGCAGCTGCACTGCTACACCCGCACCCGCCTGGAAGCCAAGTACGGCGACGACAAGGGCCACGTCGCCGGCAACATGCTGCCGGCGCACCTGATGGGCAACATGTGGCAGCAGGACTGGGGCAACTTGTGGGACATCCTCGCCCCGTACCAGAACGCAGGCAGCCTCGACATCACCGGCGCACTGGAATCGCAGTACCAGGCCGCGTACGACGCGCAGCTGGTCAAGCACGCCGGCCAGCGCACGCCCGCCGACCTGGCCCAGATCGAGCAGGATGCCAAGCTCGCTTCGGCCAAGCTGATGACCGAGCGTGCGCAGGACTTCTACACCTCGCTGGGCATGCAGAAGCTGCCGGAGAGCTACTGGACCAAGACCCAGTTCATCAAGCCGCGTGACCGCGACGTGGTCTGCCACGCCAGCGCGTGGGACATGAACATGGCCGGCGACGTGCGCACCAAGATGTGCATCAAGCCGAACGAGGAAGACTTCACCACCATCTACCACGAACTCGGCCACATCTATTACGACCTGGCCTACAACAAGCAGCCGCCGCTGTTCCAGCAGGGCGCGCACGACGGCTTCCATGAGGCCATCGGCGACACCATCGTGCTGTCAATGACGCCCAAGTACCTGCAGTCGATCGGCCTGGTCGGCGACCAGCAGCAGAGCAACGAAGCGCTGATCAACTCGCAGATGCGCATGGCCCTGGCCAAGGTGTCGTTCCTGCCGTTCGGCCTGATGATCGACCGCTGGCGCTGGGGTGTGTTCGACGGCTCGATCAAGCCGGGCGAGTACAACAAGGCGTGGTGGGACCTGAAGGCCAAGTACCAGGGCGTGGCCCCGGTCACCGCCCGAGGCGAGGACTACTTCGACGCCGGTGCCAAGTACCACGTGCCGGGCAACACGCCGTACACGCGCTACTTCCTCTCTCACGTGCTGCAGTTCCAGTTCTACAAGGCGCTGTGCGATTCGGCCGGCTACAAGGGCCCGCTGTACGAGTGCAGCTTCTACGGCAACAAGGAAGCCGGCGCACGCTACCAGGCGATGCTGAGCAAGGGCGCCAGCCAGCCGTGGCAGAAGACCATGAAGGAACTGACCGGCGGCGAGAAGATGGACGCCTCGGCGGTGCTGGAGTACTTCGCCCCGCTGCAGACCTGGCTCAAGCAGCAGAACGAAGGCAAGACCTGCGGCTGGGAGTCGACCGGCACCGCGGCCGCACCGGCGGCGAAGCCCGAAGCGAAGCCGGAGGCAGCAAAGAAGGGTTGAGTCTTCTTTGATGCAACCTGAAAAGGCCGGCTGATGCCGGCCTTTTCTTTTTCCCCCTTCGCAAGGACCACGATCAGGTTCTGGTACGTTTGCGCCCTCCCCCACTGCAGAGGAACCGGACATGCCCCTGGTACGAGTCGACCTGATGGAAGGCAAGGACGACGCCTGGCTGCAAGGCATCGGCGATGTGATCCACGACGCCATCGAAGGCATCCTGAAAGCCCCCAAGGACGACCGTTTCCAGATCTTCACCCAGCATCCGCGCGGTTCGCTGTCGATCGATCGGACCTACCTCGGCATCGAACGCAGCGACGACTGCATCATCATCCAGGTGACCCTCAACCAGGGTCGCAGCCTGCAGCAGAAACAGGACTTCTATCGCGCCGTGGCCGACGGGCTGCACACGCGCTTGGGCATGCGCAGGCAGGACGTTTTCATCAGTCTGGTCGAAGTGGCCAAGGAGAACTGGTCCTTCGGCGACGGCATCGCGCAGTACGCCTAGCACCGCGTGGGCCCCCGCCGCGACTGGCGGCATCGCGGCGATGACGGGCGCGGGGTAATGGAACCTTCACGCCTGCGGGACAAGAATGGCGGGCCGCTGCGTAGTCGTGGCGGTCGTCGCAATGCCGCCACCGATCCGCGAGGTCCGCATCGCCATGACCCAGGTTCCCGCACCGCCGCAGCTCCCGGCCGACATCGCCGCCGAGATCGATGGCAAGCCCGACGTCGCCAGCTCGTCCACGAAACTGTCGATCTATCGCACGCGGCTGTCGGTGTACCGCACGCACGTATCGAACCTGCGCTCGCACCTGGCCAATGAACGCACCCACCTGAGCTACCTGCGCACGACCGTGTCGCTGGTCGGCTTTGGCATCACGCTCAACCGCTTCAGCATGTACCTGGTCCAGGAAAAGGAACTCACGGTGCATCACAGCCGGCACTTCCTGCGCGATGCAGGCAACGCGGGCCTGGGCATGGTCATACTCGGCCTGCTGTTGCTGATGTGGTCGATCTACCGCTACTGGGCCGTGGGCCGGGACATCGAGCGCGGCCAGTACATCTCCCACCAGAAGGGAACCCTCGCAGCCAGCATCGGCCTGCTCCTTCTGGGCGGCTTGACCGCCGTCTGGCTGTTCGTGCGCTGAGCCACAGCAATGCTCCAGGAATCCGCCCCGGCCAGCGGCTACATCCTCACCACCGCCAACGCCATGCTGCTGTTCTTCATCATGCTCGGGCCGGTGAAGATCCTGGCGCCATTCCATCGTGCCACCGCGACGATGGAGCCGAAGGCGGTGCGCCGGATGGCGACCAAAGTGGCCGTGATCAGCGCGACCACGCTGCTCATCGCCGGCCTGGTTGGCAGCGCGATGATGCAGAAGTGGCGCATCAGCGTTCCGGTGATGGAGCTCACGGGCGGCATCGTGTTCCTGCTGGTCGCGCTGAAGCAGGTGATGGAACAGTACAGAGAGCCCGCGCCAGCCGCCGCCTCGGAACCGCGGCTCATGCACCTGGTCTTTCCGATCGTGGTGACGCCTTACGGCATCGCCGCGCTGATCTCGCTGATGGCCCTGAGTGGCGACCTCTCGCGCTCGACGACGCTGCTGGCCGGCGTGATGGCGATCATGCTGGTCAATCTGCTGGCGATGATGTTCGTGCGCCAGGTGATGCGCGGGATCGGGCCGCTGGTGTTGCAGATATTCGGCGCCGTGCTGGCGGTGCAGCAGGTGGCACTGGCGCTGCAACTGGTGGTGGTGGCGCTGAAGGGGATGGGGGTTGGGCTGAAGTAATCGTTCGACCACGGGCTACGTGGGGAATTCGGGGACGTGGCATGCAATCCGAATCGCGGCCTGGCCGCTCGAACCGCAAGGAGTTACAACCATGGCAACTGCAAAGAAGGGCGACAGGCCGAACATCCTCGTCATCTTCGGCGATGACATCGGCATGTGGAACGTCGGCGTCTACTCGCACGGCATCATGGGCCATACGCCCAACATCGACAGCATCGGCCGCGACGGCATCGTCTTCACCGATCACTATGGCCAGCCCAGCTGCACCGCGGGACGTGCGGCCTTCATCATGGGCCAGCTGCCGATCCGTACCGGCATGACCACCATCGGCATCCCCGGTTCGACGCGCGGCATCCAGGCCGAAGACCCGACCCTGGCCGAAGTGCTCAAGTCGGTCGGCTATGCCACCGCGCAGTTCGGCAAGAATCACCTGGGCGACCGCAACGAATTCCTGCCAACCATGCATGGCTTCGACGAGTGGTTCGGCAACCTCTATCACCTCAACGCCGAGGAAGAGCCCGAAGAGCTCGATTACCCCGGCCAGAAGAACCCCGAGTACAAGAAGAAGTTCGGTCCCCGCGGCGTGCTGCATGCCTGGACGAGCGACAAGGACGATTCGACGACCGACGAAAAGTTCGGCCGGGTCGGCAAGCAGAAGATCGAGGACACCGGCCCGCTGACCCGCAAGCGCATGGAAACATTCGACAGCGAAGTGGTCGCAAAGACCCTCGACTGGCTCGACCGCGTCGGCAAGGGCGACAAGCCGTTCTTCTGCTGGTTCAACACCACCGCCATCCACATCCATTCGCACTGCACGAAGAAGTACATCCAGATGGCCGTCGACGAAGGCCGGGCCGAGGAAGACGTGGTGCGCGCCAAGATGCTCGAGCACGACGAACAGGTCGGGCAGCTGCTGGCGAAGCTGAAAGAACTCGGCGTCGACGACAACACGATCGTCGTCTACTCCACTGACAACGGCAACGAGCTGATGCTCTGGCCCGATGGCGGCTATGCGCCGTTCCGCGGCGAGAAGGGCACGACCTGGGAAGGTGGCCTGCGCGTTCCGTGCCTGCTGCGCTGGCCGGGCAAGGTCAAGCCGCACACCATTTCCAACGGCATCCAAAACCACGAGGACCTGTTCGCCACGTTGGCGGCGGCTGCCGGCCTGCCCGATCTCAAGGACAAGCTCATCGCCGGCTACACGATGAACGGCACCCAGTACAAAGTGCACCTGGACGGCTACAACAACCTCGACCACTGGACCGGCAAGTCGGCCAAGTCGGCGCGGCGCGAGATCTTCTACTACGACGAGACCGACCTGATGGCGGTGCGCGTCGACGGCTGGAAGATGCACATCGGCGTGAAGCGCGAAGGCAGCTGGTGGGACGCCAAGTACTACCCGAGCGTGCCGTACGTGTTCAACCTGCTGATGGATCCGATGGAAAAGATGGACCCGCAGTCGCACGAGTGGGGGTACATCGGCCGCAGGTTCTTCGCTTCAAAACTGTGGGCTCCGACCGCGGCCGGCCCCTTCATCGCCGCCCACCTGAAGAGCCTGATGGAGTTCCCGCCATCGCAGGGTGCCGACACGCTGAGCATGAAGAAGGCGCTGGATGAAGCGCAGCGCAAGATGGAGCAGCCGCACGCGAGCAGCAACTGAGGCCGCGACTGCACCGCTGCACCTCCCATGGCGACGGACGCGCCAGGGGTCGATGCGCCACACGAGCCGGCCTCACCAGGCCGGCTCCTGCGTCCGTCCTGCGTCGGTCGGCATGCTCAGGGCTTGGACTGCCCGCCCCGGAATGCGCTATATATCGCGCTATACAGCGCCAGCCGCCCGGAGCGACACGATGCCCACCCTGCCCGCGTTGATCCGCCGCCTTGCCCTGGTCGCGATGCTGGCCCTGGGCGGCCCGGCAGCCGCCGGGGAACCGGTCCGCGTGTTTGCCGCGGCCAGCCTCACCAACGCCCTCAACGACATCGGCGCGGCCTGGGAGAAGGCCGGGCATCCCAAGCCGAGCCTGGCTTATGCCGCCTCCTCGGCATTGGCCAAGCAGATCGAGGCCGGGGCCCCGGCCGACGTCTTCGCCTCGGCCGACCTGACCTGGATGGATTACCTCGACCAGCGCGGCAAGATCGCCCCGGGCTCGCGCGTGAACCTGCTCGGCAATGACCTGGTGCTGATCGTGCCGAAGGGTCGCCCTGTCCCGGTCGAGATGAAGCGCGGCTTCGATTTCGCCGGTGCTTTCCAGGGCAAGCTGTGCACCGGCGAGCCGGGCGTGGTGCCGGTCGGCATCTACGCCAAGCAGAGCCTGGAAGCGCTGGGCTGGTGGGCGCCGCTGAAGGGCCGGATCGTCGGCACCGATGACGTCCGCACCGCGCTGGCGTTTGTCGAACGCGGCGAGTGCGCGCTCGGCATCGTCTACGCCACCGACGCGAAGATCAGCAGCAAGGTCGACGTGCTCACGGCATTCCCGCAGGACAGCCACAAGCCGATCGTCTACCCATTCGCGATCGTGAAGGGCGCACGCCCGGAAGCGCAGGCATTCATGCAGTTCGTGCGAACGTCCGCCGCCGCAGCCGCCATCTTCGACCGTCACGGTTTCACCCGGCTCAAGCGCTGACCCATGTGGCTTTCGCCTGAAGAATGGGATGCTTTGCGCCTGTCGGCCAAGGTTGCGCTGTGGTCCACGGCTGCCTGCCTGCCGTTCGGCATCGCATTGGGCTGGCTGCTGGAGCGCCGACGCTTCCCCGGCAAGTTCTGGGTCGACATGCTAGTGCAGTTGCCGATGGTGCTGCCGCCGGTCGTGCCGGGCTACCTGCTGTTGCTGTTGCTCGGCACCAATGGCCCGCTCGGTGCATGGCTGCAGTCGACGTTTGGAATCGTCGTGGCATTCACCTGGAAGGGGGCGGTGATCGCGTCGGCGGTGATGGCATTCCCGTTGATGGTCCAACCGATCCGGCTCGCGTTCCGACTGATCGATCCGCGCCTGGAGAACGCCGCGATCACCCTCGGCGCGCGTCCGTGGAGCGTGTTCTTCAGCGTGACGCTGCCATTGGCGGTGCCGGGCATCATCGCCGGCAGCTTCCTGTGCTTCTCGCGCAGCCTCGGCGAGTTCGGCGCGACGATGGCCTTTGTCGGCAACATCCCCGGCGAGACGCGCACTTTGCCATTGGCGATCTACAGCCTCACGCACGTACCGGACGGCGAAACGGCGGCGCTGCGATTGTCACTGCTGTCGATCGCGCTGGCGGTGGCGGCACTGCTGCTGAGCCGATGGGTCACCCATCGCGCCGAACGCAAGCTCGGGTTCCAGGACCACAGGGCGCAGCATGCTGAGCTTTGACGTCGACTTCGCCCGCGGCGATTTCACCCTGGCGGCACGCGCCGAGGTCGGCGCCGGCGTCACCGGCCTGTTCGGCCCGTCCGGATCGGGCAAGAGCACGCTGCTGGCGTTGATCGCCGGGTTGCTGCGGCCCTCGCGCGGCGTCATCCGCGCCGACGGCGACGTGCTGGTCGACACCGCCACCGACGCCTTCGTGCCGCCGTGGGACCGCCACTTCGGCCTGGTGTTCCAGGACGGCCAGTTGTTCCCGCACCTGACCGTGCGCAGGAACCTCCTGTACGGACACGACCGCGTAGCGCCGCAGATGCGCCGCCACGACCTGCAATCGGTGGCCGAGCTGCTGGAGATCGTGCCACTCCTCGACCGCCGCCCAGCCCTGCTCTCGGGCGGCGAACGCCAGCGGGTGGCACTGGGCCGCGCATTGCTCTACTCGCCGCGCCTGCTGCTGCTCGACGAGCCGTTGTCATCGCTGGACGACCGCCTCAAGCAGCAGATCCTGCCGTTCCTGCGCCGCATCAAGCAGGAGATGCGCGTGCCGATGCTGTACGTCAGTCACTCGCGCAGCGAGATCGACTATCTCGCCGATGCCGTCATCACGATGGATCGCGGGCGGCTTGGCGCGCCGGACTAGGCACCGACTGCCAGGATCACGCTCGATGCCTTGAAGATTGCCGCGGCCTCGACGCCCTCGACCAGTTTCAACATCTGTGCCGAGGTGTTGGTGATGATGGCGGCCACCGAGTTGCCACCGCCCACGTCGATCACGACTTCGGCATTGACCGCTCCCGGCTGCACCCGTGCCACCGTGCCGTGCAGGCGATTGCGCGCCGACAGCTTCACGCCGCCGTCGGCGCCGGTGGCGACGATCACGCTCGATGCCTTGACCAGCGCCACCGCACTATCGCCGACGCTCAGCGCCATGTGCTGCAGACTCTCGTGGGTGATGATCGCGACGATCCGCGCACCGCCCGACAGTTCAAGTTCGACTTCGTCATTGATCGCGCCTGTGGCGATGCGGACGATCCTGCCGGCAAAATGATTGCGCGCGCTGGTGAGCATGGACAGTCTCCCGATGGTTTCCAGTTCCACGCCGGCGCCGGACATGCGCGCATTGAGGCGCTCGATGAAGCGTTCGTTCTCTTCTTCGACTGCGCTCCAGGCCTGCACCAGCCGCCGCCCGTGATCGGTCAGGCGCGTACCTCCGCCGCCCTTGCCGCCGACGACGCGCTCGACCAGGGGCTGCTCGGCAAGATTGTTCATCGCGTCGACCGCGTCCCATGCGCCCTTGTAGCTCAGGCCGACGGCCTTGGCCGCAGCGGTGATCGAATCGGCCTCGCCGATCGCCGCCAGCAGTGCCATCCAGCGCCGGCCAGCCGACGAGCCGCCCTTGCCTTCCATGGTCAGTGCGCTGTTGATCCGGAAGGAAGGGAGGGTCATGGCAATACCTGCTTGGCGTGCACGTCGTGCTGCGGCCCAGTGTATGCCGCCTACACCACCGCCTGCAGACCCATGCGTGAGAGCGCCAGCTTCAACCGCATCGCCCGGCCAACGCCGCTCTGCGGGTTCTGCGACACATGGATCCCGACCAGCCGCGCATCGGCCGTCATCCACGCAGCACCGGAGTCGCCACTGGCGAAGGCCGAGTACCCCGCGGGCATGCCCGGCTCCGGCAGTACTTCGAAGCCAGTCGCATCGACCTGTCCGATGCGCGCCCGCGTCACGCCCGTGGCAAACCCCGACTTCACCACCAGCATCCCGCTGACCGGTTCGACCACGCCCTGCCATGGGCCCAGTTCGAGTACGACCGGTGAGCTCACGATGGTGCGCGCGATGCGGAATGCGACCACGTCCATCGCGGCGGCAAACTTCAACGCCGTGGCAGGTTCGGATACCAGCGCGCCGATTGCGCGCAGGTCGGGCTGGAACACATCCATGCGCAATGCGTTCGCGCGCGTGATCACGTGCCCGGCCGTAATACCCCAGCGGTCCTGGCCATCACTGGTCGCCAGGCATCCCAGCGTGCCGAAGGTGCCCAGCTCCGCCGAGGAGATGGCGACGCCGGCGCGCAGCGGTCGGTACCGCAGGCGGTAGTTGGGGATCACGCTGGATACGATCCGGTCACGGTGGATCGATCTGCCCGGCGCGCGCTTCCAGGCGCTGCGATCGCGCGGGCTCCAGCTCGGGCATGAAGTCCAATCCCGAACGCTCCTCGATCCAGCGCACCGGCTTGATGAAGTCCGAGTGCGAATACGGCGAGGGCGGCTTGGCGTTGGCGATCACGAATGCCACTGCCTCCACGTCGCCATTGCCCTGCTGGCTGACCACGATCTTGAACAGGTGCGTGGGCACCGCCACGCCCGAGCCGATCGTGAAGTAGTCGACCCAGCCGTCGGCGGTGGCTGCGTCATCCTCTTCCGGGTCGTACAGCAGCGCGCCGGTGATCACCCAGGTGACTTCGCTGTCGGCGGCCATCACCCGTACGCGTTTCTCGACCTGGCTCCAAACACCGGAATTGAAGCCCCCCAGCTGCGGCGACATGTTCGACAGATAGAAGGTCTCATCGAGCAGGCGCTTGCTCCACGCGTGATCCTCGGCGGGTGCGTGGTGGCCACGGGCGTAGCCGGAGCCCTTGTAGTCGGCGAGCTCCGCGCGCGGCCCGGACAGTTCCGGGTCGGCGCGGAAGTGGTCCTTGCGCGGAAAGCGACTGTCGAGGTGTTCGGGCACCAGCCGTTCGCAAACCCACAGCGGGACCTTGTATTCGCCGCTGTGCTCGAGCGCATAGCCATCGCGCACGACGAACTCGGTGAAGCCATGGTCCCAGCCAGGAGCGTGCTGCGGCATCCCGAACGGACACAGCCCGGCGACCTTGTCGATCTCGTCGGCGGTGAGCTCGGTGCCCTGCAGTGCCTGGAAGGCGGTGTGCTGCGCGCGCCCCGTCCGCTTCATCGGCGCCTGGCTGGCGCACGACGCCAACAGCAGGCTCACTGCCACTATGGCCAGGCGCTGGTTCATGGTCCGTCACTCGCTCAAGGCCGCACGCCACCAGAGCAGACAACGCAGCGCTCGCGGCCCGGCGGCCAGGGGCTATGGCGGCGGCCCGCCGCTTCCCCTATGTTGTCGACACACCCAACCAGCGACGGCCGCGCCACATGTCCGATTCATCCGTGCATCCGGATCACCTCAAGCGCAGCCTCTCCAACCGGCATCTCCAGCTCATCGCCATCGGCGGTGCGATCGGCACCGGCCTGTTCATGGGTTCGGGCAAGACCATCCACCTGGCGGGCCCGTCGATCCTGCTGGTCTACCTGATCATCGGCATCATGCTGTTCTTCGTGATGCGGGCGATGGGCGAGCTGCTGTTGTCCAACCTCGAGTACAAGTCGTTCATCGACTTCTCCACCGATCTGCTCGGGCCCTGGGCCGGATTCTTCTGCGGCTGGACCTACTGGTTCTGCTGGATCATCACCGCGATCGCCGATGTCATCGCCATCGCCGCCTACGCGCAGTTCTGGTTCCCCGGCCTTGCGCCCTGGATACCGGCGGTGATGTGCGTGGTGCTGCTGCTGTGCCTCAACCTGGTCACGGTGAAGCTGTTCGGCGAGATGGAATTCTGGTTCGCGCTGATCAAAATCGTGGCCATCTGCGCGCTCATCGTCACCGGCCTGGGCATGGTCGCCTGGGGCTTCCAGTCGCCGTCGGGCCACGTGGCATCGCTGTCGAACCTGTGGAGCGACGGCGGGATGTTCCCGACCGGCATCGCCGGCTTCTTCGCCGGCTTCCAGATCGCGGTGTTCGCTTTCGTCGGCATCGAAGTGGTCGGCACCACCGCCGCCGAAACCGCCAACCCGGAGCGCAACCTGCCCAAGGCGATCAACTCGATCCCGGTGCGCATCATGCTGTTCTACGTGCTGGCGCTGGTGGCCATCATGGCGGTGACGCCGTGGCGCGAAGTGGTGCCGGGCAAGAGCCCGTTCGTCGAACTGTTCGTGCTGGCCGGCATTCCCGCCGCGGCCAGCCTGATCAACTTCGTCGTGCTGACCTCGGCGACTTCCTCGGCCAACAGCGGCATCTTCTCGACCAGCCGCATGCTCTACGGCCTTGCCCAGGAAGACCACGCGCCCAGGTCGTTCGCGCTGCTGTCGCGCGCCGCGGTGCCCTCGCGCGGCCTGCTGTTCTCGTGCCTGTGCCTGCTGGGCGGGGCAATGCTGGTTTACCTGATCCCGAACCTGGTGACGGCATTCACCCTGATCACCACGGTGGCCGCGGTGCTCTTCATGTTCGTGTGGTCGCTGATCCTGTGCGCGTATATCGCGTACCGCCGCAAGCGCCCGCACCTGCACGAGGCCTCGAAGTTCAAGATGCCCGGCGGCGTCGCCATGTGTTACGCCTGCCTGGTGTTCTTCGCCTTCGTCCTGGTTCTGCTGACCCTGCAGGCCGATACCCGCCAGGCGCTCATGGCCAGCCCGGTGTGGTTCGTCCTGCTCGGCATCGGCTACTTCTGGCGCCAGCGCCGTGGCGAGGCACTCGGGGCCGGATCGGCCTGACCGCCCCTGCATTCCCGGGGGCGACGGCCTCGCCTCCCTGTTCAGGTCGAAGCGCCGGTAAACAGATGGTGCCAAACCTGCCGGCCGGCCTGCCATCGTGACCTTCGACACCCCCCTACAGAGCTGAACCAGTCTAATGTCCGCCGATGCCCCGCCCAGGGGTGTCGTTTCATTTCCCATGCCTGACCGGCCGGAGCCATCAGTGAGCCTCAACAAACCGCAAGTCCTCGTACTTTCCCTGGCTGTCGTCACCGCCCTGGCCGCCTGCGCCAAGAAGGAAGAAGCCGCAGCGCCGGCCGCCGACGCCGCCAAGCCGACCGAAGCCGTCGTCTACACGCTCGACGAGAGCAAGCTGCCCGGCGTCAACCGCTTCAACATCGCCGACCTCGACGCCAGCAAGGACGCGTGCACCGACTTCGGTGGGTACGTCAACGGCAAGTGGCTCGCCGCCAACGCGATCCCGGGCGACCGCACCTCATGGGGCGCGTTCGAGATGCTCAATGAGCGTTCGATCGCCGTGCAGCGCCAGCTCGCCGAGCAGGCCGCCGCCGACACCAAGGCCACTGGCGTGGAGAAGATCGTCGGCGACTTCTGGGCCACCGGCATGGACGAAGCCAAGATCAACGCGCAGGGCATTGCGCCGCTGAAGGGCCACCTCGACGCGATCGCCGCGCTCGACAGCCAGGAGAAGGTCGCCGAGTACCTGCGCACCAGCGCGGCGAAGGGCGAGAACCTGCTGTTCGGCTTCGGTGCCGAAGCGGACTTCAAGGATTCCAAGAACAACATCGCCTACGCTTCGCAGGGCGGCCTCGGCCTGCCGGACAAGGCGTATTACTTCGACGCCGACAAGAAGGACAAGCTGGCCGCCTACGAGCAGCACGTCGCCAAGGTGCTGGAGCTGAGCGGCGTCGCCGCCGCCGATGCCGCCAAGCAGGCCAAGGACGTGGTCGCGTTCGAGACCCGCCTGGCCAAGGCCTCGATCGACAAGAAGACGCTGCAGCGCGACGTCTCGCTGTACTACAACCCCGTCAGCCCGGCCGACGCCGACAAGCTGGCGCCGAACTTCCCGTGGACCAAGTTCTTCGAGTCGCAGGGCGTGGCCGTTCCGGCGATGTTCTCGCTGGCGATGCCGGACTTCCACAAGGAAGTCAGCAAGATGCTGGCCGACG
>DATDBI010000013.1:0-27617 GCA_036524915.1 Lysobacter sp. | reverse complement strand
TTAACGAAGTTCTCACACCTTCGCCCGACCCTGGCCCGATACTCGCTTGCCCGGCGTATTGCCGCATTGTGTCACGACGTCCCCGATGTTCGCCCAGACCTTCCGTTTCGACTCCGCCCAGTTCCAGCGCGTGCGCTCCGCTTTCGAGCCGCGCAAGCCGCGCCATCGCCTGCTCCGCTTCGCGGTCGGGTTGGTTGGCCTGGGCCTGCTGGCCGTGCTGGTGATGTTCAGCGTGGTCCTGGGCGCGGCCATGATCGCCGCGGGCATCGTCTACAAGCTGTGGAAGGGTCGCGGCAAAGCCGCTGCCCGCGACGCCCGCATCGTCGAAGCCGAGTACCGCGTCGTCGACCGCGGCGTGCTCCAAGCGCAGGTGCTGGAGGCCAAGCGCGCCCCCTCGCACCGCAACGCGCTGTGACGGCATGAGCGACGTGATCGCGGCGCTGCCGCAACCCCGCGTTCCGGTGCATGGCGCCGCCGGCCAGTTCTTCCCGGTCCACCGCATCTACTGCGTCGGCCGCAACTTCGCCGACCACGCCCGCGAGATGGGCGCTGCCGTGCCTGCTTCGGCAGCCGAGCGCGGCAACCCGGTGTTCTTCCTCAAGCCTGCCGATGCCATCGCGCTCGATGCCGACGTGCCCTATCCGCCCGGCACCAGCGACCTGCACCACGAAGTCGAACTGGTCGTCGCGATTGGTCGCGACGCGCCGGCCGGCGTGCTGGATCCGGCCGATGCCGGCGCCCTCGTCTATGGCTACGCGGTCGGCCTCGACCTGACCCGGCGCGACCTGCAGGGCGCGGCCAAGGCCAAGGGCCTGCCCTGGGACACCGGCAAGGCCTTCGACCACGCCGCGCCGATCAGCGCGATCGTGCCCGCGGCCCAGGTCGGCGAACTCGGCCCGCGCAAGCTCAGCCTGCAGATCAATGGCCAGACCCGCCAGGCCGGATCGCTGGCCGACCTGATCTGGACCGTGCCGGAAATCCTGCACGAGCTGTCCAGGCTGTACGCGCTGCGCGCGGGCGACCTGGTGTTCATGGGCACGCCCGCCGGTGTTGGTCCGATGCAGCCGGGCGACCGGTTCCATGCGGTGCTGGAAGGCGTGATCGAACACTCCGGCCGGATCACCGCTGCACGGTCTGCCGACACCGCACCGGTATAGTCGACCGCTGCGGCACCGGCCAGCAAACCCTCGGGCAACCACGGAGACAGTGCAGCCATGGGCATGATCAGCGAGTTCAAGGAATTCATTTCGCGCGGCAACGTGGTCGACCTCGCGGTCGGCGTCGTGATTGGCGCGGCGTTCGGCAAGATCGTCACCTCGCTGGTCGACGGCATCGTCATGCCGGCGATCGGTGCCTTCACCAAGGGCGCGAGCGTCACCGACTGGAAGTACGTGATCAAGCCGGCGCAACTGGATTCGGCCGGCAAGGAAGTCGCCGCCGAGCTGGCAATCAAGTACGGCCTGTTCATCCAGACCATTATCGATTTCCTGCTGATCGCGCTGGTGATCTTCCTGGTGCTCAAGGCTTACAACCGGCTGCGCGCGCCGGCCGCGACCCCGGCGGTGCCGGAGGATGTGCTCCTGCTGCGCGAGATTCGCGATTCGCTGAAGCACGACTCGCTAAAGCGCGACTCGCTGAACCAGTAACCTCGCCGGCCCGCTCGCCGGGCCTTTCGCCAAACCGCGCACACCAGCGCGTGACCATAGGCACCCCACCGCGAACCGGCGAATTGCTACCCTCGCGGTTTCGACTTCGGGGAGTCCTTGCTGATGCGTGCAACGTTGTCCGTGGCCATCGCCACGCTGCTTTCGGCCGCAGTTCTTTCCACCGGCAATGCCAACGCCGCACAGCCGACCACCCGCATCCCCGACAAGGCCATCGCCACCGCTGCGCAACTGCGCGAGACCGCACTTGCCAGCGACCTGGGCTATCGCATCACCGAATCGCTGACCACCGAAGTCGGCCCGCGCCTGGCCGGCAGCGAGGCCGATGCCCGCGCCGTCGCCTGGGCCGTGGCGAAGTTCAAGGAGCTGGGCTTCGACAAGGTCTGGACCGAGCCGGTCACCTTTCCCAAGTGGGAACGCCGCAGCGAGAGCGCGCAGGTGCTCGGCGCCAATGCGCAGCCGCTGCACCTGACCGCACTGGGCGGCAGCCCGGCCGGAACGGTCGAGGGCGACGTCGTTCGATTCGCCGACCTGGCCGCGCTTGAAGCGGCTGCTCCCGGCTCGCTCGCCGGCAAGATCGCCTTCATCGACTACAAGATGGAACGCGCCCGCGATGGCGCCGGCTACGGTCCCGGCTCGCGCGTGCGCAGCAAGGGCCCATCGGCGGCGATCCGCGCCGGTGCGGCGGCCTACCTGATGCGTTCGGCCGGTACCGATTCGCACCGCAATCCGCACACCGGCATCACCCGCTTTGACGATGGCCTGACGCCGATTCCCTCGGCCGCGCTCGCAGTGCCCGATGCCGACCAGCTGGCCCGCCTGCTGGCACGCGGCGCGGTCAAAGTGCGCGTCGCGCTCGACTGCGGCTGGGACGGCCAGTACACCTCGCACAATGTGGTCGGCGAGATCCGCGGCAGCAGCAAGCCGAAGGAAGTGGTGGTGATCGGCGGCCACCTCGACTCGTGGGACCTGGGCACCGGCGCGATCGACGACGGCGCCGGCGTCGGCCTGACCATGGCCGCGGGCAAGCTCATCGGCAACCTCAAGCAGCGTCCTGCGCGCACCATCCGCGTGGTCGCGTTTGCCAACGAAGAGCAGGGTCTGCATGGCGGCAAGGCGTATGCGGACGCGCATGTCGCCGACATTGGCCTGCATCAGATCGGTGCAGAGAGCGACTTCGGTGCCGGCCGCATCTACGCGTATTCGAGTTCGGCGCCGGATTACGCCAAACAGGCCGACGAGCAGATCGCGCAGGCGCTGGCGCCGCTCGGCATCGCGCACGAGCCCGGCAAGGGAGGTCCTGGCCCCGACATCGGACCCTCCGCGGAGAAGGGCGTGGCCTGGGCGCGACTGGCGCAGGACGGCAGCGACTATTTCGACTACCACCACACGCCCGACGACACCTTCGACAAGATCGACCCGAAGGCACTGGCGCAGAACGTCGCCGCCTATGCCGTGTTCGCCTACCTGGCGGCGTCGGCGGAAGGCGGTTTCGGCAGCGCGCCGAAGACCGAAGCCGGCAAGTAGCCGCGAGCTGGCTCGCGATCAATGCGACGTGATCGCATGATCGCGAGCCAGCTCCCCATCCTCAGAACGCCAGCACAAAGTCGGTCGAAAACACCCAGCCGTTGCCGCCGACCAGATACGGAACGGCGGCGTAGCCCACCGCCGAGCGTTCCATGTACAGCGCCTGGGTGTTGAGCCTGAACTCCTTGCGCTTGAACGGGTACCAGTTCACCCCGATGGCGGCATCCCATGGATTGCCGTACTCGCCATTGATCTTCGAACCCGACAGGTACGCCTGCAACGTGTCGGGCTTGAGCATCGCCGAGGCCTGCAACTGGAAGCCGTGGTCGGTGAGCTCGTCCACCGGCACGATTCCGACCGTGCGGAAGTCATCCACCCGGCGCCAGTAGTACTCGCCTTCGAGTGACAGGCCGTGGTACTTCACGCCGGCGTTGACCGCGGCCATCTCGTAGGTCGCCTTGCGCACCGAACCACCGGTGTTGAACGGGTCCAGCGAGAACAGCAGCGTGCCGTCGGACAGGCGGATCTGCGAATTCTCGAAGCTGTCCGTATCCGGCTGGCCCTGTGCGTCCTCGCGGCTGTGGGTGAAGTTGGCACCGAACATCGTGGCGGCGTCGTCATGCCACTCGTAGTCGCCGAATCCCTCGCCCGGGCCGTACTCGCCCGTGGTCGGCATCCACCACAGCGCACCAGAGAAGGTGTTGAACTGGTTGTCCAGCTGCGCGGCATCGACGCCGAGCTGGCTGAGGTTGTTGCCGACCATAACGCGGTACTTCAGGTCGTCGGTGATGTTGCCCCACGCCCATAGACCGCTGGTGTAGGAGCCGCGGAAGTACTCGTCGGCCATGGTCCGGTTGTCGACCTTGAGCCAGTTCGGGAACGTCCAGTTGGTCGATCGCGTGCTCGGCAACGAGCCGATGCCGGCGGCAAGATTGAAGCTGTCGTCGAACAGGTAGCTCAGGTAACCGCCCAGCACGACCTGCGCGCCGAGGCCCTGGCTGGTGTTGCTGGTCCATGCATAGAACAGGTAGCGGAACTTGGGGTCGAACAGCCAGCCCTTGAAGTTCATCGTGATCTTCTGCAACTGCATGTCGTTGCGCAGGTCGAGCGGACGCGTCCGTCCGAACGCGTCCGTGTAGGTGTCATCGAGACCGCCCTGGTTGAGGTAGCGGGCGTACGAGAACACGCTCCAGTCGAGTTCGCCCATGTCGGTTCGCGCCAGGACCATACCCTTGCCGCCCTCGTAGGCCCCCCATTGCGCGGGCTCCTGCGCAGGCTGCCCGAACGCCGGTTGCGACGGCGCAGCGGTGGCGCTGGCAGTTGCATTGACCGGCGGCTGTGCCGCCGATACCGGCGCCGGTTGCGACGGTGCCGGCGTAGCCACCATCGCCGGAGCGACCGCCGTGCCCCGCTCCGCTTCCAGCTGCTGGATGCGCGCATCGCGTTCGCGAAGGGCCTGTTCCAGCTGGGTCTGCCGCTGTTCCAGCGCGCGCAGGCGCTCCTCGACCGAGGCGCCCTGTGCCTGCGCCAGTACCGGCGCCAGCGCCAGCGCCAGCACCGTGATCCGGATGCCTGTTCGTTTCATGCTGCTTCCCCGTTTCATGCCTGTTGCCTCCATGGCGATGCAACCGCTCGCTTCGTTCTCAGAAAATGTCGAATGCATAGTTCACGATGATCCGGAAGTCGAAGAAGTCGTCGCCGTTGTTGTCGTTCTCGTCCTGGTCGATGTACGCACCACGCATGCGCAGCCACAGGCCGTCGAGCTTGCTGGCCTTGCCAAAGCGGTAGTCGACGGTCAGGTCGTACTCGGTCTCGTCCGGCGATGCGTTCGGACCGGTATCGGGCGTGTTGCCTGTGGAGATGTTGGTGAAGGCACTGAGCCCTTCGACGCCCACGCCCTTGAAGTCGTAGGAGGCGCCAACCATGTACGCCTCCTCGCCGGCACGGTCGAAGTTGTCGACGATGATCGACAGGTAGTTCGGCGGTCCGCCGAAGGGACTTTGCAGCCCGCGATCGCTGCCGGCCCGGCTCGCCGCCAGGCGGAAGCTGGCGTTCGGGTAGAACAGCTCGCCCTTGACCGACACCAGGTGCGTTGCGAAATCGCCGATGAGTTCATCGCCCTCGCTGCGCTGGTCGGTGTACTGCGCGTAGCCACGGATGGAGACGTCATCGCTGATGTCGAACGACTTCTCGGCCTTGACGAAGAAGGTGTTCATCACGTCGAACGAGGTCTGGTTGGTGAAGCCAAGCAGGCTGCCGTCCTGGAAGGTGTACTGCGCACCCACCATGCCCAGGCCTTCGTCGCTACCGGCGGCGCCGGCGGCTTCGGACATCGGGATGAACTCGTAGTCGTTCTTGCGCTTGATCTTGTCGACGTAGCCGGCGATGTAGGCCAGGCCGGTCTTGGCCTGGCGCCCGACCGCGATGGCCTCGAAGGTGTTGGGCGCCATGCGGATGTCATGACGCGCGAGCCATGGCAAGTCGAACGACTGGCGGCCGATGCGCAGCCCATTGCCGTCACCGAATCGCGCGGTCAGGTAAGCCTCGCCCAGCACGGTGAACTGTTCCGGTCCCGGCTTGAACAGCAGCGTTCCGTCTTTGTCCTCGGGACCGTACAGTTCCTGCGACGTATAGACCGTCGCGGCGACCTGGAAGATGTCCGCGGCCCAGCCCGACTTGAACTCGATCGAACCGCCCAGTGCCCAGCCGACGTTGTCCTGGTTCGTGTCGCGGTCGCGATCGAGGTAATAGGTCCGTGGCTTGACCACCAGCGAACTGCCCTTCCAGAAGCCTTCGCGCACCTCGGCCTTCACCTGGAGACCGTCGACGCGGTCCTGCTGGTTGGGCTCCTGGTCGCGCACCGCTTCCTGCCCGGCCAGTTCCGATTGCTGCTCCTCGATCTCCACTTTCGTGGCTGCCGGCACCTGCTGCGCCTGCACGGGCATGGCGGCCACGACAGCGGCAAGCGCCGCCATCGTCGACCGCGCCCATCGCAAGCTGCCTCCGATCCTCGACGACGGCTTCATCTCGACTCCCTTGACCGCCATCACTTGCAGATTTCCGGTGCCTGGTAGTCGAGGTTCAGCAGGCGGAAGTAGTTCTCGCCCAGTGCGATCTTGCGGAATGCTTCGTCATTGAGGACGCGGTTGACGCGGCTGGTGACCTCCAGCTCCTTGGCGTACTGCTCGTCGGGCTTGTTGCCAGCGGCAACGAAATCGGAACCGGGCAGGATGCGATCGGGATACGCATTGAAGAACGCCACGAAGTCGGCGCCGTACTCGTGGTACGCGTTGTAGAGCACGTCCCAGGAGATATCCAGGTACAGGTTGGGGCTGGAATCCAGCGCCTTCTTCATGATCGCGATGTGCTGCTTCGGGTCCATCTTGCTGAGCTCTTTCGACAGCCCCATGTGCGCCCAGACGATCTTGTTGTCCGGGTACTTCTTCAGCACGTGCTGCATCAGCGGGACGAATTGGGTCGGGTTGGCGTCGTTGCCCAGGTCGGAATGGATCGTGATCGGGATCCCGCGCTCGCGCAGGATCTTCATGAAGGGTGCCCAGCCGTCGATGCTCTTGAGCGTCCCCGGCTCATGCAGGTTCTTCAGCAGGGCCTGCTTCTCCAGGTTGACCTCGCCGGCCCACTTGAACATGCCCGGGCACTCCCGGTCGTAGAGCTCGATCGTCTTGACCGCACTTTCGGGATGGGCCAGGTCGAAGAACGACATCGACAACACGATGTTGAGGTTGTCGTGCGGATAGACCTTGGTTTCCTGGCCATTGACGAAGTCGTTCTTGATGCTCGGCAGCGCGGTGGTGCCCGGGCAATCGAGGTAGTAGGTGCAGGCCGACTTCATGTCCAGCGACTGGCCGATGCCAAAGTAATTGACGAAGCGCACGCCGTTCTTGTCGAAGATCTCGAACAGCCGCGTCGGCTCCATCGCCTGGCCGCCAAACGGACGCGGGTGGAAATGGGCGTCGACCACCGCGGTATAGGGTTCGGTCTTGCGGTCGTAGCAGGCCTGGCCGGTGTTGGACTTGGCGAACGACGCGAGGCTGCGCCGGGAAGCGGGCATCGAGGGCGACGCCGCCGCGCTGGCGCCTGCACTGGTTCTGGTCGCCTGTGCCCCGGCGCCTGCCTGGTCAGTGGTCGTGGCGCATCCACCCAGGGCGACTAGCGCCAGGGTGCCGATGGCGAGCGATGCTGCGTTGCTGGTCATTCCAAACTCCTTTTTGGTGTTCCGCGAGTCACGGAACCAAGCGATGAGAAAATGTCGTTCCCGTCCGGATTCGAGGACTGGTCGCGTCGTTCTGCGCCAATCCGGAACCGTGCAGCCCACTGCACCGGGCAAGCATTTCAAGGCGTTTCCCCTGTTGAATCGTGCTGTGATCCCGCTGGGAGCGAAGGCGCTTGCGACCCTGCGCGCTCCACAGATTGCGTACGTTTCGTGAAGGCTGCGTATAGCTGCCGTCAACGTTGTTCAGCCACTCATCGGATGAATGGCGAGGGCGTTACTTCGACCTGTTTTGCACAACCGTTGGCCACGCCTCGCTAGTGAATTGCCATTGCGCACGGCGCAGAATCCGCGGGTCTATCCAGTGACGATTGACGCAACTAGACGACACACAGCGGTCGCAAGGACGTCGCGATGGACGTCGCGATGGACGACGCGATGGCTGGCGCAATGGACGGCTTGAGGACGTGCCGGATCGCAGCGACCGGAGGGTCTCGATGAGAACTCCACAGCTCCACGAATCCCCGCGGCGGCCCCTGCCCCGTGGCAGGCCACGAACGTCCCGCACGGACACCGTTTCGCGCGTACTCGAGCTCATCGATCAGCAGCACTGGCCGCTGCGGATGGTCGACTTGTGCCAGGCCGCCGGCGTCAGCGAGCGGACGCTGCGGACCATCATCCACGAACAGTTCGATCTGGGGCCCAGTCGCTACCTGCGCCTGCGCAGGCTGCAGATGCTGCACGCCGCGCTGTCCCACGCCGATCCTGGCGGAAACACGGTTGCCTCGGTGGCGGCACGGTTCGGCTACGCGCACGGCGGGCGTATGGCATCGGAATACCAGACGCTGTTTGGCGAGTATCCAAGCCAGACGCTGGGCCGCGAATTTGCCGGCCCCGGGATGCCCGGCGAGCGCTCCGCCGACGCCCTGTTCGCCAGTGGCCTCGATCAAGAATCGACCACCGGGATTCGAACGCACGACGGCGGCGCTGCATGGCGTTCACCCGGGAGCCCGGCGTCACTGCACGGGCGCAAGCACCGCTGACGGGAGGCAGTGCGCCACGGGCGGCCCCGACGCGTGCCACGGCATGCCAGACTCTGCGGCACGACGTCCCCGCGACGTCTTGTCTGCGGGCGCGGCCCGCGTTGAACCAGGACCGTGCCCGTGCGCGAGCTGTATCCGGAGATCGAGCCCTACCGCAGCTTCCGCCTTGCCGTGGATCCGCTCCACGAGCTGCACGTCGAGGAGTGCGGCAACCGTGACGGCATCCCGGTCGTGTTCCTGCACGGCGGACCTGGCGCGGGCGTGTCCCCGTACCATCGCCGCTTCTTCGATCCGGCGAAGTACCGCATCGTGCTCTTTGACCAGCGCGGTGCCGGGCGGTCGACGCCGCATGCGGAACTGCGCGACAACACCACCTGGCATCTGGTGGCCGACATCGAGACGATCCGCCAGCACCTGGGCATCGAACGCTGGGCGGTGTTCGGCGGCTCGTGGGGCTCCACGCTGGCGCTGGCGTACGCGCAGTCGCATCCCGATTGCGTCACCCACCTGGTGCTGCGCGGGATCTTCCTCGGACGCGCGTACGAACTGCGCTGGTTCAACGAACTCGATGGTGGCGCCTCGCAGATCTTCCCGGAGCGCTGGGCACACTACCTCGCGCACATTCCCGAGCACGAACGCGACGACATGATCGAAGCCTACTGGCGCCGCCTCGACAGCGACGACGAGGTCACGCGCATGGCAGCAGCGCATGCATGGGGCCATTGGGAGGGCGGCAGCACGACGCTGGTGCACGACCCGGACGAACCCGGCAACTTCGCCGAGCCGCAGGTTGCCCTGGCCGTCGCGCGCGCCGAGGCGCACTACTTCCGCCACGGCATGTTCCTCGAGCACGATCAGCTGCTGCGCGACGTCGATCGCATCGCCCACATACCCGCCACCATCGTGCACGGCCGCTACGACATCATCTGCCCGGTGCGCGCCGCGTGCGACCTTGCGGTGGCGTGGCCGCAGGCGACGCTGCGGATCGTGCTGGCCGGCCACAGCGCGGCCGATCCGGCGATCGTCGACGCGCTGGTTGAGGCCACCGATGCAGTGGCTTCGACCGCGCCGGTGCCGCGCGCGCCACTCACTGCACGGTGATGATCACCTTGCCGCGGGCGCGACCGGTCTCGAGATAGCGGATGGCTTCGGGCAGCTCCGCGAGCGGGTAGCGGCGATCGATGACCGGCGTGACCTTGCCGGCGGCCATCAAACCGGCCAGCACGGCCAGGTCCTTCTGGTTGAGCTCCGCCAGCACCATGCCCATGTCCTGCGGCACGAACCACGACGTCACCATGGCGCCGACAGGCTTGATCATCGGCCCGATCCAGCGGCCGTTGTCCGGGCCGCCGCCGCCAATCAGCACATAGTGGCCGTCGGGTTTGAGGGCACGGCGGTTCTCCGCCAGCGAACGGTTGCCGACGTTGTCGAGGATCACGTCGTACTGCTGGCCGCCTTGCGTGTAATCGGTGGTTTTGTAGTCGATGACCTGGTCGGCACCCAGTGAACGAACCAGTTCGACGTTGCGCGTGCTGCAAACTCCGGTGACCTTGGCACCCATCGACCTGGCAATCTGCACCGCGAAGGTGCCGACGCCACCAGACGCGCCGTTGATCAACACCGTCTGCCCGGCCTGGAGCTTGCCGCCATCGCGAAGCCCCTGCAGGGCGGTGATGGCGGCGATCGGCACAGCGGCTGCCTGTTCGAAGCTCAGGTTGGCCGGCTTGGCGACGATCGCGCGGTCCTGCTTGACCGCGACGTATTCGGCGAAGGCGCCGGTGCGCCCGCCGAATACTTCGTCGCCGGGCTTGAAGCGGGTGACGCCTTTGCCGACTGCCTCGACCGTGCCGGCGAAGTCGACTCCGAGCCTTGTCACCTCCGGGCGGCGGAGACCGGTGCCCATGCGCATCAGGTACGGCGTTCCGCGCATGTAATGCCAGTCGAGCGGGTTCGCGGCAGCAGCGAGCACGCGCACCAGCACTTCGTCGTCGGCGGGTACCGGCTTTTCGACATCGCCGTAGCGCAGCTTGTCCGCGCTGCCATAGTCGCAATAGGTGACGGCCTTCATCGGATGCACGGGCTTGGCAACCGGGTTGCTGCATTCGTTGTCCGATCGCCACCAGGCGATCGCGAACGCAATCACTGCAAGCACCACGACGACCGCGCCGAAACCGGCTACGCGCTTGAGCTTCATGTTGTCCCCTCCGCATCGGGTGCCGCCGCGAGCCGGCGCACTACGGCGCCAACGGACGATTGCACTGAAAAAGTTAATTCGGCGTGACCGGCGTTGGTGGCCGGTGGCCTCGGCTATCCTGCGGCAACTTCTCGAGCGACTCACCGGACCCATGCCCGCCAAGCCAGCCCATCATCCCCTTCACCAGCACGCATTGACCCTGCTGTTGGTCCTTGTGTCGTTCGTCGCCACTGCCGGTGAAGGCAGCACGGCGACGTACTATCCGCCGCGCGGCGACTGGGAACGGATGGCGCCGGCCCAGGCCGGCTTCGACCCGCAACGCCTGCAGCAGGCCATCGCCTTCGCCCAGGCGCACGAGGCGCCGGAACCGCGCGACCAGGCGCAATCGCTGGCGCAGAGCTTCGGCAGCAAGGAGCCCGAGTTCGGCGGGCAGATCGGTCCGACCGCGGTGCGTGCGGGCATCAACGGCCTGATCGTGCATCGCGGCCGCGTCATCGCCGAGTTCGGCGACACCCGCAGCGTCGACATGAGCCACAGCGTCACCAAGACCTTCCTCAGCACGGTCGTCGGCCTGGCCTGGCAGGACGGATTGATCGCCAACACCGACGACCGCGTTGCCGACTACATGCCGCGCGACGTCGACCTGTTCGCATCCGACCACAATGCCCCGATCACCTGGGAGCACCTGCTGCGCCAGACCAGTGACTGGGAAGGCACGCTATGGGGCAAGCCCGACTGGGCCGATCGTCCGTCCGGTCCGCCGGCGCAATGGCCCCAGCGCGCGCGGCACGTGCCCGGCAGCCATTACATGTACAACGACGTGCGGGTGAACGTGCTGGCGCTGGCGGCGCTTCAGGTGTGGCGCCGACCGTTGCCGCAGGTGTTGCGCGAGCGCGTGATGGATCCGATCGGCGCGAGCAGCCGTTGGCGCTGGCATGGCTACCGCAATTCCTGGATCGAACTGGACGGCGAGCACATGCAGTCGGTGTCGGGCGGCGGCCACTGGGGCGGCGGCATGTTCATCGACAGCTGGGACCTGGCGCGCTTGGGCTATCTGTTCCTGCGTGATGGCCGCTGGCAGGACCGCCAGCTGGTATCGCACGAGTGGATCGCCAAGGCGCGTACGCCCGGCAGCGACAACGACGAGTACGGCTATTGCAACTGGTTCCTCAACACCGGCCGCAAAGCGCTGCCGTCGGCGCCGGCCAGCAGCGTCACTTTCCGCGGCAACGGCCAGAACATCGTCTACGTCGACCGCGACAACGACCTGCTGATCGTGGTGCGCTGGATCGACCGCGGCGATGCGCTCGACCAGTTCATCGGCAAGGTGCTTGCGGCGCGGCGGACCGCACCGCAGACACGCTGACCGCAGCGCTTACGGCGCGCCGGCTGCCTTGCCCGGCGCGGGCGCAGCGTCGCCGGTGGCCAGCGGTCGCACGTACTGCAACAGACTGATGAGGGTCTTGCCTGGTTCTTCCCACGGGATCATGTGGGCCGAGCGTTCGAACCAGACACCCTGCTTGTACGGTGCCTTGACCTGACTCAGCCACGCCTGGGTGGGTTGCGACGGCGTGGTGTAGTCGTGGCGGCCCATGAACATCACCACGGGGATCGGGAATTCGTGCACGCCCTTGAAGTCGACATCGACGAACTCCGGCAGGATCCGGCCAAGGCTGAAGAGGTTGCCCTGGTTGATCGCGCAGCGGTCAAGGTCGTTGTAGTCCGGTGACAGGCGCGGCCCGCGGTAGAAATACATCGAATCGTCGCGGTACGCGGTGAGGCCACCGTAGAACTGCGGCCACTTGCGCGCAATGATGATCCGCTCGCGGGTGATCGGCTGGTTGCCGGGGTACGGCGCGATCGACGCCAGCTCGCGCAGCGCCTCTTCGTTCTTGTGCGCCCTGGCCTGCTCGACACCGTATTCGTAGCTGATGCGCTCGTTGTCGCGGACGTTGATGGCCTGGCCGATGCCGACGTAGGCGTAGAACAGATCAGGACGCTTGAGCGCAGCCTTCATGCTGATGATCGTGCCCCAGCTGTGCCCGACCAGCACCAGCTTGTCCTTGTGGTAGCGCTTGCGAAGGTACTGCGCGACTTCGATTGCATCGTCGACGTAGCGCTGGATGTGGATGGTGTCGCTGATGGTCTCCGGCGGCGTGGTTTCGTTGAAGGTCTTGCCGGCGCCGCGCTGGTCCCAGTTGACGACGGTGAAGTACTCCTCCATCGGCCGCTGGAACTGCCAGGTGGTCGGCGTGATCGGTGACGCCGGGCCGCCGTGGACGAACAGGATCATCGGGTTGTCGCGGTCCTGACCGCGCACGTTGAGCCACTGCTCGATGCCGCCGATGCGGGTCTTGTAGGACTCCTGCACACCATTCGGGGCGACGATCTTCTGCATGTCGGCGATGATTTCGCGCGACTCCTGGTACGACGAGCGGTCCGGGCATTCCTGGGCCTGGGCGGACAGGCACACGGCCAGCAGGGCCACCCACGCAAACGATCGCTTGATCATGAACTCTCCTTGGGAAGACCGGCGCGATGCCGCCGGTCTTGAGCCAATGGATACGTTGGGCGGAGCGATGGTTGCGATGGGTGCGATTTTTTTGCGCAGCGCGTCAGCGGCGAGCGCGCCAGCTTGCCAGCAGTACCGCCGCGGCCGAGGCAACGTTGAGACTCTCCACCGCGCCGGTGCCGGGGATCGACAGGCGCAGGTCGCAGGCTGCGGCCAGTTCGCGGTCCATGCCCTCGCCTTCGGCACCGAGCACGTAGACCACGCGCTGCGGCAGCGGGGCGGAGAACAGGTCGCTGCCACCGTGCACCACCGTCGCGGCCAGGGTGAAACCAACGCTGCGAAGCTGCGCGATGGCGTTGTCGGTGCGCCCCAGGCGCACCATCGGCACGACCTCGGCGCCGCCTTCGGCGACGCGCGCGGCAGCGCCAGACAGCGACAGCGTCGAGTGCTTTGGCAGCAGGATCGCGCTGACGCCGAAGTGCGCGGCCGAGCGCAGGATCGCGCCGAAGTTGTGCGGGTTGCCAACGCCGTCGAGCCAGATCGCGCATTGCGGCCCGGCGGGCAGATCGCGCAGCCAGCCGGACATTGCCAGCGGTTCCTCGCGCAGGACGTCGGCCACGATGCCTTCGTGGTGCGTGCTGGCGGCCAGCTTATGGAGGTCTTCTTCATCGACCACGCGATAGCCGACCTTGTTGGCGACGCACCACTTCAGCATCGGCTGCACTGCCGGGATGCGGGCTTCGGCCAGGTACAGTTTGCGGATCGCCTGCGGGCGGCGGGCGAAGACTGCGCGCACGGCATTGAGGCCATACAGGCGCAGCTCGGCGCTGCGACGCTCGCGTGCGGAAGGGCCATGCTCGTGGTCATGTTCGCCCTCGTGTACGGGCTCCGCGGCACGCGGCGCATACGGCGCGCGTGGCGCATGAGGCGCATGAGGCGACCGCGTGGAGCCCGCTTCGTCGCGGTTGCGCGGAGGGCGAGCGGAACTGGCGTCATCGCGGTTGCGCGGAGGTCGCGTGGCGCTCGCATCATCGTGGTCGCGCGCAGGGCGCGCCCAGGGGCTGGCGGGGGGCTGGCGCGGGCCGCGTGGCGGCTTGCCGGGGGGATCATGTCGCATTGTTCTGGTTCCTTCTCACTTAGGCAGGCACACGTGCGCAAAAACGCGCAAGTCGTGCACCTCACCGGACTTCACCACGGCGCAACGCTGTGCGCCCTCTTCTTCGAATCCGTTCCTCTGCAGCACGCGTGCCGACGGGACGCACGACGCGCTCGTCGTCCGCATGCGCCAGGAGGTCGTCGAGGTCGTCCGCGCGCGACAGCCGCAGCACGAAGCCGTCGCCGGCCAGGCGCACGTCTTGGAGGTCGTGCTGGCGAAGCGGGTTGGGCATGGCGCAAGGGTACCCGATCGCTGCGGTGGACCTGCCCGTCTCCCTGGCCGCTGTGCGGCCTGTCCCTCTCCCACAAGGGGAGAGGGCAAACCCCCGGGCCGCCCTGCGTGACCCTCTCCCCGTGTGGGAGAGGGACAGGCGCGAAGCGTCAGGGAGAGGGAGCTAGGCGTGTCCGCCCACCGAAGGCGTCTCCGCCTCCAGCTTCTCCAGCTCCTGCGACACCGCTTCCGGCGACTTCGTGTACTTCGCCAGCAACACATAGAACGCCGGCACCACGAACAGCGACAGCAGCGTCGAGAACGACACGCCGAAGATCACCACGATACCGATCGTCGCGCGGCTGGCCGAACCGGGCCCGCCAGCAACCACCAGCGGCACCGCACCGACCACTGTGGCAATGGACGTCATCAGGATCGGCCGCAACCGCACCGCCGATGCCTCGACGATCGCTTGGTGGATGCTGCGACCTTCGTCGCGCAACTGGTTGGCGAACTCGACGATCAGGATGCCGTTCTTCGCCGCCAGCCCCACCAGCATCACGATGCCGATCTGGCTGAACAAATTCAGCGTGCCGCCGGTGAGCGCCAGGCCGATCAACGCGCCGAGCACGCCCAGCGGCACCGTCAGCATGATCACGAACGGGTGGATGAAGCTTTCGAACTGCGCTGCCAGCACCAGGTAGACGATCAGCAATGCAAGCGTGAAGGTCAGCAACACCGCGCCGCCGGCCTTCAGGTATTCGCGCGACTCGCCCTTCCAGTCGATCTGGGCGTGATCGGGCAACTCCTCCTGCACCGTCTTCTCCAGCCACTGCATGGCTTCGCCCATGCGGTAGCCCGGCGTGAGGCCGGCACTGATGGTGATCGCACGCAGGCGATTGAAGCGGTTGAGGCTGCCGGGCTCGGCCAGTTCACGCAGCGTGACCAGGTTGGACAGCGGGATCAGCGCACCGTCGCGTGCGCGCACCTGGATCGCCTCCAGGTCGGCTGGCGACGCGCGCAGTTCGCGGTCGGACTGGACGATGACGTCGTATTCCTCGCCGTTCTGCACGAAGGTGGTGACGCGACGGCTGCCCATCATCGTTTCCAGGGCATGGCCGATGTCGGTCACCGGCACGCCGAGGTCGGCCGCACGCTGGCGGTCGATCTCCACGCGCATCTGCGGGCGCGTTTCCTTGTAGTCGGAGTCGGTCGAGAAGAAGCCCGGGTTCTGCTCCATCTTCGCCAGCAGCTTGTCGCGCCACTGCGCCAGCTCGGCGTACTCGGGACCGCCGAGCACGATGTTGATCGGCTGGCCGCGACCACGCACCAGGCCGCCACTGACCTGCGGCATCGCGCGCACGCCTGGCAGGCCGGAGAGCTCGCCCTGCAGCTGCTTGGCGACGTCGGCGGTGCTGATGTCGCGTTCCTTCCAGTCCTTGAGGAACACCGCGATGCGGCCAGTGTGCATCTCTTCGCTGGCACCGAAACCGCCCGGCACGCGCGGGTTGTAGCGCTGGATCACGCCGTCCTTGCCGGTGTGCGCGGCGACGATCTTTTCGACCTGCTGCACCTGGCCGACGGTGTAATCGAAGCCTGCGCCTTCCGGGCCGAGGATGCTGATCTGGAACGAGCCACGGTCCTCAGGCGGTGCAAGTTCCGACGGCACCACCTTGAACAGCACCAGGCTCAGCACGATCGCCGCGATCATGATCCCGCCGAAGATCCACGGCCGGTCGACGCTGCCATCGAGGAAGCGGCGGTAACGCTTGCCGATGCCGTCCAGGCGCGCGTTGACCCAGCGATTGACCGGGTTGGACTTCTCCTCGCTGTGCGCACGCACCAGCTTGGACGACATCATCGGCGTCAGCGTCAGCGCGACGAACGCCGACAGCGCCACCGCACCCGCCAGCGCCACCGACAACTCGCGGAACAGGCGGCCGGTATTGCCTTCCATGAAGCCGACCGGCAGGAACACCGCCACCAGCACCGCAGTCGTCGCGATCACCGCGAAGGCGACCTGCTTGGTGCCGCGCTTGGCCGCAACCAGGCGCGGCTCGCCCAGGTCGATGCGGCGCTGGATGTTCTCCAGCACCACGATCGCGTCGTCGACCACCAGACCGATGCACAACACCAGCGCCAACAGGGTGAGCAGGTTGATCGAGAAGCCGAACAGGTACAGCGGAATGAACGCAGCGATCAGGCACACCGGCACCGTCACCGCCGGAATCAGCGCGGCGCGGAAGCTGCCCAGGAACAACCAGATCACCAGCAGCACCAGCACGATCGCCTCGGCCAGCGTGTGGTAGACGCGCTCGACCGCCGACTCGATGAACACCGTGGTGTCGAAGGCGACGAAGATGCTCGTACCCGGCGGCAGCGTCTTCTGCACCTGCTCGGCCTCGGCGCGGACGGCACGGGCGACGTCGAGGCTGTTGGCGGTGGAGGTCTTGACGATGCCCAGGCCGATGTTCGGCTCGCCGTTGCTGCGGTAGTAGGCGCGACGCTCGGCCGAAGCCAGCTCGATCTTCGCCACGTCGCCCAGGCGCACGACGTAGCCGTCGGTGCCCTTGGCCAGCGGGATCTGGGCGAAGTCCTCGGGCTTCTGGTAGCTGCGTGCCACGCGCAGGGTGAAGTCGCGGGCGTTGGATTCGATGCGGCCGGCCGGCAGCTCGACGTTCTCGGACTCCAGCGCGTTCTCGACGTCGTTGACGGTGATGCCGCGCGCGGCGAGTGCGTCGCGGTTGATCCACACCCGCATCGCATAGCGCTGCTGGCCGCCGATGCGGACCTGGGCGACACCGTCGACGGACGACAACCGGTCGACGACGTAACGCTCGGCGTAGTCGGACAGCTGCAGCGTGTCCATCTGCGTCGAGCTCATGTTGAGCCAGAGGATCGGGTCGGCGTCGGCCTCGACCTTCTCGATCTGCGGCGGGTCGGCTTCTTCGGGCAGGCGGTTGGTGACGCGGCTGACTGCGTCGCGGACGTCATTCGCGGCCGCTTCGATCTCGCGCGACAACGTGAACTCGATGCTGATCGAAGCGCGGCCGTTGATGCTGCGCGACTCGATGGTCTCGATGCCTTCGATGCCGGCGAGCGCGTCTTCGAGGATCTGGGTGATGCGGGTTTCCACCACGGCCGCCGAGGCGCCGGGGTAGTTCACGTCCACCGACACGATCGGCGGATCGATCGCGGGCAGTTCGCGCAACGTCAGGCGCGAGAACGCCATCACGCCGAGCACGATGAGCAGCAGGCTCATCACCGTGGCGAACACGGGACGGCGGATGGACAGATCGGACAGGTTCATCGGTCAGCCCTGGTTGGCCGGCGTGGCCTTTGCGGCTTTCTGGTCGGCCTTCATGTCGGTGATGCGGCTGCCCACGCGCAGCTTGCCGGTGCCATCGACGACAATGCGGTCGCCGACTTGCAGGCCCTGCACCACTTCGGCCTGTCCGTCGCGACGGCTGCCGACCTTGACGTCGGCGCGCTCAACCGACGAGTCCGGCTTGACCCGGTAGACGAAGCTGTCGGTGCCGACTTGGACGATGGAGATTTCCGGCACGAGCAACGCCTGCCGCTCCGGCCGCACCAGGGTCACCTGCAGCAGCATGCCCGGGCGCAGTTCACGACCGTCGTTGGCGAAGTCGGCGCGCACGGTGACGGCGCGCGTGGCTTCGTCGACACGCGCGTCGATGGTGCTGACGATGCCTTCGAAGCTGCGTCCGGGATACGCGGTGCTGGTGCCGCTCACCTGCTGGCCGACGGCGAGGCTGGCCAGCAGTGCTTCCTGCACCGGGAAGTCGACGTAGACGCGCGCGGTGTCGTCGAGCGTGGCGATCGGCGTGCCGGGCGTCACCAGCGCGCCCGGGCTGACCTGGCGGATGCCAAGCACGCCACTGAACGGCGCGCGGATCACGCGGTCGCCGATGTCGGCGCGCATCTGCGCGACGCGGGCACGGGCGACATCGCGCGCGGCGCGCTGGGTATCGAGGGTGGAGCTTGCGATGAGCTGCTGCGTGGCCAGTTCGGTCTGGCGCTTGTAGAGCTGCTCGGTTTCATTGGCCGCGGCTTCGGCCTGGGCCAGGGCGGCCTGTTGCTGGCGCCCGGTCAGGGTGATCAGCGGCGCCCCGGCGGCGACCACATCGCCGCTGTTGAAATGCACCTGCTCCACCGTCTCGCTGACCTTGGCGCTGACGGTGATCGACTCGCGCGCCTTGACGTTGCCCAGCGCCAGCACGGTGTCGCTCCA
The DNA here is from genome assembly GCA_036524915.1 of Lysobacter sp. Taxonomy (GTDB): domain Bacteria; phylum Pseudomonadota; class Gammaproteobacteria; order Xanthomonadales; family Xanthomonadaceae; genus Lysobacter_J. The sequence continues at coordinate 8,828 of DATDBI010000013.1, read as the reverse complement.
CGGCTGCATGCGCACCTGCTGGGTGGTGACCGGGATTGGCCGATCGCCGCCGCCATCGCGCTGCTTGGCGTCATTGCTGCCGCACGCGGCGAGCGCGAAGGCGAAAGCCAGCAGACAGCTGGCCTGGAATCCCGGGGTAAGTCGCATGCGGCTCTCTGAACATGGGGCAGCGGCGTGCCCAAACCATTGGATTCTAGCGGTCCAGGGTTAACGCCCGCGTAGGCCATTGGTTGACAACACACTGCGCACAGCCCGATCGCCTCCATTTCCCGGGCCAGCGTCCCTGCGGGGCCGGGACCCGGCCGGGCCCACCGCGGTCGGACCATTGGCACCCGGACTATGGCAATCTGCGCCGGCGATCACCCTATCCGGCGTCCCCCGCGGCGCCAGTACCTCGCCACGCGACGGTCCGCACGCCTTCCCTCCGCCCTGCCAGGAGTCGAACGCCATGATCCACGACAGCATCCTCGACACGATCGGCCGCACCCCCGTGGTGCGCCTGAACCGCCTGTCCCCCGACGGCGTGACCATCTACGCCAAGGTCGAAGCCTTCAACCCCGGCGGCTCGGTCAAGGACCGGCTGGCCCTGGCCATCATTCTCGACGCCGAGGCGCGCGGCCAGCTCAAGCCGGGCGACACCGTGGTGGAGGCGACCTCCGGCAACACCGGCGTGGCGCTGGCCATGGTCTGCGCGGCGCGCGGCTACAAGTTCGTGGCGACCATGTCGGAAACGTTCTCGATGGAGCGACGCAAGCTGATGCGCGCCTACGGTGCCAAGGTGATCCTGACCCCGGCCGCCGAACGCGGCAGCGGCATGGTGCGTCGTGCCGAGGAACTGGCGAAGCAGCACGGCTGGTTCCTCGCCCGCCAGTTCGAGAACGAGGCCAACCCCGCCTACCACCGCCAGACCACCGCGGCCGAGATCCTTCGCGATTTCGCCGGGCGCCGTCTCGACCATTTCGTCACCGGCTGGGGCACCGGCGGCACGCTCACCGGTGTCGGCGAGGTGCTCAAGGTGGCGCGTCCGGAAGTGCGCGTGACCACCTGCGAACCGGCCGGCGCGTCGCTGCTGGCGGGCAAGGAATGGCAGCCGCACAAGATCCAGGGCTGGACGCCGGACTTCGTCCCGGCCGTGCTCAACCGCGATGTTGCCGACGCGATCCTGCCGGTCGACGACGTGCTCGCACGCGACACCGCGCGCCGCCTAGCCGCCGAGGAAGGCATCTTCGTCGGCATCTCCGCCGGCGCCACTACCGCGGCGGCGCTGGAAGTGGCGCGCAATGCCGACAAGGGCTCGGTGATCCTGGCGATGCTGCCCGACACGGGCGAGCGTTACCTGAGCACGTTCCTGTTCGAGGGCGTGAACGAGGGTTCGGACGACGAGTGGCTGACAACGCTGTAGCAGCAGCCCGGGCAAGGCCGAAGGCGGCACCCGGGGTTCCAGGTGGCAACCATGTCCATGCACGTGTTTGAAGGTGACATCACCCTCCTGGCGGAAGACGCGATCGTCAATGCCGCCAACGAGACACTGCTCGGTGGCGGCGGCGTCGACGGCGCGATCCACCGCGCCGCCGGCCCCGGCCTGCTCGCCGAATGCCGCGCGCTGCCGGAAATCCGACCGGGTGTGCGCTGCCCCACCGGAGAGGCGCGCATTACCGGCGGGCATCGCCTGCTGGCGCGTCATGTGATCCACACCGTTGGCCCGGTCTGGCACGGCGGTCATGCCGACGAGCCCGCGCTGCTGGCGGCCTGCTATCGCAACTGCCTGCAGCTGGCGCTGCAGCACGGCGTCGAGTCGATCACCTTCCCTGCCATCAGCTGCGGCGTCTACGGCTATCCGCCGGAACGGGCGGTGCCACTGGCGGTGGCTACCGTGGACGAGTGGCGAGCCGCGCACCGGCAGCCGATCGCGGTGACATTCGCCTGCTTCGGCAACGAGATGGCGCAGCGGTATCGTGCGGTGCTGGAATCGATCTAGGGTCTTGCCCCGGAGGCTTACCCCTGCGGCACGCCCGCCATGTCCGGCAGCCGATGTGCCACGCCCTTGTGGCAATCGATGCATGTTTTCTCGCCCGTGCCCAGCCAGCGCTGGTGGATCTGCGAGGCGCGCGAACCCTGGCGGGTCAGGTCCATCGAGTCGTAGTCGTGGCAGTTGCGGCACTCCAGCGAATCGTTGGCCTTCAATCGCGCCCACTCGTGCATCGCCAGTTCCAGGCGGTGGTCGATGAACTTCTCGCGCGTGTTGATGGTGCCGAAGACCTTGCCCCACACTTCCTTCGAGGCCTGCATCTTGCGCGCGATCTTGTCGGTCCACTGGTGCGGGACGTGGCAGTCCGGGCAGGTCGCGCGCACACCGGAACGGTTGCTGTAATGGATCGTTGACTTCAGTTCCTGGAACACGTTGTCGTGCATTTCGTGGCAACTGGTGCAGAACTTCTCGGTATTGGTGGCTTCCAGTGCCGTGTTGAAGCCGCCCCAGAACATGATCCCGGCGACGAACCCCGCCGCCACCAGGAAGCCCAGGCTGTAGTGCACGCTCGGCGAGCGCAGCGTGCGCCAGTAGGGCCGCAGGCGCTCCAGCCAGCGCCGGACCATTACTCGCTCCCCTTGGCTTCAGCGGCCGCCAGCACCTTGTCGATGTCCTCGAAGGTATTGGTGACCAGCACCGGCGCATCGGTCTGCACCACGTGGCACTGGTTGCAGAAGTACCGGCGCGGGGAGATCGACGCGAGGAACTGGTCGTCACGGTCCATGTAATGGGTCACGCTGACCGGCGGCGCCTGGAACTTCTCGGCGTTGGCGCGAGCGTGGCAGAGCATGCAGCGGTTGCTGTTCTTGTCGACCTGGTAGCCGTCGATCGCGTGCGGAATGGTCGGCGGCTGCATCGGATAGGCACGCTCGCGCTTGCGGTCGACGTTCTCGACGCGGGCCATCGGCAGCGGCGCCGCCTCCTGGTCGACAGGCACGCCGCGCCGGAGCGCATCGAGCTGGCGCGATGTCGCGCGGCCTATCGCGGACTGGTCGGTCGTGGCCGGCGCCGCCGCCACGCGTGGTTCGACGGCGCGCTCATGCTTGCCGACCATCCGGCCGAACAGCCAGCCGGCGAAGAAGATCAGGGCCATCAGCGCGACGGTCATGCCGGCGGCGATCCACAATGGCTTGTTGCGCATGGCAATGCCTCCTAGGCGCCCATTACCTTGACCGCGCACTTCTTGAAGTCGGTCTGCTTGGAGATCGGGTCGGTCGCATCGAGCGTGACCTTGTTGATCAGCTGCCCGGCATCGAACCACGGCACGAACACCACCCCCGGCGGCATGCGGTTGCGTCCGCGCGTCTCCACCCTGGTCCGCATTTCACCGCGGCGCGATATGACGCGTACATCGTCGCCACGCTTGAGCCCGCGCGCCTTGGCGTCATCGGGATTCATGAAGATCACCGCGGTCGGGAAACTTCGGTACAACTCCGGCACGCGCATCGTCATCGAACCCGAATGCCAGTGCTCGAGCACGCGGCCGGTGACCAGCCACATGTCGTATTCGGTGTCCGGCGATTCGGCGGGCGGTTCGTACGGCAGCGCCCAGATCACTGCGCGGTTGTCCTTGTTGCCGTAGAACTGGTAACCGGTGCCGGCCTTGACGTAGGGGTCGGGCCCTTCGCGATAGCGCCAGCGCGTTTCCTTGCCGTTGACCACCGGCCAGCGCAGGCCGCGCGTGCGGTGGTAGTCGTCGAACGGTGCCAGGTCATGGCCATGGCCGCGGCCGAACGCGGCGTACTCCTCGAACAGTCCCTTCTGCACGTAGAAGCCGAAGTGCTGCGACTCGTCGTTGAAGTAGCCCTTCTCGATGTCCGTCAGCGGGAACCTGTCGACGTTGCCGTTGCGGAACAGCACGTCGAACAGCGTCTTGCCCTTGAAACCCGGATTGGCGGCGAGGATGTCCGCCGGCCAGCATTCGTCGGTGGTGAAGCGCTTGGAGAACTCCATCAGCTGCCACAGGTCCGATCGTGCCTGCGCCGGCGCGTTGACCAGCTGGTGCCAGAACTGGGTGCGGCGCTCGGCGTTGCCGTAGGCCCCTTCCTTCTCCACCCACATCGCGGTCGGCAGGACCAGGTCGGCCGCCTGCGTGGTCACGGTGGGATAGGCGTCGGAGACGACGATGAAATTGTCCGGGTTGCGGTAGCCCGGCCAGCCTTCTTCGCGCAGGTTCGCCGCCGCCTGCATGTTGTTGTTGACCTGCACCCAGTAGGCGTTGAGCTTGCCGTCCTTGAGCATGCGGTTCTGCTCGACGGCGTGGTAGCCGGGCTTGGGGTTGATGATGCCGTGCGGGATCTTCCAGATCTCCTCGGCGTGCTTGCGGTGTTCGGGATTGGCCACCAGCATGTCCGCCGGCAGGCGATGGCTGAAGGTGCCGACTTCGCGCGCGGTGCCGCATGCGGAAGGCTGGCCGGTCAGCGAGAACGGACTGTTGCCGGGCGTGGCGATCTTGCCGGTCAGCAGGTGCAGGTTGTAGACCATGTTGTTGGCCCACACGCCACGCGTGTGCTGGTTGAAACCCATCGTCCAGAACGAGGTGACCTTGATCTTCGGATCGGCATAGAGCTCGGCCAGCTTCTGCAGCCAGCCGGCTTCCACGCCGGTCATCTCGACCGTCTTCTCCAGCGTGTAGGGCGCCACGAACGCGGCGAACTGGTCGAAGTCGATGACCTTGCTGCCGCCGGCGTCCTTGGCGTTCTTGGCTTTCATCTCCAGCGGGTTGTCGGGGCGCAGGCCGTAGCCGATGTCGTCGTTGCCCTGCTTGAAGCTGGTGTGCTTGCTGACGAAGTCCTGGTTGACCTTGCCGCTCCTGATGATGTGGTTGGCGATGTAGTTGAGGATGACCAGGTCGGTCTGCGGCTTGAACACGATCGGGATGTCGGCCAGCTCGAAGCTGCGGTGCTCGAACGTCGACAGCACCGCGACCTTCACGTTCGGGTTGGTGAGGCGGCGGTCGGTCACCCGCGTCCACAGGATCGGATGCATCTCGGCCATGTTCGAGCCCCACAGCACGAATGCGTCGGCGTGCTCGAAGTCGTCGTAGCAGCCCATCGGCTCGTCCATGCCGAAGGTGCGCATAAAGCCCATGACTGCCGAAGCCATGCAGTGGCGCGCGTTGGGATCGATGTGGTTGCTGCGGAAGCCGGCCTTCATCAGTTTGTTGGCGGCGTAGCCCTCGAAGATCGTCCACTGGCCGGAGCCGAACATGCCGATCGCGTCACCGCCCTTGGCCTTGAGCACGCGCTTGAACTGCGCGGCCATGACGTCGAATGCCTCGTCCCATTCCACTTCGACGAAGTCGCCCTCCTTGGCGTACACGCCATTGGTCTTGCGCAGCAACGGCTTGGTCAGGCGGTCACTGCCGTACATGATCTTGGACAGGAAATAGCCCTTGACGCAGTTGATGCCGCGGTTGACTTCGGCATGTACATCGCCGTGCGTGGCGACAACGCGCCCCTCCTTGACGGCGACGTTGACGCCGCAGCCGGTGCCGCAGAAGCGGCACGGTGCCTTGTCCCACTTCAGCGTGGTCAGGTCGCCTTCGGTGACGATATTGGCGGCTCCGCCAGGCAGTGACATGCCGGCGGCGGCCGCGGCGGTGGTGACCGCGGTGTTGCGAATGAATTCGCGACGGGTGGTCATGGCGCGACTCCGGTGGCGTTGGCGGCGGGCATGGGCAGATCGAGTGCATCGCCCGGTTCGGCGTGGTGGTACACCAGCAGGACGTTGAGGACGCCCGTTACCGCCCGCAGCGCCTCGATGCGGTCGAGCAGGCCGTACGGGTCGGCGCATTCGCACAGGACGATGCTGCGCGTGCCCTCGCTGCGCGCCAGCTCCATGTCGTCGCTGGCCGCGATCCAGCTGGCCAGCGCGGAGGATGCCTCCTCGCGGTGCTGCACGACGAAACTGGCGATGTGGATCTCTTTGGCGGTCGTGCCAGTGCTCATGCTTCCTCCAGGTGCGCCGCACGCACGTCGATGGCCGCCACCGGGCACACGCTCACGCAGGCGCCGCAGCCGGTGCAGCGGGCGGCGTCGATCAGCGGCGTGGGCACGGACGTCGACAGCGGGAATGCGATCGCCCGCTCCGGGCAGGCATCACGGCAACTTGAACAGACCACGCCATGGCGGGTCAGGCAGCTGTCACCGGCGACGGCAACCGTGTGCCACGGGGCGTCGGCGGCGGCGCGGTCCAGCGCGCGTGGCGTGCAGGCATCGGCGCAGTCGCCGCAGAACGTGCATTCGCCCAGGCGTGGATCGAACACGGCGTAACCACCGGCGCCACGCACCAGCACGCGCTCGGGACAACGCTCGATGCAGGCGCCACAGCCGGTGCAGGCGGCGAGGAAGTCCGCCTCGGTCAGCGCCCAGGGCGGCCGCAGTGGCACGCGCGCCGCCTGCCGGCCCAGCAACAACGCGCGACGCGAGCGGTCCGGGGGGCAGGACACATCAATGCCCCGTCGGTGGGCCGGCGAACATCTGCCAGATCCAGACCAGGAAGCCGTATCCCGCCACGAGCATCACGGTCAGCAGCGGAAACACGACCGCGGTCAGTAGCAGGAACGCGATGCGCTCCCGGTTCTTGGGGGACTGCTCGTGTGGCGTGTCCATGGATTGCTCCAGCTGGCTGCACGAGGGCCTGTATCGGGAAACGCGAGACCTGTGGCGGATGCTACCCCTGTCGGAAACCCGGCGCATTCGCCCCGGCCAGGAACAGTCGACCCGGGAATTGCCGATTTAGGGCCAACCGGGGTTGTGGCGGCGTGAGGATGCTGGGCGCGCGCGTGGTGTCCCCGGAATTCACCGGGGTTTATGCGAGCAGGGCGCATGATCGGGCAGTCCTGGCAATCGGAGCAGGTCATGCGCCTCGGGTTCGCCGCATTGATGTTGTGGCCGTTGGTGCTGGTGTCGTCAGCAGTCGGGGCGGTCGACATCGCCGATGACGAACGGCTGGTTTTCGTCAGCGTCCATTACCGCGACCGTGTCCAGCTGCAGTTTCTCGCCGAGCGATTCCAGCACCTGGCCGTCGACGAACGGGCCCGCTCGGCCAGTTTCGAAGCCACCTGGGACGAATACCTCGCGCTGCGACGCGCGGGCATCGAGGCGCGCGTCGACGACGTCGCCACTGCACGCATGCACGAGGCAGACAGTGCACTGCAGCAGCCGGAGGCGATCGACGGCTTTGCCTGCTACCGCACCGTCGAGGAAACCTACGCCACGATGGAACAGTTGGCGCTGCAGCGACCGGACCTGGCCCGGGTGGTCGACATCGGCCCGACCTGGCTGCGCAGCCGGGACCCGTCGAGCGGCTACCCGATGAAGGTGCTGGTGCTGGGCAACAGCGCCACCGACAGCGAGATCGCCAACAAGCCGAGCATGGTGCTGCTGGGCTCGGTGCACGCGCGCGAGTACACGCCGGCGGAAGTGCTCACCCGGTTCGCGCAATGGCTGGTCGACGGCCACGGAAGCAACAACGAGGCTACCTGGCTGCTGGACACCTACCGCTTCCACTTCGTGCTGCAGGGCAATCCGGACGGACGCAAGCGCGCCGAGACCGGCGCCTCGTGGCGCAAGAACGTCAACACCAGCAACGGCGCGTGCACCGCCAGCAATTATGGCGTCGACCTCAACCGCAACTTCCCGTTCCGCTGGAATGGAGCTTCGGGTGGATCCAGCGGCAATGCGTGCTCGGGCACGTACCGCGGCCCGCAGCAGACCTCCGAACCGGAAACCCAGAACCTGCTGCGCTACATCGCCGGCGTCGCCGATGCCGCCGGTACGTGGCGCGGCGGCGTGTTTCCCGATCGACGGGGCGATGCCGCCACCGCTGCGGCGCCGGCGGACTACCGCGGGCTCTTCGTCGATCTCCACAGTTACTCTCGACTGGTTCTGTGGCCGTGGGCCTATTCAAGCGCCACGACCGCAAATGCCACCGCCTTGCGCACGCTGGGCCGACGCATCGCCTGGCACAACGGCTATGCGCCCAAGCAATGGGTCGGGCTGTATGTCGCCGACGGCACCAACACCGACACGATGTACGGCCTGCTCGGCGTGCCGAGCTACACGATCGAAATGGGGGTGGCGTTCTTCGAGAGCTGCGCGACGTTCGAGTCGACGACGCTGCCGAAGAATCTCGCGGCATTGCGCTATGCGGCGCGCAACCTGACCGCGCCCTACGTCTATCCGTCAGGCCCGGACACAGTCACCGTTTCTGCATCTCCGAACAGCGTCATCCGCGGACAACCGCTGACGGTGACCGCCACCCTCGACGACGGCCGCAGCAACCAGAGCAACGGCACCGAACCGGTGCAGGCGATCACGGCCGCCTCGGCCTATGTCGACCAGCGCCCATGGAGCGCCGGCGCCACGCGAATCACCATGCAGGCCAGCGACGGCGCCTACAACGCCAGCAGTGAGACCGTACGCGCCGTGGTGAACACCGCGGGCCTGTCGCCTGGCCGGCATGTTGTGTTCGTGCGCGGCACCGATGCCAGCGGCAGTGTCGGAACGCCCAACGCGGCGTATTTCACCGTGACGGGGGAGTAGCGCCGTCGCCTCGAGCCAACGTCGCAGAATATAGGTTCCTCTCCCAACTGAGGGAGAGGGGTGAGGGTGAAGGCTGCTTCGCGTGTGGGTCTGCGTGGGGAGGGGGTCGGGGAATGACGGCTTTCAGACGAAGACCGGGCAATGAAACGCTGGAGCGGCGTCCGCCGGGCTGGGGGGGATTGCTCCGCAGCGGGACATGGATGTCCCGCGCCCCGCATCGGACAAGGATGTCCGATTAAGGGGCGGAGCAA
>DATDBI010000012.1:0-1125 GCA_036524915.1 Lysobacter sp. | reverse complement strand
TCGGCGGCGATCAGGCCGTCGGCTTGCGCATCGCGCAGCAGTTCGACCAGATCCTCGCGGGTGGTGGGTTCGCCGGAAAGCGCCGAACTGATGCGTTCGAGCCAGGAGCGCGGTTTCTCGTGATGCCGCCGCTCGTGGGTTTCCTGCGCGTGGAAGCTACTACTGTCGTCCTCGGACATTGCGTTCTTGAAGGCGCCCAGGGGGAAGGGCGACGGGAGGAGTCTACCGCGGAAGCGGCTGGGGTGCGTTTCCGGCGCGTGACCGCGCCCGGACGTGGCCTGGGTGGCCCCCCTTATTCCTGGTACGGGTCGCCGTACCCCATCCCCGCCAGGATCTCGCGCTCGAGCTGCTCCATGCAGATCGCCTCCTTCTCGTCCTCGTGGTCCCAGCCCAGCAGGTGCAGCGCGCCGTGGACGGTGAGGTGGGCGTAGTGGGCGGCGAGCGCCTTCTTCTGTTCCCTGGCCTCGCGCACCACGACGGGCGCACAGATGACCAGGTCGCCGAGCAGCGGCAGCTTCACCCCCTTGGGCAGGCCCTCGGGCAGGTCGGCCGGGAAGCTGAGCACGTTGGTCGCGTAGTCCTTGCCCCGGTAGTGGCGGTTGAGTGCGCGGCCTTCCTTGGTGCCGACGATGCGTATCGCCAGGTCGGCTTCGCGGATGCGACTCTCGAGCGCGGCCGCAACCCATTTGCGGAAACTCACCGCCGCCGGAATGCCGGTGCGCGGGACTGCATAGTTGATCGAAACGTCGAGTCGAATGGGGCCCCGGGTCATGGCGTCTGCGCTCAGGAGGACGGACCGGTCGCCGAGTCCTTGGCGTCGCGGGCGTCGTAGGCGTTGACGATGCGCGCCACCAGCGGGTGGCGCACCACGTCGCGCGATTCGAAGAAGGTGAAGCTGATGCCGTTGACGTCACGCAGCACGTCCAGCGCGTCGCGCAGGCCGGACTTCTGGTGCTTGGGCAGGTCGATCTGGGTCAGGTCGCCGGTGACGACGGCAGTGCTGCCGTAGCCGATGCGGGTCAGGAACATCTTCATCTGCTCGATCGTGGTGTTCTGCGCTTCGTCGAGGATCACATAGGCATCGTTAAGCGTGCGTCCGCGCATGTAGGCCAGCGGCGCGATCTC
>DATDBI010000011.1:0-2813 GCA_036524915.1 Lysobacter sp. | reverse complement strand
GCCCCAATCCTCGAGACGGTGGATCTTGCCTTCGCCGCCTTCGATGAGCGACTTGTAGCGCTCGATCATGGCAGGCACCTGCTCGCTCTGGTCCGGATGGACCAGGAACACGACTTCGTAATGACGCATGGTGTGATTCCTTGTGGATGATGATCCGCGCTGCGCGCAGCGGCGCTTTGCACGGACCGGATCAGCCCCCCGGCTTCCCGGAATGGAAGCGGTGGAGCAAGGTCTCCCCGAGCCTTTGGCCCGCGGAGCCGGAAAGTATGGCTGATTCAAGGGCATACGTGCAAATCCGGGCCCTCCCCTCTCCCTGGCCGCCCTGCGGGCGGCCTGTCCCTCTCCCACCAGGGGGGAGGGCAACGCGGACCCCAGCCTTTCTCCCTCTCCCCTTGCGGGAGAGGGACAGGCGCCCAAGGCGCCAGGGAGAGGGGTCGCAGTCGCCTCAGCCCTTCTTCTGCACGATCCACGCGTCAATCCGCGCCTCCAGCGCCTGCAACGGCACCGAGCCCGTCTCCAGCACCGCGTCGTTGAACTCGCGCAGGTCGAAACGCGGACCCAGTTGCTTCGATGCCTTCTCACGAAGCTCTGAGATCTTGAGCTGGCCGATCTTGTAGGCCAGCGCCTGCCCCGGCCAGCCGATGTACCGGTCGATCTCGTTGACCACGTCCTGGCGGGTCTTGGGCGAGTTGTCCATGAAGTAGGCGATTGCCCGGTCACGGCTCCAGCCCTTGCTGTGCATGCCGGTGTCCACCACCAGACGCACCGCGCGCCACATGTCGTAGGCCAGCTGCCCCATGCGGTCGTACGGGTCGTCGTACAGGCCCATGTCGTAGCCGAGCCGCTCGGCGTACAGGCCCCAGCCCTCGCCGTAGGCGACGAAATATGCGGTCCGGCGGAACATCGGCGCGTCCGGCAGTTCCATGCCGCGGGCGAACTGGAAGTGGTGGCCCGGCACGGCTTCGTGCAGCGACAGCGCCATCATTTCCCACTTCGGCCGCACTTCCGGCTTGTAGAGGTTGACGTAGTAGAAGCCTGCGCGGGTGCCGTCCACGGCACCGGGCTGGTAGTACGCAGTGGTGGTGTCCGGGGCGATGTTGTCCGGGATCGGGCGCACGCCATACGGCAGGCGCGGGATGGTCCTGAACACCTTGACCAGCTGCGGATCGATCCGCTTGGAAATCGCCTCGTAAGCGGTGAACAGTTCCTGTGGCGTCTTGTAGAAGAACTTCGGATCGGTGCGCAGGTACTGGAAGAAGTCGGCCAGGCTGCCCTTGAAACCGACTTCCGCTTTCACCTTCTCCATCTCGGCACGGATGCGCGCGACCTCCTTCAGGCCGATCTGGTGGATCTGGTCGGCGCTCAGGTCGGTGGTGGTGAAGTAGTCGGCAACGAAGTCGTAGTAGGCCTTGCCGTCAGGCAAGTCGGTGGCGGCGATCGTGGTCCGGGTTTTCGGCAGGTACTCGTTGGCGAAGAAGGTGGCAAAGCCGCGGTAGGCCGGCACGATGGTGTCGCCGATCACCTGCCTGGCTTCGGCCTGGAGCGCCGCGCGATCGGCTTCGGGCACGGTGTCGGCGAAGTGAGTAAACGGCTTGTAGAACGGGCTCTTGAGCGGGTCGTCGACGATCTGGGCCTGGATCTGCCCGGTCACCCGTTCCATCAGCACCCGCGGCGGCGTGTTGCCGGCGGCGGCGCCTTCGCGCATCAGCGCCTGGTTCTGCTCGATCAATGCCGGGATCGCGCGCATGCGCGTCAGCCAGTCGCGGTAATCCTTCGTCGTCGCGAACGGCAGCACCTCGGCGATGCCTTCGGCGGTCTGGACACCACCGCTGTGGCCAACCGGGCTGAGGTACTCGCGGTACTTCTGCCGCTCGACGGCCTTTTCCAGGTCCCAGGCGAACACGTCGTAGTTGAGCTGGTCGCCTGCCGACAACGCCTTGCGATCAATCGCATGCAGGCCCTGCAGGGCTTTGCGGTCGCCGTCCATGCGCGCCTGGATCGCCGGCATGCTCATGTCGGTCCAGCGGTCGTTGTAGCGCGTGTCGCCGTTGTAACTGCCCTCTTCCGGGTTTTCGCGCATGCCGCGCTGCCACTCTTCGTCGAAGAGCGCGTAGAGCGCCTGGGTGGCGGAATTACGGGCGGGTGCGGGTGCGGCGGCGGCGTGTTGCTGGGCGTGGGCGCCCGGCGACACGAGCGACGCCGAAAGGCCGGCGGCAATGGCCGCGGCAAGAAAAACAGGACGGAGCATGGCGATTCCCCTTCGATGCAGGGGACCGAGTCTAGCTTGGCATCGCCGGGACCGCGCTCAGGCGGCGTCGGCCTTGGTCGTGAAGCTTTCGCCGCAACCGCACTCGGCGGTGACGTTGGGATTGCGGAACAGGAACTGCTCGCCCAGGCGCTGCTTGACCAGGTCGATCTGCGTGCCGTCGACCAGCGCCAGGCTCAATGCATCGACATAGATGCGCACGCCGTCCTGCTCGAACACGGTGTCACCCTCGTGCTGCTCGCGGGTCAGGTCGGCCTTGTACTGCCAGCCCGAGCAGCCCGTACGGGACACGCCAAAGCGCAGGCCGATCGCGTCGGGCGATTCAACCAGGTAGCGCTGTACGCGTTCGAGGGCAGCGGGGGCAAGGGTTACAGCCATTGAGGCACTCCGGGGTGGCGGCAGGACGTCGAGCCAGTTTGGGCCTTCCAGCGAATTATAGCGACGCTGTGCGGGCGCTTCGGTAAACTCCCGCATTCCCCATATCGGCCCGAACAGGCAAGGATTCAAGGCATGACGGTGGTCAGCGTCGAACACGCGCTCGCGGGCA
>DATDBI010000010.1:0-6827 GCA_036524915.1 Lysobacter sp. | reverse complement strand
CGCGCACGGGTCCCCATCCGGGCATAATCCTCGGTCCGGCCCCACGCCGGTCCACTTCCGCACACAGCCCAGGACGAGCCGCATGGCCCGCATCATCGCCGTCGCCAACCAGAAAGGCGGGGTCGGCAAGACCACCACCGCCGTCAACCTGGCCGCCGCGCTCGCGCATACGCCCAAGCGGGTGCTGTTGGTGGACCTTGATCCGCAGGGCAACGCGACGATGGGCAGCGGCGTCAACAAGCGCGAGCTGGAAAACTCGATCTGCGAAGTGCTGCTCGGCGAGACCGAAGTACGCAGCGCGATCGTGCGCACCGCCGAAGAGTTCGACCTGCTGCCGGGCAACATCGACCTGACCGCGGTCGAGGTACAGCTGATGGCCGAACCCGGCCGCGAGCAGCGCCTGCGTCTGGCGCTGCAGGAACTGCGCCCCGACTACGACTACATCCTGATCGACTGTCCGCCGGCGCTGTCGCTGCTCACGCTCAACGCACTGACTGCCGCCGACTCGATCATCGTGCCGATGCAGTGCGAGTACTACGCACTGGAAGGCCTGAGCGCGCTGGTCGACACCATCGATGCGCTCAAGGTCAACCTCAATCCCAAGCTCGAGATCGAGGGCGTGCTGCGCACCATGTTCGACGTGCGCAACAACCTCGCCAACGCCGTCTCGGCCGAGCTGATCACCCATTTCGGCGACCGCGTGTTCCGCACCATCGTGCCGCGCAACGTGCGCCTGGCCGAGGCGCCGAGCCATGGCCAGAGCATCGTCGGCTACGACCGCGCCAGCCGCGGCGGTATCGCCTACATGGGCCTGGCCGGCGAAGTGCTGCGCCGCCAGCGCGAACGCGACCAGGCCGCCAAGGCAGCGGCGCGTCCGCCAGAAGCGAAGGAGACCACGGCATGAGCGTAGCCAAGAAGCGCGGCCTCGGCCGCGGCCTCGAAGCCCTCCTGGGCCCCAAGGCAGCCGCTGAGGCGCCGGTGCTGGAGGCGATCGAGGGCGACGTGCTGCGCAGCCTGCCGGTCGATGCGCTGACGCCCGGCAAGTACCAGCCGCGCAAGCACTGGGACCAGGACAAGCTTGGCGAGCTGGCCGAGTCGATCAAGGCGCAAGGCGTCATCCAGCCGATCGTCGTGCGCGACATCGGCGGCAAGCGCTACGAAATCATCGCCGGCGAACGCCGCTGGCGCGCCTCGCAACTGGCCGGGCTGAACGAGATCCCGGCCGTCATACGCGAAGTCGACGACCGCACCGTGGTCGCGATGGCGCTGATCGAGAACATCCAGCGCGAAGACCTCAATCCGCTTGAAGAGGCCACAGCACTGCAGCGCCTGATCGACGAGTTCGACCTGACCCACGCCCAGGCCGCCGAAGCGGTGGGCCGCTCGCGCGCCTCGGTGTCGAACATGCTGCGCCTGCTCGAGCTGCCCAACGAGATCCGGGTGCTGCTGGAGACCCACGCGCTGGAAATGGGCCACGCCCGCGCCCTGCTCGCGCTGACGCCGCAGGCGGCCATCGCGCTGGCCCGCCAGGCCGCCGAACACGGCTGGTCGGTGCGCGAAGTCGAGCATCGCGTGCAGCAGCTGTCGGCCGGCGTGATCCCGACGTCGGGCAGCAAGCCCAAGGCCGTCAAGGCCAAGCCGCAGGCCGACATCGTCACGCTCGAGCGTGAACTGTCGGAGTCGCTCAACACCAAGGTCAACGTGTTGCATGGCCGTGCCGGCAAGGGCCGGCTGGTCATCCACTACAACGACCTCGACTCGCTCGAGGGCGTGCTGGAGAAGCTGCGCGGTTCTGTCACCGAATAAGGCCAGGATGGCTTTGATGAACCCCTACCGTTACCGCGTTGCGTTGCGGGCCACGCACCCCAGCGCCGATCTGATGCCATTGTTCGATGAACTCGGACTGGCGCCCAAGCGCGCCTGGCGCGCCGGCCAGGCCAAGCCGCCCGGCGGCGGCCAGGGCCTCTACCGCGACAGCTACGGCTACGCCGAACTCACGCCTGATGGCCAGCCGCGCGAATGGAGCCGCGAGCAGATCGAGGACTTCCTCGGTGCCGTCCACCTTCGCCTGTCGATGCATCGCGATTGCCTGCATGCATTTGCCGCCCAGGGCGGTCGCTGCGGGCTGTTCGTCGGTCTGTTCGGCGAAGAGGCCTACGGCTTCGAACTGCGGCCGGAACTCAGTGCCGGCCTGGGCGAACTGAAGCTGACACTGGGCTTCGACATCCATCCCGACAACGACGGCTGATCGGGCCAGGAAGCAGCCGCGGCGTTTCCCGGAAGCCGCCCTGAGGCCGGTTCACCGCCGGTTATTACCCAAATCGGGCATCATTGGCGCCGGCCAGGCAGGCCGCCGACCGGCGTGATGGCGCCCGGCCACGGCGGATCGGGCCACCGTTGCTTCCCTGGAGCAGTGGACATTGGACGAAGTCACCCCCCGGACCCACCCATGACCATCCTCGTAACCGGCGCTGCCGGCTTCATCGGCGCGTACACCTGCCGCGCCCTGCGCGCGCGCGGCGCCGAAATCGTCGGACTCGACAACTACAACGACTACTACGATCCGCAGATCAAGCGCGACCGTGTCGCCGCGCTGTGCCCGGATGTCGACATCCGCACGCTCGACCTGGGCGACCGCGACGGCTTGGCGGCGCTGTTCGACGAAGTGCAGCCGACCCGGGTGATCCACCTGGCGGCACAGGCCGGCGTGCGTTACTCGCTGACACACCCGCACGCCTACGTCGACAGCAACCTGGCCGGCTTCGTCAACCTGCTCGAACTGTGCCGCCACCGTGGCGTCCAGCATCTGGTGTACGCGAGCTCCTCGTCGGTGTACGGCGACTCGGCGACGCCGCCGTTCTCCGAAGACCAGCGCATCGACCAGCCGCGCTCGCTGTACGCGGCGACCAAGGCCGCCAACGAGTTGATGGCGCACACCTACGCGCACCTGTACGACCTGCCTTCGACGGGGCTGCGTTTCTTCACCGTGTATGGCCCATGGGGCCGGCCGGACATGGCGCCGCTGCTGTTCTCACGCGCCGTCCTGGCAGGGCGCCCGATCGACGTGTTCAACCACGGCAAGATGCGGCGCGACTTCACCTTCGTCGACGACATCGTCAACGGCGTGCTCGGCGCGCTCGACCATCCGCCTACCACCGACCAGGCGCCGCCGGCCGCCCCGCACCGGGTGTTCAACCTGGGCAACCACACGCCGGTGGAACTGGAGCGATTCATCCAGGTGATCGAAGCTGCCGCCGGAACCCAGGCCACCAAGGTCTACAAACCGATGCAGCCCGGCGACATGGTTGAGACCATGGCCGACACCTCGCGCGCCCAGGCCGCGTTCGGCTTCGAGCCGGCCACGCCGATCGAGATCGGCTTGCCGAAGGTCGTCGACTGGTGCCGCACCTATTTCGGCGACAAGGCCTGACTTCGCGCATGAACGTTCCGACCACGGAAATCTCCGGCATGAGCCACAACCCGCAACTCTCCGTCGTCGTGCCGGTGTTCAACGAGCGTGACAACGTCGCGCCGCTGGTGCACGAAATTACCGCCGCGCTGCGCGGCAGGACCGCCTTCGAGATCGTCTACATCGACGACCAGTCGCGCGACGACACGTTGCAGGTGCTGCAGGCCCTCAAGGCCGAAGTGCCGGAGCTGCGCGTGATCCAGCACGTCACCCAGAGCGGACAGAGCACCGCGGTGCGCAATGGCGTCAAGGCCGCGCGCGGTGAGTGGATCGCCACACTCGATGGCGACGGCCAGAACGACCCGGCCGACATCCCGAAGCTGCTCGAAGAGCGCGACACCACTGCTGCCGGCGAAGGCATCAAGCTGTTCGCCGGCTGGCGCGTCAATCGCCAGGACAGCGGCAGCAAGCGCTGGGCCTCGCGCTGGGCCAACGCGATCCGCTCGCGGATCCTGCGCGACGACACGCCCGACACGGGCTGCGGCATCAAGCTGTTCGAACGCGCGGCGTTCCTCGAGCTGCCCTACTTCGACCACATGCACCGCTACCTGCCGGCGCTGATGCAGCGCGCGGGCTGGAAGACGGTGAGCGTGCCGGTGAACCACCGCGCCCGTTCGGCCGGCGTGTCGAAGTACAACAACCTCAACCGCGCCCTGGTCGGCATCAGCGACCTGCGCGGCGTTGCCTGGCTGATCAAGCGCGGCAAGGTCACCGCCGTGCGCGAGCTGAGCTGAACCGCCGTACCCGACCCACCCCGACTTGCGGACCCGCCCGATGGAATTCGACTTCATGAACCACTCCATCGCCTGGCTGGAATGGACCGGGCTGCACATGTCGCCGTGGAAGATCATCGGCCTGACCGGCGCGCTGATGTTCGGCGGCCGCTGGCTGGTGCAGTTCGTGGCTTCGCGCAGGCAAGGCAAGCCGGTGATCCCGCGGCTGTTCTGGTACATGAGCCTGGTCGGCAGCGTGATGACGCTGAGCTACTTCGTGTTTTCGCAGAAGCAGGACTCGGTGGGCGTCATCCAGAACCTGTTCCCGGCTTTCACCGCCGCCTACAGCCTGTACCTGGACATCAAGCACCGCGGCTGGCACCGGGACCGGGCGAGCCACTGAGGCCGCCGGCGTCCCGGCCGGTCCGTTGCCGCACGTCCAATGGTCGAACCGGCCGGATGAGCCAACGATCCACCCTCCGGGAGTGCGAAGATCGGCGCTTCGTGCCACCACCGGTCCTTCCTGTGAAACCACTGTTCGCGGCCCTGCTCGCCGGCCACCTCGCTCTTGCCTCCCTCGCCGTCCATGCCGGCGCCGCCGACACGAAGTTCGAAGCGATCTACAACCAGGAATGGAAGTGGCGCCAGGAACAGACCGGCGCCGCTGACGAGGACAACGACAGCTCGGCCAACAGCCATCAGCTGCCGTCGGTGGACGCGGCCAGCCAGAACGCCCGCCTGAAGGTCTGGGAGGATGTGCTCAAGCGCCTCGACGGCGTCGACACGGCCAGGCTGAGCCCGCAGAACCGCATCAACTTCGCCGTCTACAAGGCGCAGGTCGAGAACCTCGCCGCCGACGTGCGACTGCGCGGCTACGAGATGCCCTTCAACTCGGACTCCTCCTTCTGGTCGAACCTGGGCTTCATGACCCGGCGGCCGCTGCGCACCGTGCAGGACTACCGCGCCTACATCGACCGCCTGCGCGATGTGCCGCGCTACTTCGACCAGCAGATCGTCAACATGCGCGCCGGCCTGGCACGCGGTTTCAGCGTGCCGCGCGCGGTGCTGGACGGCCGCGACGTGTCGATCGCCGCCGTGGCGGACGTCAAGGACCCGCTGCAGTCCAACTTCTACGAGCCGTTCAAGCGCATGCCGGCGACCATCCCGGCTGACGAGCAGGCGCGCCTGCGCGCCGACGGCGTGGCCGCGATCCGCGATCGCATGGTCCCGGCCTACGGGAAGCTGCTGACCTTCTTCCGCGAGGAGTACGTGCCCCAGGCGCGGACCACGCTCGGTGCCTCGCAGATGCCCGATGGCGAGGCGTACTACCGCCAGCAGATCCGCGAATACACCACCCTCGAGCTCGACCCCGAGCAGATCCACCAGATCGGCCTGGACGAGGTCGCGCGCATCCATGCGGAGATGCAGACGATCATCCAGCAGGTCGGGTTCAAGGGAGACTTCGCGGCGTTCCTGCGCTTCCTGCGCACCGACAAGCAGTTCTACGCCGCCACGCCGCAGGCCCTGCTCGATCGCGCCGCGTGGATTTCCAAGCGCGTGGACGGCGAGATCGGCAAGTTCATCGGCACCCTGCCGCGCGGTCGCTTCACGATCGTGCCGGTGCCGGCCGACATCGCCCCGTTCTGGACCAGCGGCCGCGGCGGCGCCGGTACCTACTGGCTCAACACCTACGACCTGCCCTCGCGCCCGCTCTACAACCTGCCGGCGCTGACCCTGCACGAGTCGTCGCCTGGCCATGCCCTGCAGGGCTCGCTGGCCAAGGAGCAGGGCGACCTGCCGGCGTTCCGCCGCGAGACCTACATATCCGCCTATGGCGAGGGCTGGGGGCTGTACAGCGAGAAGCTCGGCAAGGAAATGGGCATCTACGAGACGCCCTACGAGGACTTCGGCCGCCTGACCTACGAGATGTGGCGCGCCTGCCGCCTGGTCATCGATACCGGCATCCATCAGAAGGGCTGGACTCGCGACCAGGCCCTGGCCTACCTGCGTGACCGCACGGCCCTGAGCGAGCACGAGGTCACCACCGAGGTCGACCGCTACATCTCCTGGCCAGGCCAGGCGCTGAGCTACAAGCTCGGCGAGATCACCATCGTCCGCCTGCGCGCCGAGGCCGAGAAGGCGCTGGGCGCCCGGTTCGACATCAAGGCCTTCCATGACGCCCTGCTCAGCGAGGGTTCGGTGCCGTTGCCGGTGCTGGAGGCCCAGGTCCGCGCGTTCATCGCCAGATCGGCGGAGAAGACCGCAAAAGCGGGATGACGCTTGCCACACCTCCCCTGCCGCAGGGGGAGGTCGGGGAGGGGCAGACGCCCCCTCCGGCTTGTGGATAACTACTTGCCCACCCTGCATTTCCCGGGCATAATGCGCGGCTCGCTGCGTCCGGCTGGCCTTTAGGGGCTTGACCGGGCGGACCCCGGAAGCGCGATTCCGGCCCGCCTCGTGCGGCGAGAATTCCAAACCCGTATCGCGCACCGCCCACGCCCAGGTGTGACAGCGGAGGGGCCGCCGCCTCCCTGGCCAAGGGAAGCACCATTACCTTTCGAGGTGCGTATGGCCCGTGTATGCCAAGTAACCGGTAAGCGAACGACGACTGGCAACAACGTCTCGCATGCCATGAACAAGACCCG
>DATDBI010000009.1:0-10574 GCA_036524915.1 Lysobacter sp. | reverse complement strand
ACAGACGTGGCGTCGGCGTTCCGGCGCGGCAGGAGGAAGCAGTGAGAATCAAGCGTTTCATCGCCCCCGACATGCGCACCGCGTTGCGCATGGTCCGCGACGAACAGGGCCCCGATGCGGTGATCCTGTCCAACCGTGCCGTCGATGGCGGCATCGAGGTCGTCGCCGCCACCGACTACGACGAATCGCTGGTGACGCAGGCGCTGCGCGCCGCGCTGCCGACCATGGACACCGCCCCGGCCATCGTTGCGCCCGTGGCCCAGCCGGTCGCGTCGCCGATGCCGGCGATGGCCATTGCGGCAAGCCCGCAGCCGCCGGTCGCAACGGCGCCGATGCCGGCACAGGCCAGTGCATTCATGCAGCGCAGCGTTGTCGCCGAGCACGTTGTTGCCGCAGCAGCTCCCGCGCGCAGTCAGGCCAGCCCGGCACCGCGTGAATCGCTGGTGGCCAGGGCGCGCGCGGTGTTCAAGGTCGGCGACGGCCCTACCCTCGCCGAACTCACCACCACGACAACCGCCAAGGCACACCAAGCGGCGCTCGCTCCGATGACCCATGCTGCCGCGGCTGTCAGCGTGACAACGCCGGCCCCGACGACGCCATTCGAAGCGATGATGTCCGCGCTCGATCCCGCAGACGCGCCCGCCCCTGCGTTGGCGGCAAGCGAAGCAGTCAGCGCGCTCGACAGCGCGGCCGATTACCTCTCCATTCCCGGGACCGTCGCAGCCGCCCCGGTGTCGGCCGTCATCGACGCGCCGATCGCCAGCGACGAAGACGGGGCCGTCGAGCCGACGCCGGAATCGTCGATCCTGCGTGCCGTCACCACGGCCATCGAACAACCCGACCCGGCGCTCGTCTCGATGCGCGCCGAGCTGTCGAGCATGCGCCAGCTGATCGAGAAGCAGATGGAGCAGCTCTCGCTCGAACGCCTGCGCGGATCGCCGGCACGCGCGGCGGCCTACGAGGCCCTGCTCGAGTTCGGCTGCGAGGACGTGCTCGCGCAGGCGGTCGCAGCCCGGATCGACCCGCGCCTGGAACCGGCGCAGATCCTCGAGCCGATGCTGGCCGAACTCGCCCGCATGCTGACCGTCGCCCGCAGTGAAACCATCGACGACGGTGGCGTGATCGCCCTGGTCGGTCCGACCGGATCGGGCAAGACGACCACGGCCGCCAAACTGGCCGCGCGCTTCGCCGCCCGTCATCGTGCCCGCGACGTCGCCTTGGTGACGATCGATGGCGAGCGCGCCGGCGCACGCGAGCAGTTGCACGCGCACGGTCGCCGCCTGGGCATCACGGTGTGCGAGGCCGCCGGCCCGGACGGGTTGCAGGCCGCCCTGGCACAACTCACCGACTACCCGCTGGTGATCGTCGACACCCCCGGTTTTGCCCCGCGCGACCGCGGCCTGTTCGGCCAGATCCTCTGGCTGCACCAGAGCCGCAACGTCCGCAGCCTGCTGGTGCTGCCGGCAAACGCGCACCCGCATGACCTGAGCGAAGTGGTCCGCCGCTACGGCCCGGCCGCGCCGGAGGGCGTGGTCCTGACCAAGGTCGACGAGGCCGGACGAATGGGTTCCGCCCTTTCGGTCGCCGTGCGCCACGGCCTGACGCTGGCCTACACCACCCACGGCCAGAACGTCCCCGACGACATCGATACCGCCGACGCAACCCGCCTGGCAAAGACACTGGAGAAAGTGCGCCGTGCTGCCGATAACCCCCTCGCTACCGAGGAACGCCATGCAGTCGCCTGACCCCCACCTGCTCGCCGCGCACGAGGCCGATCGCCACGTGTACGCCGGCCAGCCGTACGCCGGCACGCCGTCCGCATCCGCGGGCAATGCGGTGCCGCGCGTGATCGCGGTCGCCAGCGGCAAGGGCGGCGTCGGCAAGACGTCGGTCTCGGTCAACCTCGCCACCGCACTGGTCAATGCGGGCCAGCGCACGCTCCTGCTCGACACCGACCTGGGCCTGGCCAATGTCGATGTGATGCTCGGCTTGTCGCCGCGCTTCACCCTGGCCGACGTGTTCGCCGGCCGGTGCGAGCTGCGCGACACCGTGATCGAAGGCCCCAATGGCCTGATGGTCGTCCCGGCGTCGTCCGGCAAGCGCCACATGACCGAGCTGCAGCCGCAGCAGCACGTCGGCCTGGTCCACGCGTTCTCGCAGCTCGACCTGCCGATCGACGCCCTGGTCATCGACAACGCCGCCGGCATCGCCGATGGCGTGCTGACGTTCTGCCAGGCCGCGCAGGACGTGATCGTCGTGGTCTGCGACGAGCCGGCCTCGGTCACCGACGCCTACGCGCTGATCAAGGTCCTCAATCGCGAGCGCGGCCTGACCCGCGTCCAGGTGCTGGCCAACCAGGTGCAGCACGCTGCCGAAGGCCGCCATCTGTTCGAGAAGTTGCAGCGGGTCTCCAACCGCTTCCTCGATGTCACCCTCAACTACCTCGGCGCGATTCCGCGCGACGAATGGCTGCGTCGCGCGATCCAGCGCCAGGAAGCCGTCGTCGATGCGTTCCCGTCGGCGCCTTCGGCGCTGGCGTTCCGCGACATCGCACGCCGCTCGCGGCAGTGGCAGTCGCCACCCGGACCACGCGGGCACGTCGAGTTCTTCATCGAACGGCTGATCGAACAGGCCCCCGCCAACGCCCCGGCGATGGCCCCGATGCGGAGTTCGGTCGCATGAACGCCGTCGCCGCCGCCCATTACCGCGCCGCCCAGAACGGCAGCGCCGCCGACATCGTCGTTCGCCATGGCGAGCTGGTCCGCCGCATCGCCCACCACCTGGCGGCGCGACTGCCGGCCAGCGTCGAGATCGACGACCTGATCCAGGCCGGCATGCTCGGCCTGATCGACGCCGCACGAAACTTCCAGGCCGACCAGGGCGCCGCGTTCGAGACATACGCTTCCATCCGCATCCGCGGCGCGATGATCGACGAGATCCGGCGTGGCGACTGGGTGCCGCGCTCGGTGCATCGCCGCTACCGCGACATGATCGCCGCCACCCGCGACATCGAGCAGCGCACCGGCCGCGCCGCCACCGCGCAGCAGGTGGCCGACGCGCTTGGCATCGGACTGGACGAGTACCACCGCATGGTCGAGGACGCGGCCCGCGGCCAGCTGGTCAGCCTCGATGCCCACATGGAAGAACACGACGGCGAGCCACGCCTGGCCGCCAGCAGCACTGCCACGCCGGCGCGCATGTTCGAGAACGGCGCGTTCCGCAACGCGCTCGGCGCCGCCATCGGCGACCTGCCGGAGCGCGAGCAGCTGGTGCTGTCGCTGTACTACGAGCAGGAACTGAACCTGCGCGAGATCGGCGCGGTGCTGTCGGTCAGCGAATCGCGCGTCTGCCAGATCCACGGCCAGGCCATGGTGCGTTTGCGCGCACGCCTGGGCGAATGGCGTGGCGAGAAGGAAGACGAAGACGACTACCTGCCCTGACGTCCGCTCCTGAGCTCAACACCCAGACCCTCCACCCGCATTCCCGAACTACAGCAGAACCGAGACCCGCATGGACAAGAACATACGCATCCTCATCGTCGACGACTTCTCGACCATGCGCCGCATCGTCAAGAACCTGCTCAACGATCTTGGATTCTTCAACACCGCCGAGGCCGACGACGGCAACAGCGCACTGGTCGAACTGCGCAAGGCCTCGTTCGACCTGGTGATCACCGACTGGAACATGCCCGGCATGCCCGGTATCGACTTGCTCAAGTCGATCCGTGCCGACCCCGCGCTCGCCAAGATCCCGGTGCTGCTGGTCACCGCCGAAGCCAAGCGCGAGCAGATCCTCGAAGCGGCGCAGGCAGGCGTCAACGGCTACGTGATCAAGCCGTTCACCGCCGCCACGCTCGGCGACAAGCTCGGCAAGATCTTCGAGCGCCTCGGGGCTGCGGCGTGAATGCTGCGGCCGCCAACGACAGCGCGCAGTTGAGCGACCGCCAGACCGTGATCGCGTGCCTGCACGCCGCGCTCGATGCGCTGGAGGCCGACAACCACGTGGCCTGGCGCACGCACGTCGACGAACTGATCCAGTGGCGCACCCAGCCGCTGGTGCAGGGCCTGGCGAAACTCGCGCGCGAACTCGAACAGGCGCTGGGCGATGGCACAGGCGCATCGGGTGGCGGCTCGCTGCCGGAGGCCTGCGCGCGACTCGAACATGTCGTCCGTGTCAGCGAGGAGGCCAGCCACCACACCCTCGACCTGATCCAGGAATGCAGCGCGCTGCTGGTCACGCTGCCCGAAGCCGGGGCAGATGAAATGGCCGCAACCCTGCTGGCCATCCGCGCCCGCCTCTCGGAAATGACGGCGGCTCAGGGCTACCAGGACCTCACCGGACAGATCATCCGGCGCGTGGTCGAGCTGGTGCATGCGGTCCATGTCGGCCTGGGCGAACACGCGCTCGGCGACGACCGGCCGTTGCAGTTGTCCAGTCATGGCCACGGCCCGTCGCTGGCCGGCATCGATTCGCCCGCGGCGACGCAGGACGATGCCAACCAGCTGCTGTCCTCGCTGGGGTTATAGCCGCCGTGTCCGCGATTGCCTCCGACATCTGTGCCGACTTTCTGGTCGAGGTGGGCGAGATCCTCGACCAGCTCGGCGAGCAGATGGTCGCGCTGGAGCACGCGCCGACCGACCGCGAATGCCTCAACGCCGTGTTCCGCGGCTTCCACACGATCAAGGGCGGCGCCGGGTTTCTCGATTTCGCGCCGATGGTGGCGATCTGCCACGCGGTGGAAGATCGTCTGAATGCAGCGCGTACCGGCGTGGCACCGCTCGACGCCGAAGCGTTCGACGGCGCCCAGCAATCGCTCGATCTGCTGGTGGACATGCTGCACAGCGTGTCGACCGGTCTCCCGCTCTCGCCCGCACCGGAAGCCCTGCTGGTCTCGCTGCGCGCGGGGTCAGGCGGGTCCGTGCCTGCGGCAGTGGCATCCCCGGCCAGCGCCGCGATCGCCGCATTCGCCACCGGCAGCGACGACATCGACGACCTCGATTTCGAAGCGCTGCTCGACAGCCTCCACGGTGCCGGCGGCATTCCCGGCGAAGCCGTCGAGACGTTGGCCGCACCACCACCGGCAACGCCGGTCGCGGCAACGCCAGCACCGTCAATGCCCGCTGCTGCCAGAGCCGCCGCCGCGCCGACCGAAGCGGCTGAAGTCACCGTGCGCGTCGACGTTCGCCGGCTTGATGCCATGGTCAACCTCGTCGGCGAACTCGTGCTCGCCCGCAATCGTCTGAAGACGATCCGACCGCGCCTGCGCGACGACGATCTTGACCGCGCGGTGGGCTCGCTGGACGCCGCCACGTCGCGCCTGCAGTCGGCGGTGATGACCGCACGCATGCAGCCTGTCGGGCGCGTGTTTGCAAGGTTCCCCAAGCTTGCGCGCGACGTCGCGCGGCAACTCAACAAGGATGTCGACCTGGAGGTTATCGGCGCGGAGACCGAGCTTGACCGCAACCTGGTTGAAGCCCTCGCCGATCCGCTCGTGCATCTGGTCCGCAACGCGATCGACCACGGCATCGAGATGCCCGAGGCGCGTCGCCGCGCCGGCAAGTCCGAGCTGGGCCGCGTGCGCCTGAGCGCCCAGCAGGAGGGCGACCACGTTGCCATCGAAGTCCGCGACGACGGCAACGGCATCGATCCGGAGAAGGTCCGCCGCAAGGCGGTCGACAAGGGCCTGATCGACTCCGAGGCCGCCGCCCGGTTGTCGGGCGAGGAATGCCTGCAGTTGATCTTCCTGCCTGGCTTTTCCACCCGCGACGAAGTCAGCGACCTGTCCGGCCGCGGCGTCGGCATGGACGTGGTGCAGTCGCGGATCCGCGAACTATCGGGCTTCGTGCAGATCCATTCCGAACCCGGCGCGGGCAGCCGTTTCCTGATCCGCGTGCCGCTCACGCTGGCGATCCTGCCGACGCTGCTGGTCGAGATCGACGACGACGTCTACGCCCTGCCGCTGGTGCGCGTGGTCGAAGTGCTCGCATTCCAGCCCGGCGACACACTGTGGATTGACGGCCAGCAGGTCCTCGACCTGCGCCAGCAGCCACTGCCGCTGCTGGACCTGCGCGAATGGCTCGGCCTCGATGCCAAGCGCCTGGCTGAAACCACCTGCGTGGTGCTGCAGTCGGGCGAACAGCGCTTCTGCCTGCTGGTCGATCGCGTGCGTGGCCGCGAGGAAGTCGTCATCAAGGCATTGCCGCCAACACTGCGCGGCCTGCCCGGATACGCCGGCGCCAGCCTCGTGGGTGACGGCCGCATGACACTGATACTCGACGTCGATGCATTGCTGCGCACCGGACTGCGCTAAGGCGTGCAAGCGGTCCGGTTCTACCTCAAGTAATCCCCACGGCTACCGATAAAAACCTCATGGATCGACTCAGTATCATCGGCGCTGTTCTCGCCATATCGGCGCTGCTTGGTGGCAGCGTGCTGAAGGGTGCGGGCTTGTCCAGCCTGTGGTCACCCGCTGCGTTCCTGATCGTCATCGTCGGCACGCTGGCGTCGATCCTGCTGCAGACGCCACTGGCGACGTTCATGCGTGCGATGCGCATGTTCCGCTGGGTGTTCCAGCCGCCGGCGCATGACCGCGTCGCGGTGATCGCCCAGATCGTCGAATGGTCCGGCACCGCACGCAAGCAGGGCCTGCTCGGCCTGGAGGCGCAGGTGCAGCTGCAGGAGGACCCGTTCCTGCGCAAGGGCCTGCAGATGGTGGTCGACGGCATCGAACCCGAATCGATCCGGCAGATGCTGGAGATCGACCTGCACGGCCAGAGCTCGCGCGACATGGCCGCAGCCAAGGTGTTCGAGGGCATGGGCGTGTATGCGCCCACGCTGGGCATCATCGGTGCAGTGCTGGGCCTGATGGCGGTCATGAAGAACCTCGCCGACCCGAGCAAGCTCGGCCACGGCATTGCCGCGGCATTCACCGCAACCATCTACGGCATCGGTTCGGCCAACCTGGCGCTGCTGCCGATGGCAAGCAAGCTCAAGGGCCTGGTGCTGGCGCAGACCGAAGAGCGCGAGATGATCATCGAAGGACTCATCGGCATCGCCCAGGGCGAGAACCCGCGCAACATCGAATCGCGCCTCAACGGCTACGTGCACTGAGGTCGGCATGGCTCGCAAGCATCGCCATGAAGAACACGCCAACCACGAAGCCTGGGCCATCCCCTATGGCGACCTGATGACGTTGCTGCTGGCGTTCTTCGTCGTGATGTATGCGATCTCCTCGCTCAACGAGGGCAAGTATCGCGTCGTCTCCGATGCGCTGTCGTCGGCGTTCGGCGGGCCGCCGCGGACCATCGCGCCGATCCAGCTGGGCAAGACGCAGCTGCGCGGGTCCTCGTTCGACCGGCCGTCGCTGCAGACCGCGGCCGCCAAGACCGGCCCTGCCTCGACCACCGCGGTCACCAGCGTGCGTGTGCGGCAGATGCTCGACATGCCCACGTTTGGTCGCCAGCACCACCAGGAAAACCAGGACACCAACGCCCAGAGCGCCCTGCGCGAACGCGACACCCAGCTCAATTCGCTCGGCGCGCAGATCCAGCACGCCTTGAGTGAACTGGTGCGGCAAAAGCTGGTGACGGTGCGTCGTGGCCGTACGTTCCTGGAGGTCGAGATCCAGAGCGACATCCTGTTCGCCAGCGGCGTCGCAGACCCCAGCCCGGTTGCCACCGGCACGGTGCGCAAGCTCGCCGCCGTGCTGCGCGAGGCGCCCAACGCCCTGCGCGTGGAAGGCTATACCGACGACGTGCCGATCCGTACCGCGCAGTTCCGCTCCAACTGGGAACTGTCGGCGGCCCGTGCGGCCAGCGTCGTGCACGTCCTCGTCGATGAAGGCATCGGCGCGGACAGACTTGCCGTGGTCGGTTACGGCCAGCACCAGCCCATAGCCGACAACGGCACGGCCCAGGGCCGTAACGCCAACCGTCGCGTGCTGCTGGTGATACTGGCCGCGCCGCAAGGTCCCGATGCCGTGCCGGACAAGACTCCGGCGATTGCGCTGGACGACACGGCGACCTTGATGCCCATACCGGCCATCGCGATCCATTCGGCGCCGTCGGCCGGGCCGGGTTCGGCAGCACACGCCGCGGGCAAACCCCTACCCCACGTGATCCCTGCCGCGACCCCCACGGCAGAACCGGCGGGTCGCGCGGCCACCGCGCATGACGTCAACGCCAATGACGCCAACTCACGCGACCTCCCCTCACCTTCCCTCCACCCTGCGACCACGTCACCGGCCACGGTATTCGTGCAACGCGCGACCGAATCGGAGGCTGGCTGACATGCAATCCTGGGCCATCGCAAACCAGAAGGGCGGCGTCGGCAAGACCACGACCACCCTGTGCCTCGCGCGCGGACTGGCCATGGCCGGCAACCGCGTGCTGCTGATCGACCTCGACCCGCATGCCTCGCTCACGCGGGCGTTCGGCGTGCCGGCCAACCCGCCGCCGGCCGGCACCCACGATCTGTTCAGCAATGACGGCACATCGCTGGCATCGCTGGCGCGCAGCACGCAGATCGAAGGCCTCAAGCTGGTCGCCGCGCAACCGGCGCTGGCCACGCTGGAACGGCGAGGTGCGACACAGCCCGGGCTCGGCCTCGCCCTCGGGCGAGCGCTGCACTCGGTTCAATCGCTGTACGACTACGCCCTGCTCGACTGCCCGCCCACGCTAGGCCTGCTGATGGTCAACGCGCTGGCCGCGGCCGACCGCCTGGTCGTGCCGACGCAGACCGATCCGCTCGCCCTGCACGGACTGGCAGACATGCTGCGCACCGCGGAGATGGTCGAACGCTCACGACGCCGGCCGATGCCGCGCTACGTGCTGCCGACCCTGTTCGACCGCCGCACCCGCACCGGCGTGCAGAGCCTGGATGTGCTGCACGATCGCTATGAAGACAAAGTCTGGCCGGGCGCGGTGCCGATGGACACTCGCATGCGCGACGCCCACGCGCTGACCACGGCCATCGTCCCGACCGGACGCGGTGCCGACGCCTACCGGCGCGCACTGAAGTGGCTGCTGGCGCAGGACGGCACCGCACAACAGCAGGCTGCATGAGCACGGGCGGCGACATGACGATCGACGATTACCTCGACGCACTGCTCGATGGCGCGCCGGCCGCGTCCGATGGGGGCGCAGCGGTCATGGCCGACAGCGCGCCGGTCGTTGCTGCTGCACCGGCGGTACTGCCGCCTCCGCCAGACGTCATTGAAGCTCCACAACCGGTCGTGCGCCCCGCCCCACCTGCGCCGGCACCGCCGGTCAGCCCGCCCAGGGCGGCCGCAAGTGCGGCGCCACCGATGCTCACGGCCCCGATGTCGCAACGCTGGTTGCGGACCAACGTCGGCAACGACAGCTATGCACTTGAACTGCTGCGCGTCCAGGAAGTACTCCGGCCTGCGCCCATCGTCGCCATGCGCGGCGCGGCGCCCGCAGTGCTTGGGGTCATGAACCTCCGCGGCCGTGTCGTGCCCGTGTTCGACCTCGGGGTCTGGCTGGGCACGGGCCGCGTGCACGCCGACGAGCGCAGCCGGATCGTGGTGGTCGAGCGCAACGACGAGCTGATCGGCGCCCTGGTCACCGCGGTGGAGGACGTGGTCACCCTCGGCCGCGATCGTGTCGAGCCGCCGCTGCCCGGCAGCGATCCCGGCGCCATCGTCGGCATCGCCCGGGTCGGCCAGGTCCCGACCGTGCTGCTTGACGCGAACGCCCTGTTCGGTTGATCCCGCGCCCCGCTCCGGGTGTGTCGCCGGTCCCTCAAGTCGCTGGCGTACTGGCCGTTAACCCTCTTTGAGTACCCGCCAGCTGCAGACCTATGAACCAGCTCTCATTGCAAACCGACATGGGCATCGAATGCGTCGCCGAGCTGCAAGCGGCGCTGCAACCGCACCTGGACGACGAAACGCCGCTGACCCTGGCCGGTGACCGGGTCGAACGCGTGCACGCCGCCGGACTGCAGCTGCTTCACGCCTTCGTCCGCGACCGCGCCGCACGCGGCCGCCAGACCATCGTCACCCTTGCCTCGCCGACCCTCGCCGCCGCAGCGCGCCAGCTTTCGCTGGCCGTCAGCCTCGGGGTCGACACTGAAACCGGAGAGACCGCTTGAGCGCGCAACTGCTGATCGTCGACGATTCCACCTCCATGCGGCAGATGGTCGCGTTCGCCCTGACGTCGGGCGGCTACACCGTGCGCGAGGCCGAGGACGGCAAGGCGGCGCTCGAGATCGCCCGCACCCAGCGTTTCGACGCGGTGGTGACCGACGTCAACATGCCGGTCATGGACGGCATCACCCTGATCCGCGAACTGCGCCAGCTGCCGGCGTACAAGTTCACCCCGCTGCTGATGCTCACCACCGAGTCCGGTGGTGACAAGAAGATGGAAGGCAAGGCCGCCGGCGCCACCGGCTGGCTGGTCAAGCCGTTCGATCCCGAGCAGCTCGTCGCAACGATCCGCAAGGTGCTTGGCTGAGCCATGGATATCACCCGCTTCCACGCTGCGTTCTTCGAGGAAAGCCGTGAAGGGCTGGACGCGATGGAGAGCGGACTGCTCGCGCTGGAAGGCGGCAGCGGC
>DATDBI010000008.1:0-1493 GCA_036524915.1 Lysobacter sp. | reverse complement strand
GCCGACCACCCGGGCGACGTGATCGGCGTCCAGGGCCACAGCTCGCCGGGCATCTACGCCCGTTCGTTCCTGGAAGGCCGCATCAGCGAATCGCAGCTCGACCACTTCCGCATGGAAGTCGACGGCCGTGGCATCAGCTCGTACCCGCATCCGTGGCTGATGCCGGACTACTGGCAGGTGCCGACCGTGTCGATGGGCCTGGGCCCGCTGGCCGCCATCTACCAGGCGCGCAACTGGAAGTACCTGGAAGGCCGCGGCCTGATGCCGAAGTCCGACCGCAAGGTATGGGCGTTCCTCGGCGACGGCGAGACGGACGAACCCGAATCGCTCGGCGCCATCTCGGTGGCCGGCCGCGAAGGCCTCGACAACCTGGTCTTCGTCATCAACTGCAACCTGCAGCGCCTCGACGGCCCGGTGCGCGGCAACGGCAAGATCATCCAGGAGCTGGAAGGCCAGTTCCGCGGCGCCGGCTGGAACGTCATCAAGACCGTGTGGGGCAGCTACTGGGATCCGCTCCTGGCGCGCGACACCACCGGCAAGCTGCGTCAGCTGATGATGGAAACCGTCGACGGCGAATACCAGAACTGCAAGGCGTTCGGCGGCAAGTACACGCGCGACAACTTCTTCAACAAGTACCCCGAGACCGCCCAGCTCGTCGCCAACCTCAGCGACGACGACATCTGGCGCCTCAACCGTGGCGGCCACGACCCGCACAAGGTGTACGCGGCGTACCACGAAGCGGTGAACACCAAGGGCATGCCCACCGTCATCCTGGCCAAGACGGTCAAGGGCTACGGCATGGGCGCGGCCGGCGAGTCGCTCAACCCGACCCACCAGACCAAGAAGCTCGATGACGACGCGGTGCGCGTGTTCCGCGACCGCTTCAACATCCCGGTGACCGACGCACAGCTGGCCGACGGCAAGGTGCCGTTCTTCCACCCGGGCGAGAAGTCGCCGGAAGTGGAATACATGATGGAGCGCCGCAGGTCGCTCGGCGGCTTCCTGCCACAGCGCCGGCAGAAATCGACGGAGACGCTGGAAGCGCCGAAGCTGGAAGGCTTCGACCGCCTGCTCAAGAACACCGGCGAGCGCGAGATCAGCACCACGATGGCGTTCGTGCAGGCGCTCAACATCATCCTGCGCGACAAGCAGGTCGGCCCGCGCGTGGTGCCCATCGTCGCCGACGAAGCGCGCACCTTCGGCATGGAAGGCCTGTTCCGCCAGATCGGCATCTACGCCCCGCACGGCCAGAAGTACAAGCCGGTCGACCGCGACCAGCTGATGTACTACCGCGAAGACGCGGCCGGCCAGGTGCTGGAAGAAGGCATCACCGAAGCCGGCGCGTTCGCCAGCTGGATGGCCGCGGCCACCAGCTACAGCACCAACGACCTGCCGATGCTGCCGTTCTACATCTACTACTCGATGTTCGGCTTCCAGCGCATCGGCGACGCCGCCTGGCAGGCGGCCGACATGCGCGCGCGTGGCTTCCTGCT
>DATDBI010000007.1:0-4090 GCA_036524915.1 Lysobacter sp. | reverse complement strand
CTCGCCGCCCGGGTCGCGCCGTGGGCAGGGCCGGTCGTCCTTTCGCTGGTGGCTGTTCTACCTTGGCAGCGGTGGGCGGGCCTATCTGGTGTGCCCTAACAATTCATTCAAGCCGAAGCCGCTTCGCGGCTCGGCTTAACTCTGGCGTTAGGACTGTAGCCGCAGCCGTGCGGCCAGGTTTTGGGAGCGACGCGTTGTCGGGGCTCATGCTCGCCCGCTTTGTGCTCCGGGTGTGCGCACGACGCCCCCATCTGACGTCATCCCCGCGGCATTGGTCCCGCTCCGGTGGGGCCCCGTCTTCGGCGGCGCCGGGCATCGCGAGCTGATACATTTCCGCCGGGGGTTAGGTCATGACACAGCAGCCGGCCGCAGTTCTTGGCTCCGGTTGCGTCGCTAGGCCTAACAGGTCATTCAAGCCGAAGCCACTTCGTGGCTCGGCTTAATTCAGGCGTTAGGACTGTAGTCGCAGCCGTGCGGCCGGGTTGTGGGAACGACACGTTGCCGGGGCTGATGCTCGCCCGCCTTGTGCTTCGGGTGTGCGCACAACGCCCCCAGATCTCGTCACTTGGGTTGGCATTTTTCCCGCTTCGGCGAGGCCCCGGTCTTCGGCGGCGCCGGGCATCGCGAACTGATACATTTCCGCCCGGGGGTTAGGTCATGGCACAGCAGCCGACCGCAGTTCTTGGCTCCGGTTGCGTCGCTAGGCCTAACAGGTCATTCAAGCCGAAGCCACTTCGTGGCTCGGCTTAATTCAGGCGTTAGGCCTCATGAGCGACTACTTCAGCGCTTCTTTTCTTCTCCTCTCACTCCAGCGCGCATTGCTTGGAGAGGTGCATCCTTCTCTGCGCCAAGCATCCATCGATACTGACCCAATCGCCTTGGTTGTTCGCCTGCGCTTTGAGTACGACGGTGACCCGTCAGAAGCCTCTCAGGAGAGCTGCTCCTCTGCCGCTACTGAGGTCATCGCCGACTTCCCGGCGCCATGGCAGTTAGAGGAGCAACATGTTGCCGTCCTGGCGCCAGCTGCAACAGCGCCTCTGGCACATGTTGCATATCGCCGAGCGGAGCCCCAGCATGCGGCCTAACAATTCATTCAAGCCGACACCGCTCCGCGGTGCATGTTGCTTCGGGCGTTAGACCCAATGCCACAAGACCTCTACTGCTGGCGTTGCGGCCTGGTTGTTCCGATGCTCACCGAACGGGAGTGGCAGGTCATGGAGCCAGTTCTCAACCAAGCAATCTCGGATGTGCAGGCATACCGTTCGGACCATGGCCTCACTCTCAAGGAGGCACTGCGTCATGGCCACGGGGAGTCGGCACTTCGCCTGTACCGTGACATCACCGGAAGGTCCGAGACCAATTCGGATGCAATCTGGCACCATCGGGTCTCAATCTACGGTCCGCCGTGCAAGGTCTGCAGCAAGCCACTTCGCACGCCGCAAGCGTCATTTTGTGCTGCTTGCGGGGCGCAGGCCTAACAATTCATTCAAGCCGAAGCCGCTTCGCGGCTCGGCTTAACTCAGGCGTTAGGCCGCATGAAAGGCACCCACATTCTTGCGCTAATCACCACAACCCTCTGGGCAATCGTCTTGCTCATGGGCTTCGGCCTGATTGACGGTGTTCGGTCACAGCATGTGTCGGGGTTCCCGTCCGAAGGTCAAATGCGCTACTACGTTTATTTCCCCGCTGCCCTGCTTGTTCTAGTGATCACGTCTTGGGCGCTAGCCACACGTCGTCACCTCAAGGCGCCGGCAGTTGCACTGATCGCGCTAGCTCTGCTGATCCTGCCCGGCTATTTTCTCTTTTACACAGGCGGCATCTGATGCGGCCTAACAAGTCATTCAAGCCGAAGCCGCTTCGCGGCTCGGCTTAACTCAGGCGTTAGGCCGCATGGACGAACTCCAACAACTCCAGGATTGGTACCTCTCTCAGTGCAACCAAGACTGGGAGCACACGTTTGGCGTCAAGATCGACACGCTGGACAATCCCGGCTGGACCCTGGAGGTTGACCTCCGAGAGACTGACCTAGCGGGACACAGCTTTGAGCCGCTTAGTCGCGGAGACACCGAAGATGGCTCTGATTGGATTCGCTGCAAGGTGGAACAGGAGAAATTCATGGGCGCGGGTGGTGCCAAGAACCTCACCGAACTCTTGCGCGTATTCCTCAAGTGGGCTGCTAGTGCGGCCTAACAAATCATTCAAGCCGAAGCCGCTTCGCGGCTCGGCTTAACTCAGGTGTTAGGCCCCAATGCGCACACGGAAGGACTACGAGCTGGCGCTAGACGTAATTGGGGCGGTTGTTCGCTCCTGGGACCCCTATGCACTTCTTTCGGACGGGGCGCCGGTATCTGAGTTCGACGGGGAGATTGCTAGGCTTGCCACCCGGGTCCCACACATCCACAACACCACCGACGCCGCTCTGGCCGTCTCGGAGGTGTTCGCTGAGGCATTTGAGCCGTCCCTCTTTACTCCGGCATCATGCTCGGAGGTTGGGGCACAGTTGTTCGCCGGTCTTGCTCGGGCGGGCCTCGTGTCGGGGCCTAACAATTCATTCAAGCCGAAGCCGCTTCGCGGCTCGGCTTAATTTCAGGCGTTAGAGGCCATGGGAAAACTCTCGCGACTCTCAATGTGCGCAGCGTTGTTGCTTGGCCCTGGTCTGACTCACGCGGGGGAGTTTCTCGTCATCGGTCAGGTCCATGAGGTCACGGTTCTGCCTAAGGGCCATAGTCGCTGTGAGGTTTCTTGCCCGCTAAATGAGATTTGCATTTCCAACAGTTGCGGGTGTGCGGAGGCTTCAATCAAGCCACAGCAAACCTTGCTCGGCCAGGCCCCAGCCCTGCTGGTTGTCTCGGAGCACTTAGACGAGTGGTGTCGCGTCCCCATGCCACCGAACGAGCACCCAGTCCTCATCTTTGGAAGACCCGATGGGACCCTCCAATGGAGCTACCTAAATTCTTCCGGCGCCAGTAGCAGCCCCAGGTTTGACGCGGAGCGTTTCAACACAATTGGCGGAGTTTTCATAGGTCAGTTGCCGGCGGTTGACGGAGAGGTAGAGCTCGGCGAGCTAAAGCGCCGGCTTGGCCTCTAACAATTCATTCAAGCCGAACCCGCTTCGCGGGTCGGCTTAACTCAGGCGTTAGGCGCGTATGGACGCATCTCAGCTCGATCAACTGATTGCAGCGTGCTCTTCGGATAGTGCAACGGAAGACATCTTTGCCCCCATCGCCGCCCTTCAGGCTTATGGGGAGTTCTGCAATTCTTTCTCACATCGCATCGCCCATGAGTACGCCGTCGGCCGCCTTTCATTTGGCATAGCGGACCGAGCTATGAACCGCCTACACACTTTTTCCTACGTTACCCAAGACCGGGGCATGCCCGATTACTCTTGGGAGGTGTACCTGGCCTTCGACGCAGGTGAGTACCAGCATTCCGATGACCTGGACGGCGTTAGCTCGGAGAGCAAGTACACTCGGCCGGCAATCCAAGCAATCGTGGCGCGCGACCTTGCCGGGTAGCGCGCCTAACAATTCATTCAAGCCGAAGCCGCTTCGCGGCTCGGCTTAATTCAGGGCGTTAGGCGTGCTGTCGTCGCGGTGCAGCCGTAAGGGCGTAGAGCCGCATGGGGCGCTGGGCGTCACGAGTGACTTCGGTGGCCCCGGCCGCCCCTCTTGGATTCCGAGCTCCGGACAGGGAAGGGGGCTGGTTCACAGGCCGCCGCAAGCTGCTACATTTTGGTCCGGGGAAGGCCCAGGTTATGGCCGGCTGCAGTTCTCGGCTCCGGTCACGACACTAGGCCTAACAAGTCATTCAAGCCGAACACCAATCGCTACGCGATTGCTGTCGGCTTAACTCAGGCGTTAGGCCTCATGAAACCTACCCACGGTCAACACAATGGCTTCTTTGCTCACAGGCCTTTGCCTGGAGTCACCTTCGAGCACAATGACGCCGTCGGGTTCTACCCCGTTTCCACGGACGGTTGGGTTAAGAGTCTATAGGCCTGATCCTTGGCATCGAGTCTTCGCTGGATGATCGGGTTGTGGAAGCGCTCGATGTAGTCGAACACGTCGGCCCGTGCTTCGGCCAGGGTCAG
>DATDBI010000006.1:0-2607 GCA_036524915.1 Lysobacter sp. | reverse complement strand
GCCAGCTGCGCGATCGTGTCGAGGCTGCCGCGCTTGTTGCCGGCCGGCAGCACGTGCGACCAGCTGCGCGCGACGTAGTCGTGATAGCCGCGCGTACTGGACCCCGCCTGGATGTTGGCGCTGAGCAGGCGGAGCCGGCGTGTCTCCATCCCGGTCGGGGTCATGCGAGGCGCGTACGTCCGATCAGCCGCCAGCCGGAGCCGGGGCGGCGGACTTGGCGCGTTCCTGCGCGACCAGGTGGTCGGCGATGCGCAGGCTGTCTTCGAAGCTCTTGCCGACCACCTTGTACTTGCCGTTGATCACCAGCGACGGGGTCGAGTCGACGCCGCTGCGGGCAATGAAATTGCCGGCGCGCTTGAGCTTGGCGTCAACGGCGAAGCTGCTCATCGTGCTTTCGAACTGCTTGGGGTCGACGCCGTACTTGGCATAGAAGCCGGCGATCTGGGCGTCGGTCGGCAGCGGCTGCACCGGCAGGGTGTGGTCGACGTGGATGGCGTTGAACATCGCTTCGTGGGTCTTGTCGAGCACGCCCATCGCCTGCGCGGTGTAGTAGGCCTTGGCGTACGGCATCCAGTAACCGCCGAACGGGGCGGCCAGCGCCACGAACTTCACGTCAGCCGGCTGCTTGGCCTTCCAGGCTTCGACCAGCGGCTCGAAATGGGCGCAGTGCGGGCAGGTGTAGCCGAACACTTCGATGACTTCGATCTTGCCGTTGCTGGGCTCGTAGGGCTGGCCACCGGAGATCTCGACGAAATCGGTGCCCGCGACCGGCGGTGCGCCTTCCGGCGGCGTGGCTGCAGCAGCCGGAGCAGCCGGAGCGGCAGCCGCAGCCTCGCTGGGCGCGCTCGCAGCCGGTGCCGGTGCCGTTTCGGCAGGTGCGGCGGTGGTCGCCGGTGCGGCGGGCGCTGCGGTTTCAGCCGGTGCCGGCGCCTGCTTCGAGCAGGCGGACAGGGCGAGCAGGCCGGTCAGAACCACGGCAAGGTGGGGCAGGCGCGAGTTCATGGATCGATATCTCCGCAGATGTCTGGATTCTTGAAATGGATGTGGTTGCCCGCGCAGGTGCCGCGGCAGGACCAGGCGTGTTGCCCCAAGAATACCGGCCGCCAGCGCTGACCGGTATTCCGATTGCGCTTCAGCGGTTTGCGGCGCGCTCGCGTGCGACCAGCTGCTCGGCGATGCGCAGGGTGTCGTCGAAGCTGCGGCCGAGGATGCGGTACTTGCCGTTGATCACCAGCGTCGGGGTGCCCTCCACGCCGCTGCGCTTGATGAACTGTTCAGCCCGGTCGACCCGGGCCTGCACCTGCGGGCTGTCGTAGGTGCTGGTGAACTGCTGCGGCTTGACCCCGTAGCGGGCATAGAAGCCGGCAATCTCGTCGATCGACGGGTTGCGCAGGGGCAGCGTGCCGTCGGTGTGCAGGGCCAGGAACATGGCGTCGTGGGTCTTGCCGACCACGCCCAGCTCCTGCGCGGTGTAGAAGGCCTTGGCGTAGGGCATCCAGTAGCCGCCGAACGGCGCTGCCATCGGCACGAAATTGACCTGCTTGGTGTTGCTGGCCTGCCACTTGGCGATCTGCGGCTGGAAGTGCGCACAGTGCGGGCAGGTGTAGCCGAACACCTCCACCACCTCGACCTTGCCCTTGACCGGCGAGAAGGGCTGGCCGCCGTCGATCACCTGGTAATCGGTGCCCTCAACCGGGGCCGGCGCGGTGTCGGCTGCCATTGCGCCGGAAATCAGCGCCGCGGCGGGCATCAGGGCAAGCAGGGCCAGGGACTGCAGGAAAGGACGGCGGATCATCGATGGGCTCTCGTGAGGGCAGGCGAGTGGGGCGGCCGGAAAACAAAACGCCGGTCGTGTGGCCACGACCGGCGCAAGCAGACAACAGGAGGAGATATCCGCTGGGACCTGGGTCGCCGGCGAAAGTTCAACCTTTACGAACCGGTGGCGGGTGCCGCCGGTTCCTGGGTCGGGGCGGGCGCCGGAGCGGGCGTTGCCGCCGGAGCTGCCGGAGCTGCGGCCGGAGCCGGAGCCGGAGCCGGAGCCGGAGCCGCCGCGCCATGGGCCGGGGCATTGGCCGCGGCGAGGTCGTCGCGGCTGGCGTGCAGGCCCTGCAGGTAGCTCGACAGCGAGCCGATTTCCTCGTCGCT
This sequence comes from Lysobacter sp., assembly GCA_036524915.1. GTDB lineage: Bacteria > Pseudomonadota > Gammaproteobacteria > Xanthomonadales > Xanthomonadaceae > Lysobacter_J. The sequence continues at coordinate 462 of DATDBI010000006.1, read as the reverse complement.
GAGCTGCTTGGCGATCGTGGCCATCACGTTGAACAGGTGCGGATCGCGCTGGGTGGTGGTGCCGGCGCGGTACTCCTCGAGGCGGCGCTGGGTGTAGGCCGACTGCTGGCCCGCGATGTGCGGGTAGGCCGGGCCCGGGTTGCCGGCGCCGTCGGGGCCGTGGCAGGCCATGCAGGCCGGGATGCCGCGAGCCTTGTCGCCCGAGCGGAACAGCTGCTGGCCGACTTCGAAGAACTTCTTGCCCGAGTTCGGGCCGGTCGCGACCACGGTGTCGTCGGCAACGCCGGCGCCCGCCTTCTGGGTTGCGAAATAGGCGCCGATGTCGCGTGCGTCCTGGGCGCTGAGGGCGTCGGCGAACGGCTTCATCACCGCGGCCATGCCGGTATTGCGCTCGCCGCTCTTGAACAGGGCGATCTGGTGGGCGATGTAGCGCTCGCTCTGGCCAGCCAGGCGCGGGTACTG
>DATDBI010000005.1:0-5425 GCA_036524915.1 Lysobacter sp. | reverse complement strand
GCCAGCTGCGCGCCTTCGCGGTGCATGGCCTCGGCGATGCCGCTCGCGATCGAGCGCTCGCTGGCGATGCCGGTGATCAGTGCACGCTTGCCTTGCAGAAAACCCATGAGCCGTTCCTTTCTGATGATGATGACCGCAGCGGCGTGAGCGTAGCGCGGTCGAGCAAAGACTCTAGTGTAGCCGCCTGTGAGGGCCGGTTGCCGAGGTCGTCGCAGCCGCCGGACGATGCGGCGGCGTAGGGTCCGGCGGTGCTGCTACGGCGAGCCCGCCTCGCCGGGGACGCGGTTGGCCTGGCCGTCGAGCGGGTCGATGACCAGCAGCTGGCCGGGCTTGAGCACGGCGCCGTTGGCGAGGCCGTTGCGTTGCATCAGGTCGGCGACACGCACGTCGTAGCGTCGGGCGATGGTCGAAGCGTTCTCGCCACGGCGCACGGTGTGCTTGCGTGATGCCTCGGCCGGCGGAGTCACGGCAGCACCGGGCGGCGTCGTCGCCGCGAGCGTGGCGCTGGAGACCTCCGGCGCCGGCGTGGCCAGCAGACGGGCCGGGCGGGAGCCGATGCCGTCGGCGAACACCGGGTTGAGTCGCTTGAGCTGCCCGCTGTCCTGGCCGGTACGGCTGGCCCACTGGTCGAGGCGCTTGACCTGCGGCGGCAGCGTGACCGCCTGTAAATGCGGCACCGGTCGGTCGAGCGACCGCAGCCATTCCTCGCGGTCGTCGGCCTGCTCCATCAGACACGACAACGCATGCAGTTTGCGGACGTAGGCCTGGGTGATGTCGGACAGGCCCACCAGTTGCTCAGGATCGGCGTTGCGTGCGACCTGGCCGCTGCGCTTGAGCGCGCCCAGCACCCGGTACTCGCCGGCGTTGTAGGCCATCACCGTCAGGCGCCAGTCGCCGGCGAACATGCCGTGAAGCGTCTTGAGGTAGCGGACCGCGGCCGTGGTCGAGTCGACCGGCGACAGGCGGCCGTCGTAGCCCTTGCGCATCGGCACGTCATGGTTGCGCGCGGTGATGGCGATCATCTGCCACAAGCCGGCCGGACCTGCCGGGCTGCGCGCGCCGGGCTGGTAGCCGCTTTCGACGAACGGGATCAGCGCGAACTCGGTCGGCAGGTGTGCCTGGCGCAGTGAGTCGACGACATAGCCGAACAGCGGCAGCAGATCGTCGTCGGCCGCCAGCCGCTTGGGCGCGGTGGCGAAGTGCTGACGCCAGCGCTTCGAAACGCCGCCGGCTTCGCATTCGGGTTCGGCCAGTCCGCTGCGGAAGTCCTCGTAGATCCGGCGGCCGTTGCGCGTGGCGGGCTTGTCCGGGGCTGATGCGGCCGAGATCGATGCTGCCGAGGCTGTTGCGTCCGCACCGCTGGCCGCGGCCACGGGCTGGCTCGCGATGTCCTGGGCTACGGCGGGCAGTGCGAGGGTGAATCCCAGGCAGAGGCCGGCCGCCAGGCGGCGCCATGAGCAGGCGCAGGTCACGCGACGAATCCGTCCTTCCAGCGCCGCAATGCGGCGAACGCTTCCACACTGTCCGCCGGGGCCTGGCCGGACTGCCGCTGCAGCGAGGCGCGGACGTCCGCCGCATCGACGCGCAGAAATGGATTGGCCGCCAGTTCGCTGGCGATCGTGCTGGGCAAGGTCGGTTGACCGGTCTGGCGCATCGTCTTGGCTTCCTCGGTGCGACGCGTCAGCGCCGGGTTTCCGGGTTCTACCACGCGGGCAAAGGTGGCGTTTGAGAGCGTGTACTCATGTCCGCAACAGACCCGGGTTTGTCCGGGCAGCGCGGCCAGGCGCGAAAGCGAGGCCTGCATCTGCCCGGGGGTGCCTTCGAACAGGCGCCCGCAGCCGAGGCTGAACAGGGTGTCGCCGCAGAACAGCAGGTCATGGCCGACGTAGGCGACGTGGCTGAGGGTGTGCCCGGGCACGGCGATCACCTCGAACTGCCAGCCGGCCAGCTCGATCCGGTCGCCGTCGCCCACGCGACGGGTGGCAGTGCCGATGCGGTCGTCGACCGGGCCAATGACCGGCAACTGTGGCCAGCGCTCCAGCAGGGCGGGGACGCCGCCGATGTGATCGTGGTGATGGTGGGTCAGCAGGATCCCGGCGGGCTGCAGCCCCGCGTCGGCGGCCGCCAGGACCGGTCCGGCTTCGCTGGGGTCCACAATCAGGGCGCGCGAGCCGTCGTCGGCCGCGCAGATCCAGATGTAGTTGTCGCTCAGGGCGGGCAGGGCCTGCAGCCGCATGCGCATGGGTCCTTGGATGCTTGCCAGGGGGACGTGGGCGTGTCGCACAATCGACGGGCTGCAGTCGCCTGGCCTGGCCGACCAGGCTGGCGGTTCAAACAAGCCGACCCATCCCGAAACCGGTCCCGACCATGCCCCTGCTGTCCCACCCCCGTCAACCAGATCCGGCTCATGCGCCGCTGAGCTGGTTCAGCAGTGAAGCCGGTCAGGGCTTGCTGGCGGTGCAGGAGGCGGCGATGGCGCGGGTGCTGGCGTCACGCCCGCCGGCCGCCCCTTGGGCGTGGCTGGGCGTGGCCGGGTCGGCCGCGCCGGAGGTCAGCGGCGGGCGCGGGCTGGCCCTTCGCCGCAATGGCGGCGGCTTCGATGGCGCGGTGCGCTGCCGGCTGCCCTTGCCGTTCGCCAGCGAGGCGTTCGGCGCGATCCTGCTGCAGCATGCCCTCGACGATGGCTTCGCGATCGACCTCGTCCTCGACGACTGCGCGCGGATGCTGATGCCGGGCGGCACGCTGTGGCTGGCGGCCCTCAACCCGTGGAGCCCCTATCGGGCGCGCTGGTCGCGCACCGGTTTGCATGCGCGCGACCCCGGTGGTTGGCAGTCGGCGTTGCGACGAGCCGGGTTCGCGGTGGAGTCGGTGGGCCTGCAATGGCTCGGACCGCACTGGCGCGTCGCCCATGGCGAAGTCGGCGTTGGCGCGGCCGACCGACTGCGCGCGGGGATTGCCCTGACCGTCAACAAGCGCGTGCACGCGCTGGTGCCGCCGGCGCCGCTGCGCAATCTGCGCTGGAGCCAGGTGTAGCGCCCACAACGGCAGTCGGCCGGCGATAATGCCGCGATGAATGCAGACACAAACACAGACGACGCGCGCAAGCAGGTCGAGATCCATACCGACGGTGCCTGCCTGGGCAATCCCGGTCCCGGCGGCTGGGCCGCGTTGCTGCGCTTCCGCGGACGCGAACGCGAGGTCGCAGGCGGCGAAGCCGACACCACCAACAACCGCATGGAGCTGATGGCAGCGATCATGGCGCTGGAAACGCTGAGCGAGCCCTGCGACGTGATCGTCCACACCGACTCGCAATACGTCCGCCAGGGCATCACCGAATGGATCGGCAACTGGGTACGCCGCGGCTGGAAGACCGCCGGCGGAGATCCGGTCAAGAACCGCGACCTGTGGGAACGCCTGCACGCCGCCGCGCAGCGCCATTCGATCCAGTGGAAATGGGTGAAGGGCCATTCCGGCGACCCCGACAACGAGCGCGTCGATGTACTCGCGCGCCTGCAGGCGCAGCGCCTGCGCGGCGGTTCGGCCGTGGCGCGCTGATGCCCTTGCCGGTCTTTCCAGGCTCCATTCGCTCGCCCGGGCGAGCGGCGAACGTGTGAGAATGGCGCCGATGCGGCAGATCATCCTTGATACCGAAACCACCGGCCTGAGCTGGGAACGCGGCAACCGCGTGGTCGAAATCGGCTGCGTGGAATACATCGAGCGCCGGCCCAGCGGCCGCACCTTCCACGTCTATCTGAAGCCGGACTGCGATTTCGAGCAGGGCGCGCAGGAAGTGACCGGGCTGACCCTGGAGTTCCTCGCCGACAAGCCGGTGTTCGCCGATGTCGTCGAAGAGTTCATCGCCTTCATCGACGGCGCCGAACTGATCATCCACAACGCCGCGTTCGACGTCGGCTTCCTCGACAACGAGCTGCGCCGGGTCGGCTCGCAGTACGGCGGGTTGCGCGAGCGCTGCAACGTCGAGGACACGCTGCTGATGGCGCGCCAGCGCTTTCCCGGCCAGCGCAATTCACTCGATGCCCTGTGCAAGCGCCTGGGCGTGGACAACTCTCACCGCCAGCTGCACGGCGCGCTGCTCGATGCGCAGATTCTGGCCGAGGTCTACCTGGCCCTGACATCGGGTCAGGAAGAGATTGGATTTGGCAGCGATGCCGCCGCGGCGCAGGTCGAGGCGATCAACTTCCGCACCGACCCGTCGGCGGCGCGCCCGCGTGTCCAGGTGGCCGCGGACGAACAGGCGGCACACGACGCGCGGCTGGAAAAGCTGCGCAAGAAGGGCAAGGTGGTCTGGGACCAGTTCATCGTGGTCGCCGAGGCAGAACCGGTGCTCGAACCCGCCTGAGTCGAGCTGCCCGGGGATTGCTGCCGGCCCGAAACGGGCCGGGCGTGGTCAGTGGTGGCGGACCAGGATGACGGTAACGTTGTCCGAGCCACCGCCATCGAGAGCGGCGGCCACCAGCGAGTCGACGCACTCCTGGGCGCTGCAGTCGTCCAGCGCCAGCACGCGGGCGATGCCGCGGTCGTCCACTTCTTCGGTCAGGCCGTCACTGCACAGCAGCAGCTGCATGCCCGGCTTCAACTCGCCGGTCATGGTCTCGACGTTCAGGTTGCGCGGGTCGGTCACGCCCAGTGCCTGCGTCACGACATTGCGGTGAGGGTGGCTGCGGGCCTGCTCATGGGTGATCGCGCCGTTGGCGATCAGCTCCTGGACGTAGCTGTGGTCCTGCGACAACTGGGCCAGATGGCCCTCGCGCCAGAGGTAGACGCGGCTGTCGCCGACCCAGGCGACTTCGAAACGATTGCCGGCGATGCGCGCGGCGACCACGGTCGTGCCCATCGGCAACGCGTCGTTGCGGCGCTTGGAGGTGCGGATGATTTCCTCGTCGGCGATGCGGATGGCCTGCGCCAATGGCGTGCCGTCGCGGATCTCGCGGACGATGGTTTCCCTGGCGAGGGCGCTGGCGACCTCGCCGTATTCGTGACCGCCCATCCCGTCGGCGACCAGCCACAGTCCCAGCTCGCCGTCACCGTAATAGGTGTCTTCGTTGAGCTCGCGGCGCAGGCCGACGTGGGTGAGGTGTCCGAATTCGATCATGCGTCGATCATGCCGGTCGCTGTCATGGTGCTGATGGCGGGTACTTGCTGGCGAATAACGGAATCATCGTGGCCGAGCGGCCGCGAGGCAAGGAGAACCGGCGACCGGACACGCAACCTGACGAATGACCCGGAAACGCAAAACGCCCCACGAGGGGGCGTTTGCGTGAATCTGGCGGAGAGGGGGGGATTCGAACCCCCGGTACGCTATAAACGTACGCCTGATTTCGAGTCAGGTACATTCAACCACTCTGCCACCTCTCCGGGTGGTGCAGCGAGCCGGGAATTCTACGGGGCTTGCGCGTCTGCGGCA
>DATDBI010000004.1:0-32282 GCA_036524915.1 Lysobacter sp. | reverse complement strand
CGGTGACCTGCTGGCCGCCGTCGACATGGGTTCCAACAGTTTCCACATGGTGGTCGCGCGCTACGTGCTCGGCCAGCTGCGCATCGTCGACCGTCTGCGCGAGACCGTGCGGATGGCCGAGGGCCTCGACCGCCGCGGCGGCCTGGCACCCGAGGTGCGCCAACGCGCGCTGGACTGCCTGGCCCGCTTCGGCCAGCGCATCCGCGACATTCCGCCGCAACGCGTCCGCGCGATCGCCACCAACACGGTTCGCCGACTGGCGGTGCCGCAAGCGTTCCTGATGCCGGCCGAAGCCGCGCTTGGACATGCGATCGAAGTGGTCGCCGGCCGAGAGGAAGCGCGCCTCATCTACCTTGGCGTGGCCCACGCGCAGCCTTCCAAGCCCGGCGAGCTGCGCCTGGTGATCGACATCGGCGGCGGCTCGACCGAGTGCATCATCGGCTCGGGCTTCGAGGCGATCGAGCGCGAAAGCCTGCAGGTGGGGTGCATTGCCACTACCCGCCGCTTCTTCGAGAACGGCAAGCTGACCAAGAAGAAATGGCGCGACGCGCTGACCGAGGTCACCGCCGAGTTCCAGCAGTTCGCCGGCACGTACCGCGCACTCGGCTGGGACGAGGCGCTGGGTTCGTCGGGCACCAACAAGGCGATCGGCGACATCTGCGCGGCGATGAAGCTGACCAAGGGTGCGGTCACCGCCGAGGCACTGCCGGTCCTGCGCGAACGCCTGCTGCAGGCCGACCGCATCGATGCGATCGAACTGCCAGGGCTGTCATCCGAGCGCAGGCCGGTGATCGCCGGCGGCGTGCTGATCCTGGAAGCCGCGTTCGACGCGCTGGGGCTCAAGCGCATCGCGGTGAGCAAGGCGGCGATGCGCGAAGGCGTGCTGTACGACATGCTCGGCCGTGGCGGCGTGGACGACCCGCGCGATGCAGCCGTTGCCGCCCTCATGCAGCGCTACGGCATCGACGATGGCCAGGCGCGCCGCGTCGAGGCCACGGCGCTGCGGCTGTACGACCAGATCGCACAGGCGTGGCAGCTCGATGCCGACGACCGCCTGATGCTGCAGCGCGCCGCGCGCCTGCACGAACTTGGCCTGGCGATCGCCCACAGCCAGTACCACGTGCACGGTGCGTACGTCGTCGAGAACTCCGACATCGCCGGCTTCTCGCGCCAGCAGCAACAGTTCCTGGCCGCACTGGTGCGCACGCACCGCCGCGGCATTCCGAAATCGGCGTTCGATGCCCTGCCCGACCGCTTGCTCACCGCGGCCCGTCGCCTCGCCGTCCTGCTGCGCATTGCGGTGCTGCTGCACCGTGCCCATGAGGCCGACCCGATCCCGCAGCTCGATGCGCGCGCCGATGGCAGCAGCCTGACGTTGAGCCTGTCGCGGCGCTGGCTCGATTCGCGCGCGCTGGTGCGCGCCGACCTGGAAGGCGAGCCGCACGACATGGCGGGCCTGGGAATCGTGCTGAAGCTGGAAGCGGTGTAGCCGCTTAGCCATCCCGGCCCGCGCCGGGATGACGCAACGTGCGGGCCGCTACTGCGGCAGCGGGTGCAGCGCCTCGCGCAGCTTCGCCGCACGCACCAGCACCGTTGGCGGCGTGTGCTCCTCGGGAATCGAGAAGATGCCGATGCGGCGCAGGAACAATCCCGCGCGTCGCGTCGATGTCAGCGCCACGATCGGGATCGACAGGAACAAGCCGAGGATCACCGGCGCCATCCATGCCGCCAGCGACGGCGAGATCATCCACGCCATCCATCCGGCCACCACGCCCAGCACGGTCACGCCGGCATAGCTGCGCACCAGCCCGCCCAGCGGCAGCGTGCCGTCGTCGCGACGCTGCGCATCCCAGCCCGAGTCCTTGCCGGCCAGCACTTCGGCGACGCCGCGCGACTGCACGTACATCGTCACCGGCGCCATCAGCGCGGCCAGCAGCGTCTCCAGGACCATGCTCAGGAACGCACGGATCGCCCCGCCGCAGCCGCGTCGGGTGTCGCGGTCGAAGAACAGTGTCAGGTAGCCCATGAACTTGGGCGCCAGCAGCACGGCCATCGTCAGGAAGAACACCCAGACGAAGCGCTCCGGATCCTGCTCCTTCCAGTAGGCAGTCGGCGAGAAGCCCGGCAGCTTGAGGCTGTCCCAGGCCAGGCCGGCCTTCTGGAGGGGGATGGCCAGGCCGATCAGCATCAGCATCGCCCACATCGGCGAGGTGAAGTAATGGCCGATGCCCATCATCAGGTGCCAGCGGCTGACCCAGTGCAGGCCTTTCGCCGGCAACACCGCGCTGTGTTGCAGGTTGCCCTGGCACCAGCGGCGGTCGCGCACGAGCATGTCGGTCAGCGACGGCGGCCCTTCCTCGTAGCTTCCACCCAGCCCCGGCACCATGTGCAGCGCCCAGCCGCCGCGACGGAGCAGCGCGGCTTCGACGAAGTCGTGGCTCAGCACCGTGCCGCGGAACGGCTTGATGCCGAACAATTCAGGAAGGCCACCGTGGTCGGCGAACGCGCGCGTGCGGATGATCGCGTTGTGGCCCCAGTAATTGCTTTCGGCCCCGTGCCACCAGGCGATGCCATGGGCGATGACCGGACCGTACACCCGTCCGGCGAACTGCTGCATGCGCGCAAACAGCGTGTTGCCGTTGACGATCATCGGCAGGGTCTGGATCAGCGCGACATCGGGATGGGTTTCAATTGCGGCCGACAGTCGCACGATGGTCTCGCCGGTCATGAGGCTGTCGGCATCGAGGATCAGCATGTGCGGATAGGCGCCACCGAAACGGCGCACCCATTCGGCGATGTTGCCGGCCTTGCGCTCGCGATTGTCGAGGCGATGGCGATAGAACAGGCGGGCATGGCCGCCGGTCCGCTCGCGCAGGCTGGCGAAGGCACGCTCCTCAGCGGCGCGGATGTCGGGACTGGTGGTATCGCTGAGGACGAAGAAATCGAACTGCGCCAGCTGCCCGGTCTCCTGCACCGATTCGTAGATCGCCTGCAGGCCCGCAAGCAGGCGTTCGGGTTCTTCGTTGTAGGTCGGCATCAGCAATGCGGTACGCGAGGCCAGCACCGGCAGCTCGCCCTGGCGGGTCAGCCCCATGCGTCCGCCGCGACGCGTCACGATCAGCGTGAAGCCCGCCAGTGCGCTGACGAAGGCCTGCGCGATCCAGGCGAACAGCGCCACGAACAGCACCAGCAGCAGCCCCTCGAGCACATCGGTGCCGCTGCCGCGCAACACCCACCAGATCTGGTAGGCGGCGATCAGGGTCAACAGCGCGGCGCCACCGATGACGAGCGTGCGGCGCCAGGCCATCCCGCCCGGCGAGGTCGGCAGCCGCGGGTTGGTCAGGCGACCTTCCCGCAGCGTCTGCACCGGCATGGTCACCGGTGATTCGGGCGGTAGCCACGGCGCCGGCACGGGTGCACCGGTGGCCATGCCGGTTTCCGGGGTGATTGTCACGCCGCTCACGCTGTCCACCGGTACAGCCAGGTCTCGCTCAGCGGACCGGTCGCGTCACCCAGCACGACGCGCAGTTCGACGCTGCGCTCGTTGCCCGGCTGCAGTTCGAATGCCAGGCGCCAGCCGCCCGCTCCGGGATTGGGATGGACGGTGACATTGGCGACCTTGCCCTTGCCTGCCGTGACGTCGGCGCGCACCTGTGCGCCATCGCCCAGCCCCTGCAGTCGTCCGCCGGCGAAATCGATCACGAACAGGCGCACGCCGGGCCTGGCTTCGGAGCCGGCGCCTGCGCCACCGACACGCGTGCGCGTGACTGTTGCCAGCTGCGGCAACCAGGCGTGCTCGTCGCACCAGTGCATGCGGTAGTCGAAGCGGTGCTCCTTGCCTGCTGCCAGCGCCTGCTTCGGGCGCCAGAACGACACGATGTTGTCGTGGAACTCGTCGGCGGTCGGCAGTTCGAACAGGTGCACGGCGCCCGCGCCCCATTCGCCCTGCGGCTCGATCCACAGGCTCGGACGCTTTTCGTAATGGGCTTCGCTGTCGGCGTAGTCGGCGAACGCGCGCTTGCGCTGCATCAGCCCGAATCCGCGCGGATTGACGTCCTCGAACGCACTCTCCTGCAGCACCGATGGGTTCTGCAGCGGGCGCCAGATCTGCTCGCCACTGCCGTTGACCAGCGCCAGGCCGTCGGAGTCGTGCACGGCCGGGCGGTAGTCGTCGATGCCGACGCGGTCGTTGGAATCGAACTGGAACATGCTGGTCAGCGGCGCGATGCCCACCTGCTCCAGCGCCACGCGCGGATACAGGCGCACGGATACATCGAACACGGTCTCAACACCGGGACGGATCACGAAGCGGTAGGCACCGGCGACGCTCGGGCTGTCCATCAACGCATGCACCACGGCGTGGTCCGCGCCCGGCGCAGGTTGCTCCAGCCAGAAGCTGCGGAATACCGGGAACTCCTCGCCCGCGGGCGCGCCGGTCTTCAACGCCAGGCCGCGCGCGGACAAACCATAGGCCTGGCCCTTGGCCACGGCGCGGAAATAGCTGGCACCGAGGAAGGCGCAGACCTCGTCGAAATACTCGGGGCTATTGAGCGGCGCGTGCAGGCGAAAGCCGGCGTAGCCCAGATCGTTTTCCTTCGGTGCGGACGTACCGCCGAAGGTGAACTGCGCGGGCTTGTAGACGACAGGCGTGGCCACGCCACCGGCGACCGAATAGATGTCCACCCGGTCGCGGAAGAAGAAGCCGCGGTGGAAGAACTGCGCCTGGAACGGCACGTCCCCGCCGCGCCACAACGCCTGGGCGGGGTTGAACCGGATACTGCGGTACTGGTCGTAGCCGATCTTTTCCAGCGATGCCGGCAGCTGCCGGTTCTGGGCGACGAAAGGTTTGGCCGCCAGTGCGCGTGCCAGCGAAGCGACGGTGTCGGAATCAAAAGGCGTGGCCGCGGCAGCAGGTGCGGCCTGCGCCAGCGACCCCATGCCCGGGAACAGCGACATCACGGGCAAGGTCAATCCCGCCAACAGCACTTCGCGTCGTTGCACACGCTCTCCCGGTTCAGATGGCAAACAAACGCACATTCTAGGTACTGATTTGTTAACCCTGCCGCGACGTGCAGCGCAACCCGGTGCATTTCGAACAGAAATTGACCGGGTAACCGTTTTCACACCCTCGGCCCGGGTCGCCCTCCGTCATCCCCGCGTCACCGTCCTGCCATCCCGGTTTCACCGCGCGCGCCCACGATTGCGCAAACCGGGAGCCGCGCATGCGCTATGCGATCGTCAGCGAGACCTACCCGCCGGAAGTCAACGGCGTCGCCCTGACCGTGCAAGGTCTCGAACACGGCCTTCGCGCCCGCGGCCATGACGTCCACGTGGTCCGTCCGCGGCAGGGCGACCAGGACGCCGCAACGATCCACGAACTGCTGGTCCCCGGCGCGCCGCTGCCGCGCTACCCGGGGCTGCGCATCGGCTTCCCGGCGACCCGCCGCCTGCGCGAAGCCTGGGAGGCGATCCGCCCGGACGCCATTTATGTCGCGACCGAAGGACCGCTGGGCTGGTCGGCACTGCGGGCCGCACGGCGCCTGGGCATCCCGGCGGCAACCGGCTTCCACACGCGGTTCGACGAATACATGCGCGACTACGGCGCGGCGTTCCTCGCCCAGACCGCATTGCGCTGGATGCGCCGGTTCCACAACAGCGCCGATGCGACCCTGGTGCCGACCCGCGAGCTGGTCGAGTTCCTGCAGGCGCAACGCTTCGACAATGTCGTGCGCCTGCCGCGCGCGGTGGATAACGCCCAGTTCGATCCCCAACGCCGCGACTTCGGCCTGCGCGCGCAATGGGGCCTGGGCGACGACGGCTTCGCCGCCATCTACGTCGGCCGCATCGCCGCCGAGAAGAACCTCGACCTGGCGGTGCGCGCGTTCCGCTCGCTGCAGCACGGGCGACCGGAAGCGCGGTTTGTCTGGGTGGACGATGGCCCGGCGCGGGCAAAGCTCGAACAGGACAATCCGGACTTCATCTTCTGCGGCGTCCAGCGCGGCGATGACCTTGCGCGGCACTTCGCCAGCGGTGACCTGTTCGTGTTCCCGAGCCTGAGCGAGACGTTTGGCAACGTCACCCTGGAAGCCCTTGCCAGCGGCGTGCCGACGGTCGCCTTCGACTACGGCGCAGCGCGCGAGTACCTGCGCGATGGCGTCCATGGCGCGGCCATTGCCAATGGCGACGAGGGCGCCTTCATTGCCGCCTGCGCGCGCATTGCCGGCGACGCGCTCACCCAACGGGCCATGCGCATGGCCACGCGCCAGGCCGTAGCAGGCCTGCGACCGGAACAGGTTGCCACCGACTTCGACGCGCTGCTGCAGGAGCTGGTCCATGCGCGTCGCCATGTCGGCATCGCCACCCTGCCCTCCACCCCGCCAGAACAGCCAGAACGGGAGGCGTCATGAACCGCCACTCTCTGCACCGCATGCTGCATCGCCCCTCACTGCACAAGCGCCTGCTCGACGGTGATTCGGGCTGGTGCCTGCGCGCCAACCGCTGGGGCGAAGGTGGCCGCTCGCGGTCCTACTTCGCGCTGGTCAGCCGGCTCGGTGACGGCGTGTTCTGGTACGCACTTATGGCGGTGCTGATCGTGGTCGACGGCCTCGACGGCCTGGCCGCGTCGGCCCACCTGGCCGCGACCGGCGTGATCGCGCTGACGCTCTACAAGCTGCTCAAGCGCTGGACCCGGCGGCCGCGTCCGTTTGCATCGGACCAGCGCATCCATGCCTGGGTGGCGCCGCTGGACGAGTTCAGTTTCCCGTCCGGGCACACGTTGCATGCGGTGGCGTTCAGCCTGGTGGCGATGGCGCACTACCCGATGCTGGCCTGGGTGCTGGTGCCCTTCACCGCCAGCGTTGCAGCCTCGCGCGTGGTGCTCGGACTGCACTACCCCAGCGACGTGCTGGCGGCGACGGCGATTGGCACGTCGCTGGCGGCGTTGTCGCTGTGGCTGGTCCCCGGGGTGACGCTGTTCGGGTGAGCGGCCCGGCCACTCACGCCGCTTCGGCGCGCACGACCTTGGCCCGTGCAACGCTCGGGAAGTACTGGCTGGCCCAGTCACGGTCGTTGGCTACCTGCGCCTGCGCGCGGCTGGCCTCGAGCGCGGCGAAATCGAGCGTGGCCACCGCCCAGTGCTGGTCGCCGCGGGTCTGCACGATCATGCCGTCGTGCGGCAGGCCGACATCCATCGGCGCGATCAGCGCGGCCTCGCCGGTATTGACGTCCAGCGCGGGACTCCAGGGGGCCGCGCCGGCGGTGACCGACTGGGCGACGAAGCAGCGGTTCTCCAGCGCGCGCGCCAGGCACCCCACGCGAACGCGGGTGGCACCTGCGTCGGTGTCGGTGCAGCTGGGCACCACCAGCAGGCGCGCGCCCGCCTCGCACTGCGCGCGCACCGGCAGCGGGAACTCGCTGTCGTAGCAGACCGCGACGGCGCTGCGCACCGGCCCGGTCTCGAACACCTTGAGCTCGTCACCCGATTCGATGACGCCGGCCGACTTTTCGAATCCGGTCAGGCGCAGTTTGTCCTGCCACACGTGGCTACCGTCCGGCGCGAACGTGTAGCTGCGATTGCGGTACCGGCCGCGGCCGAGGTCGAGCAGGAAGGTGCCGGCCACCACGTGCATGTGCCGTTCCCGCGCCAGGCGTGAAAACAGTTCCAGCCACGGGCGATGCCAGGCCTGTAGCGCGGCCAGCGACGCATGCAGGTCGGTGCGCGTGGCTTCGTCGAACATCGCCCCCAGCTCGAGCGACAGGTACTCCGGCAGCACTGCCATCTGCGCGCCTTGCTGGCGCGCTTCATCCAGCCAGCGCGCCTGCTTGCCAGCGAAGGCGGCAAAGTCGTCCGGCGCGCCGATGGTGTACTTGGCCACTGCCACCTTGAGCATGCCGTCGCTCATCGTGTCCGCTCCAGCGATCGCATCCAGAAGGTGAGTGCGTGGTCGACCACCGCTCCGCCGACCTCGCGCCAGGTCAGATGGGCCTTCAGTTCGGGGCGTGGGCGGTAGCCGCGCTTGCTCCAGAACGATTCGTTGCCACGATGAAAGGCCGGGCGGCGCGGGTGGCCGGGCTCCCGATCGACCGCACAGAACGCGGTCAGCGCGTAGTCGCCGTAGCTGCGCGCGTGAGCCTCGCGCTCGTCGAAGAACCGATGGCCGATGCCGCGTCCGCGGTACTGCGGCAGCAGCACCGATTCGCCGCAATAGAACACGTCCTGCGGATCGATCGAAATGCCGTCGAACGCATCCAGGAAGGCCTTGGCTTCGGCCGCCAGCGGCATCCCGGTCGAAGCGCCGACCACCTGGTCGCCGTCGAAGGCCAGCACCACGATGCTGCGCGGTGACTGCAGGTAGCTGTGCAGGTACTCCGCCTCGTAGTGCGCGTCGCCATCGTAGAGATAGGGCCAGTCGCGGAACACCGTGAGGCGCAGCCGGGCCAGGTCGTCCAGCCAGGGCGAGATCGCGGCGCCGCTGTAGCTGCGCACGTCGAGTGCGGATGGCGTTTCAGGGGCGTTGGCATCCATGACGTACATCTTGGGGTTCCCGGTTCAAGGTCGGATCGGTGGGTGGTGCCAGGGTCACGACGAACGCGGCCGCAGGCTGAGCCCACGACCGCGTTCAAACTCATTCACGCAACGGCGGTCGCGCTCCGGCCAATTGATACCAGTCGACGCGGCGGGTGACCACCATGATCGCCGCCAGGACCAGGAACAGCAGGCCGGCGCCGAGCACCAGCGCGTTGTCCTCCGACACCAGCAAGCCGTACAGCGCCGCGTAGAGCGTGGTCAGCATGGCCGCGAATCCCAGGCCCCGGCCAACGCTGCGCAGCACCGCCACCAGGTAGAAGCCGAGCAGCCCGATGCAGGCGACGCTGGCGATGACGTAGGCGATGGTGAAATCGATGTGCTCGCTCAGGCTGACCAGCAGCAGGAAGAAGATGGCCAGGGCCAGCCCGACCAGGCCGTACTGGATCGGGTGGATCGGCAGCTGCTTGATCAGCTCGAAGATGAAGAAGCCGACGAAGGTCAGCAGCACGAACAGCAGGCCGTACTTGGTGGCGCGGTCGGCCTGGGTGTAGATGTCGACCGGGTCGATGAGGGACACGCCGACCGCATCGATGCCGTCCATGCCGGAGACGCCGCCGCGCATGTCCGGCAGGACCTGTCCCTGCAGGTACTGGCGCTGGGCGTTGCTGGCGACCGAGGCGATCTGCCAGTCGGCCTTGAAGCCGGAGGCGTCGAGTTCATGCCGGGGCGAGCTGCCGCCAAAGCTGGGGTGCTGCCAGCTCGACTGCAGGGCGAACTGGTTGCTCTTGCCCAGCGGTACCAGTGCCAGCGATTCGGTGCCTCCGAGCACCAGGTCCAGTTCGGTATCGAGGCGCACTACCTGACCGGCCTGCGGCTCGGCCAGGCGGACATGCAGTCCGGACCCGCTGCGACTGCCCAGGCCTTCCTCGACCGACACAGCCCGGCCGTTGATGCGCAACTGCGGTGACGCACGCAGGCCACGCACGTCGGCGATGGCGTAGCTCAGCCACGGCTGGCCGATCTTGCGCGGAACGGTGCCGGCAGCCGGGATCGATGCCTCGAAACGCGCCTTCGCCTTTCCGCGCCACTCGTACACCCGCACTTCGTGCAGGCCGCGCTTGCGCGTGCTTGGCCGCATCGGACCGCGCACGTCGAGCGTGGTCGGGAAATAGGTCCAGTGATGGGTGACTTCGCGCTGCACCTTGTGCACGACGTTGTACTTGTCGGGCTCTTCGACCTCGACCGTCTCCGTGTACGGAACCACCAGCACCGGTCCGGCGAAGGACTGGGCGCCAGCGTAGCTGCGGGCAATATCGGCCACCGCCTGCGCGCGGTAGTTCTGACGGTCCTGGATCACGCCACGGATCATCAGCAGCGGAACCAGGATCGCAATGGTCATCGAGACGACCATGACGATCTTGAAGGCAAGGCGCATGTGCAACTCCTGTCGGGTAATGGCGACAGGATCGGCAGCGAACGCGTGGCGACGATGGCGCCACGGTGAAGTGAGGGTGAAGTGCCTACTGCCTCAGCCGGGCAGCGAGATGCGCGCGACGGCGCCGCCGCCTTCGCGATTGCCCAGTGACGCCTCTCCCCCGTGCAGGGTCGCCACTTCGGCGACGAAGCACAGGCCCAGGCCGCTGCTGCGACTGCCGTTGTCCGGGCGTGGCAGCGAGTAGAAGCGCTCGAACACGCGATCGCGCGCGTAGTCCGGGATGCCGACGCCGCGGTCACGGACTTCCACCGTCTGGCGCTCGCCGTCGCGCAGCAGGCGCAGTTCGATGCGGCTGCCGGCCGGGGCGAAGTCGGCGGCGTTCTCGATCAGGTTGATCAGGGCCTGGCGCAACAGGAACGGGTCGCCGCTCACGGGCGGCAGGCCTGCTTCGCTATCCAGGTCGAGCCAGACCCCTGCCCGTTCAAGTCGCGTCGTGCATTGCGCGACTGCCTCTTCGGCCAGTGCCGCCAACGCCACCGGCTCCGGTTGTTCCAGGCGCTGGCGATGCTCGACGGCCGCCAGCGCGAGCATCTTGTCGATCATCTGCGCCAGCCGTTCGCTCTGGCTTCGGATGCTGGCCGTGAAGCGGATGCGGTCGGCTTCCTCTAGCGGTCCCTCAAGCAGTTCCGCGCTGCCGCGGATCGCCGCCAGCGGGCTCTTCATCTCGTGCGTCAGCGTGTGCACGTAGTGCTCGACGTACTGCTTGCCTTCCAGGCGCACGCGCATGGTTTCCAGCGCGCGGCCAAGCTCGCCGAACTCACCGGCGGCATCGGGCAGTGTGACCCGCTCGCCGGCGGTGACGCCGTTGGCGTAGCGCCGCAGCTGGCCCAGCTGGCGCGACAACCACCAGGCCGCGTCCAGCCCCACCAGCAGTGACACGCCCAGCAGCAACGCGCCCCAGCGCAGCACCACGCCCTGGCTGCGCTCGATGAACGGTGCAATCGCGCTGTTCGGCTTGGCCACCGTGAGCACGCCGATCACCTTGCCCTGACTGTCGCGGATCGGCGCGGCCACGTGCATCACGGTCGAATCGGGATCGGAGTACGTGCTGCGGCTGGAGCGGGCACCGTAGCGGCCCTGCAGGGTCAGGTAGACATCGTTCCAGCGCGAGTAGTCGGCGCCGACGTCGCGGCCGCTGCTGTCGAACACGACCCGTCCGCGCGCGTCTGTCACGTAGATCCGGTACTGCGAGGAGCGCTTGCCGAAGCCCCAGATGCGCGCGCCGTAGTCGCGGCGCGCCATCGCACGCACGCGACGGGCGAAGTCGCCATGGTCGATACGGCCGGCGATGAAATCGTCGGTGGCCAGCTCGGCCAGGACATTGGCGGTGTCGACCAGGGTGTCTTCCATCGCCTGGCGCACACCGGGCTTGACCTCGGCGACGAACACCTGCGCCAGCAGCAGGCCCGCCAGCGCGACGATCAGGAAGTAGCCGAGGAAGATGCGCAGGCCGATCTTCATTCGCGCGCGCCCTTGCCCGGATCCGTCACCAGCGAGTAGCCGAGTCCGCGATGGGTGCGGATCGGATCGACGTCGGGCGCGACATCGCGCAGCTTCGCCCGCAGCGTCTTGATGTGGGTGTCGACCGTGCGATCACCGCTGTCGAGCGCGTTTCCCCAGACGCGGTCCATCAGTTGTGCGCGCGACAGCACCGCGCCGGGGCGCTGCAGCAGCGCGGCCAGCAGGCCGTACTCGTAACGCGTGAGGTCGAGCAGCTGGGTCCGGTAGCTGATGCGCTTGCCTTCCAGATCGTGGGCGAAGCCCCCGGCGGCGGCCGGTGCGTCGTGGTGAAGGCGCCGCAATACCACTCGCACCCGCGCCACCAGCTCGCGCGGCGAGAAAGGCTTGGTGACGTAGTCGTCGCCACCGATTTCCAGACCGAGGATGCGCTCGGCTTCGGCGTCGTGTGCCGTCAGGAAGATCACGGGCAGGTCACGGCCGCGGCGCAATTCGCGGCACAGCGCGAAGCCCCCGATGTCCGGCAGCCCCACGTCCAGCACCGCCAGGTCGAAGGCCTGATTGCCCGCCAGCGTCAGTGCGGCGCGGCCGGTCAGGCAATGCGACGCCTCGAAACCGTCCGCACGCAAGGCATGCAGGACGATGTCGGCGATGGCGGGTTCGTCTTCGACCAGCAGGATGTGCATCGGTGGGAGAGGCATCGGATACCGGAGCGTGCTGGCAAGCGTAGCAGTCCCTCCAGCGCACGCCCCCCTCTGCAAGGCCCCGTCACTGCGCCCCGAATCACCGGGGCGTGTAGATTGTGCGGGTCCCCGCTCGCCCTTCCCCCATGAATTACCGTCACGCGTTCCACGCCGGCAACCACGCCGACGTGCTCAAGCACATCGTCTTGCTGGCGATCTGCGATGCGCTGGTCGCCAAGCCGGCGCCGGTGTTCGCACTCGATACCCACGCCGGCCGTGGCCTGTACGCGCTCGACAGCAATTCGGCGCAGCGCACCGGCGAGGCCGATGGCGGCATCGGACGGCTGATCGCCGAGGCCCCCAAGCACCCGGCGATTGCCCGTTACCTGGCCGCGATCCGCGCCTGCCGCCACGACCATGGCCAGGCCAGCTACCCGGGCTCGCCCTGGCTGCTCGCCCATGCCCTGCGTGAGCAGGACCGCATCGCCGCATGCGAACTGCAGCCGGAGGAAGCCGGCCAGCTCAAGGCCGTGTTCGAGCGCGACCCGCGTGTGGCCGTGCACGAACGCGACGGCTACGCGGCGATGAAGGCGATGCTGCCGGCGCGCATCGGCGACATCCGCTACAACCGCGGCCTGGTGCTGATCGATCCGCCCTACGAAGCCCAGCTGGAAGAGTTCGACACCGCCATCGCCGCGCTGCGCGAAGGCATCAGCCGCTGGCCGCAGGGCACGTTTGCACTGTGGTATCCGATCAAGCTGCGGCGCGCGTTGCAGCCGTTCTACCGTCGCGCGGCGGCGATCCCCGCCAAGTCGTCGCTGATCGCCGAACTGCAGGTCCGCGCCGATGACTCACCGTTGCGCATGAACGGCAGCGGCCTGCTGGTGCTCAACCCGCCGTGGCAACTCGACCAGACGCTTGCCGGCGCGATGCCGCTGCTGGCCAAGGTGCTGGGCGAAGGTCCGGGTGCAACCAGCCGGGTGGAATGGCTGGTGCGCTCGGCGTAGGGCTCAGTCTTCGTTCCGGTCCGGCTCGAAGAAGCTCCAGCGCACTTCCGGGAAGCTCTGCTTGAGCGCGCGCTCGACCGTGTTGGTCTGATCAATCAGCCCCGCGACGCTGTGCTCCTCGCGCATCTGCGCCTGCACCGACACCAGCACCTCGTTGCCCAGCTGCAGCGTGATGAGGCTGATCACCCGGGTGATCTCCGGGCGAGCATCGAGGAACTCGCGCATCTGCTTCTGCCGTGCCGGGTCGACGCTTTGCCCGATCAGCATCGCCTTGACCTCGATCGCGACGAACACCGCGACCACGATCAGCAGCGCACCGATGGTGATCGTGCCGATCGCATCCCACAGCGGGTTGCCGGTGGCCGCGGCCAGCAGCACGGCGATCAGTGCGAACACCAGGCCGAACAGCGCCGCCAGGTCCTCGCCGAAGATCACCACCAGCTCGGCCTGCCGGCTCTCGCGGAACCACTGCCACAGGCTGCGGTCAGCACGCGCCTTGTTGACCTCGACCAGGCAGGCACGCATCGACACCGCCTCGGCGATGATGCCGAAGGTCAGCACGCCCGCGGCCCAGTACCAGTGCTTGATGGGCTCGGGGTGCTGCAGTTTGTGGATGCCCTCGTACAGCGAGAACATGCCGCCGACGGTGAACAGCATCACCGCGACCAGGAAGGACCAGAAATAGATCGCCTTGCCGTAACCGAGGGGGTAATCCGGCGAGGGTGGCTGCCTCGCCTGGCGCAGGCCCAGCAGCAGCAGGAGCTGGTTGCCGCAGTCGGCCAGGGAGTGAACGGTCTCGGCCAGCATCGCGCTGGAGCCGGTGAAGAACGCGGCCACGCCCTTGGCGACCGCGATCGCGAAATTGGCGCCCAACGCGAAAAGAATCGCGCGGGTCGAATCACCACCACCTGCCATGAGCCTTCCTTGTGTCCTGGTCGCTGCTGCTGATGTAACTGCCGAGTCACTGCCCGATCAACCGCGCAGAAGCATGCATCGTGCCGACGCTGCACGCATTACCGGGGCGGCGCGAGTCTAGCATCGGCGCATGGCGGGCCTGCTGGCGGCGCTGGTCCGCGCAGTATCCCGACCGGAAACCCGCCGGGGCTCCCCCGACATGCACCCCGTGCGCACGCGCCGGGTAGAGGCAGGGATGAATCCGGGCCGCCCGGTCAGCTCGAAGAAACGCTCGCCCTCGACCATGAAGCGCATTTGCCCCCTGGGACCGCGCACCCGCCCGGTCGATGAATGGCGGCGGCTGCCGGCCGCCCTGTGAAGATTGTGAATACGCCTCTCCGGGGAAGTGTGCCAATATCCGTCCATGGCCGCGCGCGAACGACTCCCGCCTTGGCACGAAAGAATGCGCCTTCCCAACGGGCGCGAAGTGCTCATACGCCCGATTCGGCCGGAAGACGCCGAACCGATCCGCGCGAGCTTCTCCCTGCTTGAGCCCGAAGAGGTCCGCCAGCGCTTCCTGTATGCGCTCAAAGAGCTCACCACGGATATGGCCGAGCGGATGACGCGGATCAATCCCAAGACAGAATTCGCCCTGGTCGCGGCCGAGCCGCTGCCGCCGGGTGAAGCCCTGGTCGGCGCCGTCGCGCGCATCGCCATCGACGAGAACGGCAAGGACGCTGACTTCGCCATCCTGGTCAGCCACTACGTGGCCGGCATGGGCCTGGGCCGTTATCTGATGACGCGCCTGGTGAAGTGGGCCCGCGGCAAGAAGCTCGAGCGGGTTTATGGCGATGTGTTCGAACACAACCAGGCAATGCTCGCGCTGGCAGAATCGCTGGGGTTCCAGCGCGAGTTCCAGCAGGACGCGCCCGGTCTGATCCGGGTTGCACTGGACCTGAAGACGCGCAAGGCCTGAGGTTTGTCCGCCGGGCCGGCGTTGCCGCGTTGATTCCTGTGGGCAGGGGGCCTGCGGCAGGGTGCTGCCGCGCGTCCATGGAAGGACCCCACCCTCCCCGGGATTGCCTGCCATGACCGTTAACGAAGATCGCCTCAACCAGTTCCTGGGCCACGCCGTCGGCGACCTTGGCGCAGCGATGAGCGCCACCCTGATGCTGCTCGGCGACCAGCTCGGACTGTATCGGGCGCTGGCGAAGCGGCCGTTGACCTCGGTACAGCTGGCCGCCGAAACCGACACCAACGAACGCTACGTCCGCGAGTGGCTCGGCAACCAGGCCGCCGGCGGCTATGTCCAGTACGAAGCCGCCAGCGACTCGTATTCGCTCAGCCCGGAACAGGCACTGTGCCTGGCCGACCCCGGTGGTCCGGTCGACCTGCCTGGCGCCTACTCGCTGGTCGAAGCTACGTTCCATGCGCTAGAGCGCACCAAGGAAAACTTCAAGACCGGCAAGGGCATGGAATGGGGCGAGCACCACCCTTGCCTGTTCCATGGCACCGAGCGCTTCTTCCGCGCCGGCTACAACGCCAACCTCATCACCAGCTGGCTGCCGGCGCTCGATGGCGTGCTCGAGAAACTCAAGGCCGGCGGAAAGGCCGCGGACGTTGGCTGCGGCCACGGTGCCAGCACGACACTGATGGCGCAGGCGTTTCCGAAATCGAGCTTCATCGGCTACGACTACCATCCCGGATCGATTGAAGTAGCGAGCGAGCGGGCGCGCCAGGCGCGTGTCGACAATGCCTACTTCGAGGTCGCCGACGCCACCGGCTACAGCGGCAACCATTTCGACCTGATCGCTTTCTTCGACTGCCTGCACGACATGGCCGACCCGGTCGGCGCGGCGCGCCATGCGCTACACGCACTCAAACCCGACGGCACCTGCATGCTGGTGGAGCCGTTCGCGGGCGACAGCGTCGAGGAGAATCTCAATCCGGTCGGTCGCGTGTACTACGGCGCGTCCTCGCAGATCTGCGTGCCGGTGTCGCTGGCACGCAACGGACCTGCGCTGGGTGCGCAGGCCGGAGAGGCGCGACTGCGCGCGGTGCTGGAGGAAGCCGGGTTCAGGCAGTTCCGACGGGCCACGCAGACGCCCTTCAACCTGGTGCTGGAAGCGCGACCCTAGGTTGACCGGATGCAGGAGCCAGGGGGCTGGCTCCTGCCCGGGACGGGTCAGACGATTGTCAGAGTGACGTCGATGTTGCCGCGCGTGGCGTTCGAGTACGGGCACACCTGGTGGGCCTTCTCGACCAGCGCTTCAGCCTGCTCGCGCGGCAGGCCCGGCAGCGAGATCTTCAGCTCGGCCTGGATGCCGAAGGCCTGTCCGACCGGACCAATCCCGACGCTGCCTTCAATGCTGGAATCGGCCGGAAGCGCGATCTTCTCGCGGGCGGCAACGACCTTCAGCGCGCCGATGAAGCAGGCCGAATAGCCTGCCGCGAACAATTGCTCCGGGTTGGTGCCGTCGCCGCCGGCACCGCCGAGTTCGCGCGGCGTGGTGAGCTTGAGGTCGAGCACGTTGTCGGACGAGACGGCGCGACCGTCGCGGCCGCCGGTGGCGGTGGCATGGGCGGTGTAGAGGACTTTATCGAGGGACATGGGGTGACTCCTTGGGGGGACGTGCCGTTGCCGGCGGGTTGAAAATCCGGGTGACGATGCTGTTAGTGCGTTATTTGATCGTGCGCTATTAATATGGCAATCAATCGATGGCTCAGACGTTCTTCGACAGGCTCGCGCGCAGCGATTCTAGCTGCCGCTTGAGCGCTTCCACCTCGTCGAGCGAACACTCCGCGGCGCAGATCAGGTCGGTCGGCACCGTCCTGGCCTTGGCCTTCAGAGCGCGCCCTTCGGCGGTCAAGGCGATGATCACCTGGCGCTCGTCGTCGGTGGCGCGGGTGCGCGTGATCAGGCCGGCGCCCTGCAGGCGCTTGAGCAGCGGCGTGAGCGTGGCCGAGTCCAGGAACAGGCGCTCGCCAACCTCGCTGACCGTGATGCCGTCGCCCTCCCACAGCACCAGCATCACCAGGTACTGCGGATAGGTAAGGCCGAGCGGGCCGAGCAGTTTCCGGTAGACCTTGTTGAGCGCCAGGCCAGTCGAATACAGGGCAAAGCACATCTGCGCGTCGAGCGTCTGCATCGACTTGGCGCGGGGGGGCCTGCTGGCGGCTGCGGTCTTCATGGGGTGTACTTTACATAGCGCGCTATCTACTTGCAAGCGATCATTATCGCAGCGGGCGGAACGCTGCGGTCCAGCACCCGGGCCGACGCCACGCCAATCGCAGCCACGTCCCCCGCCTCGCTCCCGTAAAATGCAGCCTCTTTGCGCTGGCGGCGATGGCTGCCGGCGCTGCATTCGTTTTCTCGTTCGAGATCCCCCTCCGATGCCGAAGAACGACTTCCCCACCCCGCCCTTGCCCAAGGCTGGACAGCAGCGTGCCTGGTGGCGTGCACCGGCGTCGCCATCGGCGCTGGCCTTCCACATCGCCTCGGCTGCGCGCGTGCACGCCGGCCCGGTGCTGGCGGTCGCCCGCGACAACCAGACGGCGCACCAGCTCGAGTCCGACCTGCACACACTGCTGGGCGGTGAGACCGGCCTGCCGGTGCTGGCGTTCCCGGACTGGGAAACGCTGCCGTACGACATCTTCAGTCCGCATCCGGACATCGTCAGCCAGCGCATGTCGGCGCTGCACCGCCTGCCGACGCTCAAGCGCGGCATCGTGATCGTGCCGGTGCAGACGCTGCTGCAGCGCCTTGCGCCGCTCAAGCACATCGTTGGCGGAAGTTTCGACGTGAAGCTGGGCCAGCGCCTCGACCTCGATGCCGAGAAGCGCAGGCTCGAGTCGGCCGGCTATCGCCATGTGCCGCAGGTGCTCGACCCGGGCGACTTCGCCGTGCGCGGCGGCCTGCTCGATGTCTATCCGATGGGCGCCGAGCAGCCGTTCCGCGTCGAGTTGCTGGATGACGAGATCGACACCATCCGCGCGTTCGATCCGGAGTCGCAGCGCTCGCTCGACAAGATCGACGCGGTGCATCTGCTGCCGGGTCGCGAAGTGCCGCTGGACGACGTGTCGCTCAAGCGCGCGCTCGATGCCCTGCGCGAACGCTTCGACCTCGACACGCGCCGCAGCGCGCTCTACCAGGACCTCAAGGCTGGCCTGACGCCGCCGGGCATCGAGTACTACCTGCCGTTGTTCTTCGACAAGACCGCGACGCTGTTCGACTACCTCGCAGCCGACACGCTGCCGGTGCTCGGCGAGGGCGCGATGGAGGCGGCCGAGCAGTTCTGGAGCAACACGGGCGAGCGCTACGAACAGCGCCGCCACGACCTGGAGCGGCCGCTGCTGCCGCCGGACGCGTTGTACCTCGCCCCGAATGCATTGCGCGAACGCCTCAATGAAGGCGAGCGCGTCGAGGTCTGCGGCGAAGGCCACCCGCAGCGGGACCGCGCCGAAGCACTCGGCGACCAGCCGGCACCGGCCCTGCCGATCGCCGCGCGCGACCATGCGCCGGCCGAGGCACTCAAGTCCTTCCTCGGCAGTTACCCGGGGCGCGTGCTGATCTCGGCCGATTCGGCCGGACGGCGCGAGGCGCTGCTGGAGCTGTTGCAGGGAGCGGGGCTGCGGCCGGACGTGCTTGCGGGCTGGTCCGCGTTTGCGCCGCCGCAGGCGACGGGAGGGCTCAGCCGGTTTGCCATAGCCGTGGCGCCATTCGACGACGGTTTCGCGATCAACGAACCGGCGATCGCGGTGCTCACCGAACGCCAGTTGTTCCCGGAGCGCGCCAGCCAGCCGCGCCGGCGCCGCCGCGTCGGTCGCGAGCCGGAAGCGATCATCCGCGACCTGGGCGAGCTGAGCGAAGGCGCGCCGATCGTCCATGAGGACCACGGTGTCGGTCGCTACCGCGGCCTGATCACGCTGGAAGCCGGCGGACTACCGGGCGAATACCTCGAGATCGAATACGCCAAGGGTGACCGGCTGTACGTGCCGGTTGCGCAGCTGCATCTGATCAACCGCTACTCCGGTGCGTCCGATGCGACCGCACCGCTGCATTCGCTCGGCGGCGAGCAGTGGACCAAGGCCAAGCGCAAGGCCGCGGAGAAGGTCCGCGACGTTGCCGCCGAGCTGCTCGAGATCCAGGCCAAGCGCCGCGCCCGCGCCGGGCTGGCGATCGAAATCGATCGCTCCATGTACGAACCCTTCGCGGCGGCATTCCCGTTCGAGGAAACCCCCGACCAGCATGCGGCGATCGAGGCGGTCATCCGCGACCTGGGTTCGAGCCAGCCGATGGACCGGGTGGTCTGCGGCGACGTCGGCTTCGGCAAGACCGAAGTCGCGGTGCGCGCGGCCTTCGTCGCCGCCGCCGCCGGCAAGCAGGTCGCGGTGCTGGTGCCGACCACGCTGCTGGCCGAGCAGCATTACCGCACCATGCGCGACCGCTTTGCCGACTGGCCGCTCAAGGTCGAAGTGCTCTCCCGCTTCAAGACCGCCAAGGAGATCAAGGCCGAGCTGGAGAAGGTGGCCGAGGGCAAGATCGACGTCGTCGTCGGCACCCACCGCCTGCTGCAGCCCGATGTCCGTTTCAAGGATCTGGGCGCGGTGATCGTCGACGAGGAACAGCGCTTCGGCGTGCGCCAGAAGGAAGCGCTGAAGGCGTTGCGCGCCAACGTCCACCTGCTGACGATGACCGCCACCCCGATTCCGCGCACGCTCAACATGGCCATGGCCGGCCTGCGCGACCTGTCGATCATCGCCACCCCGCCCGCGCATCGCCTGGCGGTGCAGACCTTCGTCGTGCCGTGGGACGACGCGCAGCTGCGCGAGGCGTTCCAGCGCGAACTCTCGCGCGGCGGCCAGGTGTACTTCCTGCACAACGACGTCGAGAGCATCGGCCGCATGCAGCGGCAGCTGGAGGAACTCGTGCCGGAGGCGCGCATCGGCGTGGCCCACGGCCAGATGCCCGAGCGCGAACTGGAGCGGGTGATGCTCGACTTCCACAAGCAGCGCTTCAACGTGCTGCTGTCGACGACGATCATCGAATCGGGCATCGACATTCCCAACGCCAACACCATCATCATGAACCGCGCCGACAAGTTCGGCCTGGCGCAGCTGCATCAGCTGCGCGGTCGCGTCGGCCGCTCGCACCACCGCGCCTATGCCTACCTGGTGGTACCCGACCGGAAGGCGATCACCGCCGATGCGCGCAAGCGACTCGATGCGATCGCCGCGATGGACGAACTGGGCGCCGGCTTCACCCTGGCCACGCATGACCTGGAGATTCGCGGCGCCGGCGAGCTGCTCGGCGAGGAGCAGAGCGGACAGATGGCCGAGGTCGGCTTCAGCCTGTACACCGAGCTGCTCGAGCGCGCCGTGCGCTCGATCAAGCGCGGCGAGCTGCCGGACGTGGACGGCAACCAGGCACGCGGCGCCGATGTCGAACTGCATGTCCCGGCGCTGATCCCGGACGACTACCTGCCCGACGTGCACACGCGCCTGACGCTGTACAAGCGCATCAGCGGTGCGCGCGACGCCGACGAACTGCGCGAGCTGCAGGTCGAGATGATTGACCGCTTCGGCCTGCTGCCCGACGCCGCCAAGCACCTGTTTGCCATTGCCGAACTCAAGCAGCGCGCGACCGCACTGGGCATCCGCAAGCTCGACCTTGGCGAGAAGGGCGGCCGCGTGCAGTTCGTCGAGAAACCCAACGTCGACCCGATGGCCATCATCCGGCTCATCCAGGGCCAGCCCAAGCTGTACCGGATGGAGGGGCCCGACAAACTGCGCATGACGCTGGAACTGCCGGATGCCTCGGCACGGTTGCTGGCCGCGCGCGGGATAGTGACGGCGCTGCAGCCGGCATGACCGCCGCTGTGGGCACGGCCCGGGACGACACGGTATCGTTGCGCGCAATCCTTCCCTGGAACGCGCGATGAAGCTCGCCCTGCCCGTCCTGCTGACCATCGCCCTGCTCGGCGGTTGTACAACCACGCCGCCGCCGGCCACCACCTTCATCCTGGTGCGCCACGCCGAGAAGGTGCCCGACGGCTCGAAGGATCCGGAGCTGACCGCCGCCGGCCTGGCGCGCGCCGATGCACTGGCCGTGCGCCTGGCCGATGTGCCGCTGGTCGCCGTGTATTCGACCGGTTACCGGCGCACGCAGCAGACAGCGGCGCCGACCGCGCGCGGGCACGGCCTCACGGTCACCACGTACGACGCCAAGGCGTCGGCCGCCGACGTTTCGTCACGCCTGCGACGTGAGCACGCCGGGCAATCGGTGCTCGTGGTCGGCCACAGCAACACGATCCCGGGCATCGCAGCCGCTCTGTGCAGTTGCGCCGTGGCCGAGATGAGCGAGGCCGAATACGACCGGCTGACGACGGTGCACATCGATGCCGATGGCAAGGCGACGCTCGAGGAAGGTCGGCAGTAGGCGCCGCCACGGAGCCCCTGCCCCGCCGTCACAACTGCGATTCGACCGGCAGCCAGCCGATCACGCGGGCGATCGCGCGACGCCCCATGCCGACGGCCGGCTCATGGCTCCACTCCCGCGGCGGCTCGGCCGAACCGTCGCGCCAGCGCAGTTCGCCATCGTCCAGCCAGAGCTTGTAGCTGTTGCGGGCGCCGGTCTTGAACACGTAGGTCTGACGCAGGTCGGCGCTCAGCTGGCGATCCTTGAAGAGGATGCCCATCTCGGTGTTGAGATTGATCGACCGCGGGTCGAGGTTGAACGAGCCGACGAAGCCGACGTCGTCGTCGACCAGGAACGCCTTGGTGTGCAGGCTCGCGTTGCTGGAGCCAAAGCCACTGCCGCCGCCACTGCCACGGCCGCCCTGGCCGCCGCTCGCCATCAGCTCGAACAGGTCGACGCCGCCCTCGAGCAGCCGCAACCGGTACGGGGCATAACCTCCGTGCACGGCCGCGACATCGGTGGCGGCCAGCGAATTGGTCAGGACGCCAACGTGCACGCCGCGCTTGCGCATGGCCACAAGCGCGGCAACGCCCTCGTCGCCGGGCACGAAGTACGGCGAGATGATGAACAGTTCGCGCCGCGCGGCGATCGCGACCGGCACCAGCACGTCGGCCAGCCACCCCTTGCGCGCCGCCCCTTCGGCCTTGTCGGCGGGATCGGAATAGACGTGCGCATCATGCGTCCAGCGCGGCTGCTTTCCACCGCGCAGCAGCGCGGCGATGGTCGGCGACTGGCGCAGCTTGGCCAGGTACGGGTTGGCGTCGCGGGACTTGTACTCCAGGTCCACGATCCGCCGCAGCCGCTGCAGTGACAGCTCGTCACTCTCCACCAGCGCGGCCAGCGGAATGGCCGATGCGCTGTTCCAGAACGCATCGAAGATGGCGGCGGTTTCCTTCACCGGCGGCCCGACCACGGCCAGGTCGGCGTCCATGAAATTGGAGTCCGATGCGGCGCCGAAATACTCGTCGCCGATGTTGCGGCCTCCGACCACGGCCATCCTCCCGTCGACGATCCAGGCCTTGTTGTGCATGCGCCGGTTGAGGCTGAAGCCACGCAGCAGCAGCTCGACGCCACGCGTGAAGCTCGATGCGCGCCCGCGCGAGGGGTTGAACATCCGCACTTCGATATTGCGGTGCTGGTCCAGCGCGGCCAGCAGCGAGTCCTTCTTGTGCGCGTTGAGGTCGTCCAGCAGCAGGCGCACGCGCACACCGCGATCGGCCGCGCGCAGGATCTCTTGCAAGATCAGGTTGCCGGTCAGGTCGGGCTTCCAGATGTAGTACTGCAGGTCGAGGCTGCGACCGGCCAAGCGTGCGCTGAGGGCGCGCACCGCGAATGCGTCGCGGTTGTCGGTGATCAGCGACAGCCCGGCCTCGCCGGGACGCGCCTGCGTCATCGGCGCTATCGCGCGGTCAATCGTGGTCTCGATCCGGTCGGCGGCAACGGCGGTCGACGGTGCGCCGCGCGCATGGCGGGCGAACCGTCCGTAGCTGAAGACCGACAGCGCCGAGGCCACGATCAGCACGGCGACAGCGATTCCGATCCAGCGCAGCTTCCTCGTCATGGCGGTCCGGGCAGGAGATGTGGATCGATTCTAGACATGCCGCCTGCACGGCTGCTTCACATGGCCGCTTACAATCGCCGCCCATGAACTGTCGAATGAAACTGCAGGCCGCAGTCCTGCTGACCGTGGCCATGAGCGCCGGCTGCAGCAGTCCTGTGCGGACCGGCACCCGGGTGTCCGTGCACGAGGAATTCACGTTGCTGCCCGGTGGCCGCGCGGCGCTGCCGCAGCAGGCTACCCTTCGCTACATCGGCATCGACCAGGATTCCCGCTGCCCGCCGAAGGTGACGTGCGTGTGGGCCGGCGATGCGATGGTGAAGCTGGCGTTCGAGCAGGCGGGCCGGACGGCAGACGTCGTGCTGCATGCAGCCGACCCGACACCGCAGGCGCTGGGGCCGTGGACGCTCACGCTGCTGCGTCTGGAGCCAGGCGCCTCGCCAGCGGCGACACTGCGGCTGGACGACGCCGGTCGGCCGTAACGGGTTGTTGCACCAGCGCAACACGGGCGCCGGCCCTGGCATGCCAAGCTGCGAACCGCATCCACGACGAGGACCCGACATGACCACGATAGTTTCGCCGCGCGTACACGACCTCGGCGGATTCCAGGTGCGCCGCGCGGTACCCAGCATCCAGGCGCGCTCGATCGGCCCGTTCGTCTTCGTCGACCACATGGGCCCGGCCGTGTTCGAACCCGGCCGCGGCATCGACGTTCGCCCGCACCCGCACATCGGGCTGGCGACGGTGACGTTCCTGTGGTCGGGTTCGATCACCCATCGCGACACGCTTGGCAGCGAGCAGGACATCAACCCCGGCGACGTCAACTGGATGACCGCCGGGCGCGGCATCGCCCACTCCGAGCGCACGCCGGCGACGCTGCGCGAGCACGAACACCCGCTGCACGGAATGCAGACCTGGGTGGCACTGCCCCGTTCCGACGAGGAAGCCGCACCCGGCTTCTTCCATCATCCTGCCGCGACACTGCCGCAGCAGCGCCGCAACGGCAGCTGGCTGCGCGTCGTCGCCGGCCGCGGTTATGGCGAAGAGTCGCCGGTGAAGGTCTGCAGCGGCACGCTGTACGTCGCCATCGACCTGGACGCCGACGCCGAACTGGTGCTCGACGATGGCCATGCCGAGCGCGCCGTGTACATCCTGGAGGGCGACGCCCAGCTCGACGGCGCCGACCTCCCGGCGATGCATCTGGTCGTCCTCGACCCCGGCACCCGGCCGAAACTGCGTGCGCGGACCCCGCTCAAGGCCATGCTGCTGGGCGGCGAGCCGCTGGATGGCCCGCGCCACCTGTGGTGGAACTTCGTATCCAGCTCCAAGGAGCGGATCGAGCAGGCCAAGCAGGACTGGCAGGCCGGACGCTTCGGAAAGGTCCCGGGCGACGACGAGTTCATCCCCCTGCCCGAGCGTTGACCCGCTGTAGCGGGGCCCCGGCCGCCCCTTCCGTCGATCGCCCCCCGGTCCGACCCCGAACGGCCCCGACCCATAAGCTGAACCACCCGCCTATTAAGGATCGTTATTTGTCAAGTGCCGCTTTCTGGACTATGTTCGGTCCAGATCGGGCAACTTGATCACGTTTTGATCAATCCGGTCTGGCGTTTCGGGGTTTGGGGCTGTTAGGCAAAGACCACAGGGGGTTAGTCGTGAAGACGACGGCATGGCGTATGTCGGCCTTGCCCGTGCTCGCCGGGCTCATGTTCGCGGCGAACGCACAGGCGCAGGACCAGGGGACGTGTCCACAATTGCCCGCAAGCTCGGGGCTGATCTGGGAATACAAGGGCAGTGGCGGCTCGGATTTCTGCCGGGCGCTGCGAGAAGACGGCTCGGAAGCGTTCGGCCTCTACATTTCCTCCAAGTCACCGTTCTCGCCCAAGCGCGGCAACCGTGCCGAAGCCGGCATGATCGATGGCCAGACCATGTACTGGTACAAGGGCGAAGTGGCGATCAAGCCGGACATGCAGGTACGCGAGACGCTGGTCGAACTGGCCGACGGACGCACCGCGCACATCTGGCTGCAGGCCACCGATGCGCAGCTGGGCAACTCGATCATGCAGGCGCAGTCGATCCGCTTCCCCGCCACCCGGCTCAGCAGCAAGTAATCCACTCGAGTCGCCGCGGCCTGGCCGCGGCTCGCGACGTCAGCGCCTGCTGGCGGCCGTTCCTGTGCGCTGCCTCTGGATCAACGGCGGGCCACGCGCCACCGCGCCCAGGTATTGGCGCCTACACGGCGCCCGCACTTCCTCTTCCCCTAAGATGGGCCGCCCCGCCTTGCGGCAGGGCATGCAGACTGCAACAGCACCGCCCGGGCGGACGGTTGGCAGTACGGCCCGGGCTTCCGTCTCTTCGCAATGAAGGATCTGGAGGCAGCATGATCAAGCGTCTCGGGGCAGAGTTCATCGGCACGTTCTGGCTGGTATTGGGCGGTTGCGGCAGCGCGGTGCTGGCTGCCAATTTCGGCGGCGATGGCAACCCGCTGGGCATCGGGTTACTCGGCGTGTCGCTCGCGTTCGGCCTGACGGTGTTGACCGGCGCTTACGCGCTGGGCCACATCTCGGGCGGTCACTTCAATCCGGCGGTGAGCTTCGGCCTGTGGGCCGGTGGTCGCTTCCCGGCGAGGGACCTGCTCCCCTACATCATTGCCCAGGTGCTCGGCGGCCTGTTCGCCGGTTTCGTCCTCTGGCAGATCTCCAGTGGCACGGCCACGTTCGCGGTCGATCCCAATGCTGCCGGTGCGTTCGCCAGCAACGGCTACGGTTCGCATTCCCCCGGTGGCTATTCGATCGCCGCGGCGTTCCTGTGCGAGATCGTTATGACGGCGATGTTCCTGGTGGTGATCCTGGGCGCGACCCACCCGCGCGCGCCGGCCGGCTTTGCGCCGCTGGCGATTGGTCTTGCACTGACGCTGATCCACCTGATCAGCATTCCGGTCACCAACACGTCGGTGAACCCGGCGCGGTCGACCGGCGTGGCGGTGTTCGCCGGTGCCGCGGCGCTCTCGCAGCTGTGGCTGTTCTGGGTCGCACCGATCGCGGGCGGCCTGCTCGGTGGCGTGATCTATCGCTGGCTGGGTGACGACGAGCAGCGCTGAGTCCGTCGCCCATTCAACAAAAGGGCCACGCCTTCTGGCGTGGCCCTTTGGCTTCGCACGGACCGCCTGGCGCTAGAACCGGCCTTCCTGGAAGTCGACGAAGGCCTGCATGATCTGCTCCTTCGTGTTCATCACGAACGGACCGTAACGCGCAACGGGCTCGCGCAACGGGCGACCGGCTACGAGGATCACCCGCACGCCCTGCGTGCCGGCGCGCACTTTGAAGACGCTGCCACCGTTGAGCACCGCCAGCTCCTGCGACGACAACGGACGCGCGTCCTCACCATCGCCGACCGTGCCCTCGCCTTCGAATGCATAGGCGAATGCGTTGTGTCCGTCGGGAAACGCGTACTGCCACGACGTGCCCGCCGCCAGCTCGATGTCGAGATAGACCGGCTCGGTTGCCGGCTGCCGGATCGGGCCGGCAACGTCACCGATGCGACCGGCGATCAGCTTCACGTTCACGCCTGCCGCCGGCTGCAGCTGCGGGATGCGCTCGGGTGCGAACTCCTGATACTGCGGCTCGGCCATTTTTTCGCTGGCGGGGAGATTCACCCAGAGCTGGAAGCCACGCATGCGGCCCTCGTGCTGTTCCGGCATTTCCGAGTGCACCAGGCCGCGACCCGCGGTCATCCACTGCACGCTGCCGGGGACCAGAACGCCCTCGTTGCCGTGGTTGTCCTTGTGGCGCATGCGTCCGTCGAGCATGTAGGTGACGGTTTCGAAGCCGCGGTGCGGGTGGTCGGGGAACCCGGCCAGGTAGTCCTCGGGCTTGTCGGTGCCGAACTCGTCGAGCATCAGGAACGGATCGAGCATCTCCAGTTGCGGCGTGCCGATGACGCGGGTCAGGCGGACGCCGGCGCCGTCCGATGCCGGCATGCCGCGGATCACGCGGCCGATGCGGGCGAAGTCCTGGCGGTTGTCGGGATGGCTCATGGCGTGCTCCAAAACAATTGAACTGCCCGACAATGTCGGGCGTATCCGGTGCCCCTGCCAGCATCGCCGATGGAACGATCCATCACACTCCGGTCGGGCCAGGCCGCAAGCGCGGGGCGACGACTCAGGGCCGGCGACTCAGCACATAGACCGTCGCGGGCGGCACGTTGAGCAGCACGAACTCGCCGCGCTCGACCTCCAGGCCCAGCTCCTCGACCACTTCGGCGGCAACGGGCGACTGCGGGCCGTAGGTGAACTGCAGGAAGCGGCCGCCTTCGCGCAGGCAGGCGAACGAGGCCTGCAGGATCTCGCGCTGGGTTGCCCGTGGCATGCCCAGGAAACCCAGTCCCGACACGATGGCGTCGGCCGCGCCCTCCCCCAGGTAACCCTCGTCGCTGGCAAGTTGCGCCAGATCACGGGCATCGCCGAGCACGATGCGCACCTGCGGGAAGCGCGCGCGCAGGTGCGCGTGCAGCTCCTCGTTGAGCTCGAGCACCAGCAGTTCGCGGCCGAGGATGCCGCGCGCCAGCAGCGCGCGCGTGATCGCGCCGGTGCCTCCGCCCAGTTCGATCACCCGCCGCGCGCCGTCCGGCAGTGCCGTGACCATGGCCGCGGCCAGATCGCGTCCGGACGGCGCCACCGCAGCCATCCGCGTCGGATTGCGCAGCCACTGCCGGAAGAACGTCCACGAACCTTTCGGGAGCGTCAGTCGGCGCATGGTCGTCCTCAGCGAAGCCGTTTCAGGCGCCAGCAACGGTGGATGCGGGCGTTGCGTTCGAAGTCGGGCGGAATCGTCTGCGCGCTGATGTCGACGCATTCGGCGAACTGCGCGATCGCGGCCTCGTCGAGACGGAACCGGCGGAAGTTGTTGGAGAAGTACAGGGCGCCGTCATCGGCCAGCCGTTCGACGGCCGCGCGCAGCAGGCGCACGTGCTCGGCCTGCACGTCGAAGTCTTCGGCGCGCTTGGAGTTGGAGAAGGTCGGCGGGTCGCAGAAGATCAGGTCGTACTGCTGGGTGTCGGCTTCCAGCCAGGTCAGGGCGTCGGCCTGCACGAGGCGATGACGCGTCCCGCCGAAGTTGTTCTCGCGCAGATTGTCGGCGCACCACTCCAGGTAGGTCGCCGACAGGTCGACCGTGGTGGTCGCGCGGGCGCGACCGGCCGCCGCGTGCACCGTGGCGGCGCCGGTGTAGCCGAACAGATTGAGGAAACGCGTGTCCTCGGCTTCGGCGGCGATGCGCAGGCGCATCGGCCGGTGGTCGAGGAACAGGCCGGTGTCGAGGTAGTCGAAGAGGTTGACGCGCAGGCGTGCATCGCCTTCGCGCACGGTCACCAGTTCACCGCGGGAATCGAACTGCCCGTACTTGCTGCCGCCCTTGCCACGTGCGCGCGTCTTCAACGCGACGTTCTCGCGCGGGACGGCGAACACCTCGCGCGCCGCCGCCAGCAGTTCGTTGAGCCGCTTGCGCTGCACTGCCTCCGGGATGTCGGCGGGCGCCGCGTATTCCTGCACGTGCAGGAAGGTCCGCGGCGCGGCCTCGTCGGTGACGTAGACGTCGATCGCGGCCGAGTACTCCGGCAGGTCGGCGTCGTAGGCGCGGTAACAGCTGACGTGCTCGCGCTCGCGCCACGACTTGAGCTTGCGGATGTTCTTGCGCAGGCGGTTGGCGACCATCTGCGCGCCTTCCGACAGTGCCGGCGCCTGCTCGGCATGCTCGCGCTGCGGCGGCGCCACCGGGTCACAGACGATCAGCGTGCATTCGATCGCGCCATTGAACAGCTGGTACTTCTTTCCCGCGCGCAGGCCGGTGGCGAAGGCGAGTTCGGCGTCGCCACACAGCAGGCTGGCGCGCCAGGTCGGCACGGCGCGCTTGAGGTTGTCGCCAAGGGCGCGGTAGAGGGCGGCATCGGCGGCGAGGCGGGCGTCATAGGGCGGATTGCAGACCGCCAGGCCGGGTGCGTTCGTAACGGGCGCATGGTCGGAGGCCGCATCCGTGGCCGGCGCGACCGATTCCTGCGCGGTTGCCGGCGCCTGGAGCGAACGAATATCGCCCACGCGCCAGTCGATCACGCCAGCCAGCCCTGCCAGCACCGCGTTGTCCTGTGCCGCGCGGATGGCGTGCGGGTCGAGGTCGCTGCCGAAGAACACCGGGCGCAGTGAATTCATGCCGGTGGCTTCGCGCGCGCGCGCCGCATCGACCAGCTGGCTCCACGCCGCGGCATCGAATCCGAGCCAGCGCGTCGGCACCGCATTGCCGTGGCGTTGCAGGCCGGGCGCCACGTCGGCCGCCATCAGCGCGCCTTCGATCAGCAGCGTGCCGCTGCCGCACATCGGGTCGAGCAACGCCCCGCCTTCGGCGTAGACCTTCGGCCACTGGCCGCGCATCAGCACCGCAGTAGCGAGGTTCTCCTTCAGCGGCGCTTCACCCTGCTTGCTGCGCCAGCCACGACGGTGCATGGGGCCGCCGCCGAGGTCGATCGAGATGATGGCCTTGCCCTTGCGCACGACCAGGCTCAGGCGCAGGTCCGGTGCTTCGACATCGACGTCCGGACGCGAACCGGTGCGCGCACGCATCACGTCGACGACAGCGTCCTTGACCCGCTGCGCCGCGTAACGCGCGTGCGTGATCGCATCGCCCGACACGTGCGCGTCCACCGCCAACGTGCTGCCCTGGCCCAGGTGCTGCGGCCAGTCGATCGCGGCCGCTCCGGCGTAGAGCGCATGTTCGTCGGGGCAGTCGAATTCTGCGATCGGCCACAACACGCGACTGGCCAGGCGCGACCACAGCACCGCGCGTTGCGCGTCGAGCGCGGTGCCTTCGACGTTGGCGCCGGCCATGGCCGCGGTTGCACGCGTGCATCCCAGCGCGACGAGTTCGTCGGCGAGCAGGTATTCAAGGCCCTTGCCGCAGCTTGCGAAGAATTTCATGGCTTACAGCACCGACAGCAGGGAGGCGAAGGCGTCGGCGCTGGCGTCGACGTGGTCCGACAGGCGATGCCCGTCGTCGACCAGCAGCAGGCGCGCGTTGCGCTCCTGCGCCCAGGAGATGACGGCACTGGCCGGAATCAGTTCGTCGTGCCAGCCGTGAATGATCGAGGTGGGCACGACGGCCGCCTCCAGCCGCGGCGCCGGGCCCATCTGGATGGGGGGCGCCATCAGGAACAGGCCCGCCGTCGGCACCTGCAGCGAGACCAGCCCGGAGATGTACGCACCCAGGCTCGACCCGGCCAGCACCACCGGACCGCGCGCAGCGGCGTCGCGCGCCAGGCCGAGCAGTCGCTGCAGGCGCGTGGCCACGTCGCCGAGCTCGCTGACGTCACGGCGCGCATCGAGGTCGGTGAAGTCGGGCCGCTCATGGCTCCAGCCCAGGCGTTCGGCGGCATCCGCCAGCGCGGTGACCTTGGTCGCGTCCGGCCCGCTCTCGAAACCGTGGGAAAGGATGCAATGTCCGCGCGTGCTGCTCATGGAGGTCCTGGTCAATCGGAAAGGGCCACGACGGCGTCGCCCAGCTGGATCGTGCCGCCGTCGAGGATCCGCGCGCACAGGCCGCCGTGGCCGCGCATCGCGTTGTAGCCGCCCGGACCGAGCGCGGCTTCCATGCGCGAGCACGGATCGCAGTCGTCGGTGCCTTCCAGCACCACCTCGCCGATGCGGAAGCGCCGGCCCTTGAGCGCGACCAGCGGCAAGCCGGAGACCACGAGGTTGCGGCGCAGCGTCGCCGGCGCCACCGCATCGTGGCCGGACAGTGTCGCGATCACTGGCAGGTGCTCGGCCTGGATCAGCGTGATGCCGCGCTTGCCGCTGCCACCGCTGTAGCGGTCACCGACCAGCCCCGCGCCGGTCTGGGCAAGTGCCTGCCCGACTGCCGCCATGGCGACGTCGCGCTGCGGCCGCAGGCCAATCCATTCGACCCGGCCCTGGCGCGGCAGCATGGCCATCAATTTGCCGAGCTCGGAGTCGGCGGGAGGCAGTTTCATGGAGGGGATCCGTGCAGTCCTGGCAATCTGCTTTGTTCGAACCGGCGCCTGGGCGCGCGGTCCGGGGGCTCGACGCCACCATCGCGATGTCCGTGTGACCGGACGTGGTGGCCGTCGGGGGCCGGAAGGCCAGCAAGGCCCGGCGGGGGCGAATGGTAGCATCCGGCCCCATGTCGCCCGACCTCACGGCCCCGCCGATCACCTTCGAGCCCCTGCCCTACCAGGACCGTCTGGAGGCCCGCGCGCTCGACCAGATCGACCTGGTGGTGATCCATAGCACCGAGCTGCCGGACCTGGCCATGGCGCGTCGCTTCGGCGAGGAAGTGCTGTACGAAGGCTCGCAGACCGGCAACAGCGGCCACTACTACATCGACCGCGACGGCAGCCTGCACCAGTACGTAGCGCTCGACCGCATCGCCCACCACGTACGCGGCCACAACCCGCGCGCCATCGGCATCGAACTGGTCAACCGCGGCCGCTTCCCCGATTGGCTTGCGGCGCACCACCAGGCGATGGGCGAGCGCTACACGCCCGAGCAGATCGAGGCGCTGGTCGCGCTGCTGCAGCACCTGCGGGCGACGCTGCCGACGCTGCGCCACATCGCCGGCCACGAGGACCTGGACACCACCACGGTCGCCGCCAGCGACGACCCTTCGGTGCAGGTCCAGCGCAAGCTCGACCCGGGTCCGCAGTTCCCGTGGGCACAGGTGATGGCGGCGGTGGATCTGCAGCGGTTGCCTTAGGGCCGGTCGTTGCCGACGAAGCGAATTGCCGGAGGGATGAAACAGCCCATCTCGTATACTTCCGATCCGCGTCCCAAGAGCTTCCCGCGCAATGACCTCACCCGCTTCCGAGCAAGTCGTTCCCGAGCTGGTTGAGCTGCTCTCGCTTGAGCGCCTGGAAGACAACCTGTTCCGCGGCCAGAGCCGCGACATCGGCACCAAATACGTCTTTGGAGGCCAGGTGCTCGGCCAGGCGCTGTCTGCCGCGCAGGCGACGATGGAACAGCCGCGTGGCGCGCACTCGCTGCATGCCTACTTCCTGCGCGCCGGCGACATCGCCGCGCCGATCGTCTACCAGATCGACCGCACCCGCGACGGCGGCAGCTTCTCGGTGCGCCGGATCACCGCGATCCAGCACGGCGAAGTGATCTTCTTCATGGCCGCCTCGTTC
>DATDBI010000003.1:0-7320 GCA_036524915.1 Lysobacter sp. | reverse complement strand
ACGCCGCGCTCCTGGCCGGTGATCAGGATGCGGTCGGTCGAAGGACGGAACAGGCCCGCGGCGTCGAGCAGCATGCTGTTGTCCGCGACGTCCGGCGCGCGGCGCGCGAGCACGTTCGCGACCTGCGAGGGCATGCGGTTGCCGAGCGCGATGTCGGCGAGCAGCGCTTCCAGGCGCGGATAGCGATGTTCGGAGAGATAGGATTCCAGGTGCTGCTGTGGCAGTCGGTCGAGTGAAGTGCCCAGCGTTTCCAGCGAGCGGTCGAGCATGCGATGGCCGAGCTGCACGGCGTCTTCGTGTTCGAGATGCTTGAGCTGGTGGCGGATCGCGGTGCGCGCCTTGCCGGAGACCACGAATTCCAGCCACTGCGGCTTCGGCGTCGACGACTTGGCGGTGATGATCTCCACCGTCTGCCCGCTGACCAGCTTGGTGCGCAGCGGCACCAGCGCGCGGTCCACGCGCGCGGCGACGGCCTTGTTGCCGACATCGGTGTGCACCGCGTACGCGAAGTCGAGCACGGTCGCGTTGCGCGGCAACGAGAGGATCGCGCCCTTCGGCGTGAACAGGTACACCTCGTCGGGGAACAGATCGACCTTGACGTTCTCGAGGAACTCCAGCGACGAACCGGTCGAGCGCTGCGATTCCACCAGGTTGGCGATCCACTGGTGCGCACGGCTCTGCGCGCTCGTCGGCGTCTCGCCGCCGTGCTTGTACGACCAGTGCGCCGCGATGCCGCGCTCGGCGATCAGGTCCATCTCCTCGGTGCGGATCTGCACTTCGATCGGCGAGCCGTACGGGCCGAACAGCACGGTGTGCAGCGACTGGTAACCATTGGCCTTGGGGATGGCGATGAAGTCGCGGAAACGCGAGTCCAGCGGCTTGTACGACGCGTGCACCACGCCCAGGGCGTGATAACAGTCCGGCACCGTGCGCACGACCACGCGGAAGCCGAACACGTCCATCACCTGGGCGAAGGTTTTGTGCTCCGAGCGCATCTTTGTGTAGATGCTCCAGGGCGACTTGACCCGGCTGATCAGGCGATGCGGAACCTTTTCCTTGGCCAGCCGCTGCGCCAGCTGCGCCTCGATCTGCACCAGCGACTCGCGCCGCACCACCGGCTGGGTGCGCAGGCGCTTCTCGATGACGGCGTGCCGCCACGGATGCAGCGCGCGGAAGCCCAGGTCCTGAAGCTCGGCCTTGATCAGGTTCATGCCCAGTCGCTGGGCGATCGGCGCGTAGATCTCCAGCGTCTCGCGGGCGATGCGGTCGCGCGCCTCCATGCTCTGGGCACCGAGGGTGCGCATGTTGTGCAGGCGGTCGGCGAGCTTGATCAGGATCACGCGCAGGTCGCGCGACATGGCCAGCAGCATCTTGCGGAAACTTTCCGCCGTTGCCTCCTGGCGGTCGCGGAACTGCAGCTTGTCGAGCTTGGTGACGCCATCGACCAGCTCGGCCACCGTTTCGCCGAACTCGCTGGCAAGGCCATCACGGGTCAGCGGCGTGTCTTCGATGGTGTCGTGCAGGATCGCCGCGATCAGCGTTTCGACATCCAGGCCCTGGTCGGCCAGGACCTTGGCCACGGCCACCGGATGGGTGATGTAGGGCTCGCCGGATTTGCGGGTCTGCCCGGCATGGGCGGCGGCGCCGATCGCCCACGCCCGGCGCAGGCTCAGGCGCTGCGGGGCCGGCAGGTATTCGGCGGAATTTTCCAGTTCGCGCACATAGTCCGGCACGTCCGCGTCATCGAGGACAACGGCGGGATGCGTGCTGATCGCGAACTCGGCGGGGGTCATGAAGAGAATCTACGCGTGCGGCGGCGCGCTGTGCAATCAGCGGCCTCTCAGCCGTTCAATGATTTGCGGGACCATGCATGCAAACAGCCCCGCCAGGGCGGGGCTCACAAATGCAAACGGCCCCGCCAAGGCAGGGCCGTGCAGCTCGCGCGCCGGGCCAGCCGGCATGCGAAAGGGGTTGGATCAGTCGTCGCCCTTGGACAGGTCGTCGTCGGCGACCACTTCGGCGGCAGCCCATTCCATCGCCTCGCGCTCCTTGCGCTCGCGCTCGGCCTTTTCGACCGCGTCGATGTAATCGGGATCGATGCGGCGCGCGGCGATTTCGCGCAGGGCCAGCACGGTCGGCTTGTCGTTGGCTTCGGTGTTGTCCAGCTGCGGGTCAACGCCATTGGCCAACTGGCGGGCGCGCTTGGCGGCCATCATGACGAGTTCGAAGCGGTTGTCGACCACTTCCAGGCAATCTTCAACGGTGATGCGGGCCATGGGGCTCCTGGCGGCCGTCGGGCCGTCCATACAGGCTTTAAGGGACCGCAGAGTGTAGTCGCGGCGCAGGGCGGAAGCAAGCGGCGCCTTGAAAATCAGGCAGTTAGCCAGCCTGCGGCCCCGGCAACCGTCGCGATTGCTGTCCTCCGCTCCTGCGGGCGGGGGCCGTGACCGTTCCTGGCGGCAGGCCAGGCCGGGTTCTGCCGAGTGGGCGCTAGTCGTCCGCCAGCAGCGCGGTGATCAGGCGCGAGTGCCGCGCGACCTGCTGGTCGCGGCGAACCCGGCTGGCTGTGAAGATCGCGCACATCTCGTCGACGGCGGTGTTGAAGTGCTCGTTCACGATGACGAAGTCGAACTCGCCGTAATGCGACATTTCATCGCGTGCAGCGGCCAGGCGCTGGGCAATCACTTCCTCGCTGTCCTGGCCACGGTTGCGCATGCGCTGGTCGAGCGCCTGGCGCGACGGCGGCAGGATGAACACGCTGACCGCATCAGGCACCTTGGCGCGGACCTGACGTGCGCCCTGCCAGTCGATCTCCAGCAGCACGTCCTTGCCGGCCGCCAGCTGCGGCTCCACCGACTGCCGCGCCGAGCCCTTCCAGTCGCCATGCACCAGCGCCGACTCGAAGAAGTCGCCAGCAGCGACCATGCGCTCGAATTCTTCCTTGCTGACGAAGTGGTAGTGCTCGGCATGGCGCTCGCCCGGCCGCGGCTGGCGCGACGTGAACGAGATCGACAGGCAGATGTTGGGGTCGCGCGCCAGCACCGCGTTGACGATGCTGGATTTGCCGGCGCCAGACGGTGCCGCGACGATGAAAAGGGTTCCGCGCATCAGGGGTCCAGTCTCTGCAGGCTCATGTCATTCGATGTTCTGGATCTGCTCGCGGACCTGGTCGATCAAGACCTTCAGCTCCACCGCGGCCGCCGAACTGCGTGCATCGACCGACTTTGATCCCAGGGTGTTGGCCTCGCGATTGAACTCCTGCAGCAGGAAGTCCAGGCGCCGGCCAACGGCTTCCTTCAGCTTCAGCACGCGCCGCGCTTCGCTGACATGCGAGTCGAGCCGGTCGAGTTCTTCGTCGACGTCGAGCTTCTGCAGCCAGATCACCAGTTCCTGCTCCAGGCGGCCCGAATCCAGCGGCTGCGCCAGGTCGACCATGCGCGCTTCGAGCTTGCTGCGCTGGCCGGCGCGGATCACCGGCATCAGCGTGCGGACTTCGGCGGCGATATCGGCAATGCCATCGACGCGCTCGATGATCACCGCAGAAAGCTTGGCGCCCTCGCGCTCGCGCGAACGAATGAATTCGTCGAGCACCTGTTCGAGCAGTTCCAGCGCCTGCGCCTGCAGCGCCGCCGGATCGGCGGACTGGGTTTGCAGCACGCCGGGGAACTGCAGCAGCTCGGTGAACCCGGTGCGCAGGCGCGGGAAGCGCGCTTCCAGGTCCTGTGCCAGGTCACTCAGCTCGCGAAGCCGGGTCGGGTTGAGCTGCAACGCGCCCTCGCCGTCGGCGGTGCGCAGGCGCAAGGCCAGGTCGACCTTGCCACGGGCGACCCGGGCGGCGACACGCTCGCGCAGCGCCGGCTCCAGCGCGCGCAGCTCATCGGGCAGGCGCACGCCCAGCTCGAGGAATCGATGGTTGACCGAGCGCAGCTCGCAACCGAGCGTGCCCCAAGGGGTGGCGCGTTCGCCGCTGGCGAAGGCGGTCATGCTGCGGATCATCAGGGAATCCAAGGGCTGACAGGGTGCGAATGGTAAACTCGCGCGCCCCCAGAACGGTAATCAACCGCAACCATGACCACGACCGGCACGCCGCAAGCCCCTTCCGCCGGCCAGACCGCGCAAGCGGTGACCCGCCCCAGCGGGCGGTCGCCCGCGCAAATGCGCGAAGTCCGCATCGAGCGCGGCTACACCCGCCACGCCGAAGGCTCGGTCCTGG
Organism: Lysobacter sp.; assembly: GCA_036524915.1. GTDB lineage: Bacteria > Pseudomonadota > Gammaproteobacteria > Xanthomonadales > Xanthomonadaceae > Lysobacter_J. The sequence goes on along the minus strand of DATDBI010000003.1, from coordinate 3,107 downwards.
TCAGCTTCGGCGAGACCCGCGTGCTGTGCACCGCCAGCATCGACAACAAGGTCCCGGCGTTCCTGCGCGGCAAGGGCGAGGGCTGGGTCACGGCCGAATACGGCATGCTGCCGCGCGCCACCCATACGCGCAGCGACCGCGAGGCCGCACGCGGCAAGCAGGGTGGCCGCACCCTCGAGATCCAGCGCCTGATCGGTCGCTCGCTGCGTGCCTGCGTCGACCGCAAGCTGCTGGGCGAGCGCACCATCACCCTCGACTGCGATGTGCTGCAGGCCGACGGCGGCACCCGCACGGCGGCCATCACCGGCGCCTACGTGGCCCTGGTCGACGCCGTGCGCTGGCTGCAGGCACGTCGCGAGATCACCCGCGATCCGGTCTTCGGCGCGGTCGCCGCGGTGTCGGTCGGCATCTACCGCGGCGTCCCGGTGCTCGATCTCGACTATGCCGAGGACAGCGACTGCGACACCGACATGAACGTGGTGATGAACGACGGCGGCGGCTTCATCGAACTCCAGGGCACCGCCGAGGGCCACGCCTTCCGCCGCGAGGAACTCGATGCACTGACCGCGCTGGCCGAAGCCGGCATCGCCGAGCTCGTCGCGAAGCAGCGCGAGGCGCTGGCGGGCTAGGGAAACAGGTCCCTGCCCTGGCAAGGGACATCGACCATGAACCAGTCCATCGCCAACATCACCCTCGTCGTCGGCCACTACGACGAAGCGATCGCCTTCTATACCGGCGCATTGGGTTTCACCCTGCTCGATGACATTGACCTGGGCGACGGCAAGCGCTGGGTACGCGTGGCGCCACGCGGCGCGGCCGGGACGGCGCTGTTGCTCGCGCAAGCGGCCGACGACGACCAGCGCGCGCACGTCGGCAACCAGACCGGCGGCCGCGTCGGATTCTTCCTGCATACCGATGATTTCGATCGCGACCATGCGGCGATGCTCGCGCAGGGCGTGACGTTCCTCGAGCAGCCGCGGCGCGAGGTCTACGGCACCGTGGCCGTGTTCGAAGACCTGTACGGCAATCGCTGGGACCTGCTGGAGCCCAGGGCATGAACCTGCCGATGAAATGGGTGATTGCCAGCAGCAATGCCGGCAAGCTGCGCGAGTTCCGCGAGCTGCTCGGCGGCAGCGGCATCGAGTTCGCGACCCAGGGCGAGCTCGGCGTCGGCGATGCCGATGAAACCGGCCTGACGTTCGTCGAGAACGCGCTGCTCAAGGCGCGCAAGGCAGCCCGGGAGACCGGCATGCCGGCGCTTGGCGATGATTCGGGCCTGTGCGTGGATGTACTCGGTGGCGCCCCCGGGCTGTACTCGGCGCGCTACGCCGGCGAGCACGGCAATGCACAGGCCAACATCGACAAGCTGCTCGCTGCCCTGAAAGACGTGCCCGATGACCGGCGCGGCGCACATTTCTACGCCGTGATCGTGCTGTTGCGCCATGCCGAGGACCCGCAGCCCTTCATCGCTGAAGGCGTCTGGTCCGGGCGCATTGCGCACGAACGCCGTGGCGACGGCGGCTTCGGTTACGACCCGGTGTTCTTCGATCCGCAACACGGTTGCAGCGCCGCGGAGCTCGACGTGGAACTGAAGAATCGCATCAGCCACCGCGGCCGCGCCCTGGCCGCGTTGCGACAACTGCTGGTCGGCGCGACGCGCTGACAGGACAACACCGTGTCGCTGACCACGCCTCCGCTGTCGCTTTATGTCCACCTGCCCTGGTGCGTGCGCAAGTGCCCCTATTGCGATTTCAACTCGCACGAGGGCCGCGGCGCATTGCCCTTCGATACCTATATCGACGCGCTGCTGGCCGACCTCGACTTTGACCTGCCGCTGGCCTGGGGTCGCAACGTGCATTCGGTGTTCTTCGGCGGCGGCACGCCGAGCCTGTTCCCGCCCGAGCACATCGACCGCTTCCTGCAGCAGGCCAGCAGCCGGCTGCGCTTTGTACCGGGATGCGAGATCACCCTGGAGACCAACCCCGGCACCGCCGAGCACGGGCGCTTCGAGCTGTACCGCAAGGCCGGCGTCAATCGCCTGAGCTTCGGCATCCAGAGCTTCGACGACGGCTGCCTGAAGCGCCTGGGACGCATCCACGACAGTGGCGAGGCCGAGTCGGCGGTGAAGCTGGCCCAGGATGCCGGCTTCGACAACTTCAACCTCGACCTGATGTACGCGCTGCCGCAACAGTCCCTGGCGATGGCCGAGCACGACCTCGAGCGCGCCTTCGCCTTGCAGCCCACGCACGTCAGCCACTACCAGCTGACGCTTGAACCCAACACGCTGTTCGCCGCGCGTCCGCCGCAGGGAATTCCCGACGACGACGCCAGCTGGGACATGCAGGAGCACTGTCAGGCCCTGCTCGCCGCTGCCGGCTATGCCCAGTACGAAGTCAGTGCCTACGCGCAGCCAGGCAAGCAATGCCTGCACAACCTCAACTACTGGCAATTTGGCGACTACCTCGGCATCGGCGCCGGCGCGCACGGAAAGCTGACCCTCGGTGCCGAACAGACCGTGCTGCGACGCTGGAAGACCAAGCATCCGACCCAGTACCTGGTCCAGGCCGGGCACGCCGGTGCGATCGGCGGCGATGATCGCGTCGGGCCGGCGCGCCGTCCCTTCGAGTACATGCTCAACGCACTGCGCCTGGTCGACGGCTTCAGCCTGTCCGCGTTCGAGGCCCGGACCGGCCTGCCCCGCGCGGCCATCTCGCCACAGCTCGATGCGGCCACCGCGCAAGGTTGGCTGGAGATCGACGGCGACCGCGTCCGACCGACCGAGCTCGGCAGGCGCTTCACCAACGACGTGGTCGAGCTGTTCCTGGTCGACGACGGGGCCGATGCGGTCGACATTGACCCGGCAGGGCCTAACCTGTCGCAGCGCGTCATGGTTGACCACGCCAAATAGCGCGAGGCCACGTACGCGGGCTCAACTGGCCGCTGCCGGCCGCCCTCGCCGTTACAATCATTGGTCGCTCCCTGAGGGACCGCTGGGGCGAGAGGCTGGCGGGGCGCGGGGGGACAATGCATGATCGTCCCGATCTACACGGTGCCCCTTAATGTCCGCAACGTTCGAACCCCTAGGTAGTTCGATCCCTCGGCCTACG
>DATDBI010000002.1:0-7255 GCA_036524915.1 Lysobacter sp. | reverse complement strand
GAAGGGGGCTGCTTGGGGACGCTTGACCGAAAATTCCATTTCATCTCGGGCCTGCCGCGCTCGGGATCGACGCTGCTGGCCGGCATCCTGCGCCAGAACCCGCGTTTCCACGCCGCCATCAGCAGCCCGGTCGCCGGCCTGATCAATGGCGCGCTGGAGCAGATGGGCGCCGGCGGTGAATCCTGGGCTTTCTTCGATGAGCGCAAGCGCCGCACGATCAGTCGCGCGTTGCTCGACGCTTACTACGCGGACGCCGCGGCCGAGGTCGTGTTCGACACCAACCGCTTCTGGACCGCGCGCATGCACCAGCTGGCCGGACTGGTGGACGGGTTCAAGGTGATCTGCTGCGTGCGCAATCCGGCCTGGATCATGGACAGCTTCGAGGCCATCCACCGCCGAAACCCGTTCGATTACAGCCGCATGTTCAATGCCACCACCCGGCAGACCGTGTACAGCCGCTGCGACCAGTTGATCAACGCCGGTGGCACCGTCGGCGGTGCGTGGACGGCGTTGAAGGAAGCCTATTACGGCGAGTTTTCCGACCGCCTGTTGCTGGTCGACTACGAACTGCTCACCCGGCATCCGGCGCGCACGATGGAACTGGTCTACCGGTTCCTCGGCGAGGCCGAGTTCGCCCACGACTTCGACAACGTCGAGTACGCCGAAGAAACCTTCGACCAGAACCTCGGCGTCCAGGGCCTGCATACCGTTCGACGCAAGGTCGAGTTCAAGACCCGGCGCAGCATCCTGCCGCCGGATTTGTTTGCGAAGTACCAGGACATGGATTTCTGGCAGGACCAGACCGGCACCTCGGCGGGCATCGTCGCCGCCCGCCGCACTGACCGCCAGCACACAGACACCTCCAAGGACGCCCCATGAAGCACGCCCTGCTCGGCGGTCTTTCCACGCTGCTGCTCCCCTTCACCGCGCACGCGGCCACCACCTCGGCCGGCGGCTACCTGATGCGCGGCGGCTACCAGCCGCGCAGTTACATGCGGATGGGGTTTGAGCCTACGACCGCGCATGCGGCTTCGCCGATGCCAGCGGGCAACACGCACCGTGCCGCCCCGCGCGAGCAGCAGGCTGTGCCGCACGCCGACGCCCTGTATGTCCAACAGCGCGATGCAGTGACCGAACTGGTGGTGGTGGATGGCGCGGTGCCGGACAAGGCTGCGCTGTATCGCGGACTGAAGCCCGGCATGGCCGTGGTGGAGATCGATACCGCCCGGCCCGGACTGCCGCAGCTGACCGAAGCGCTGCGCGCCTATCGCGCCCTGGATGCCATCCATGTGGTGTCGCACGCCGAGGCGGGCGCGCTGCAACTGGGTAACAGCCGCGTCACCGCCGAGGATGTGCATGCGGGTCTGGCCACGGTCTCGGCGCTGCGCGAAGCAGTGCGCCCGGGCGCGGACCTGCTGTTCTACGGCTGCGAACTGGCTGCCAACGCCGAAGGCGAAGCGTTGCTGGACATCCTTCATAGCGAGACCGGCTTGGACGTGGCCGCGTCCGACAACCTCACCGGCAACGGCGAGCTGGGCGGCGACTGGACGCTGGAAATCCAGCGCGGCGACATCGAGGCCGGTCTGGCCTTCTCGGCCAAGGCGCTGGCGGATTTTTCCGGCGTGCTGGCCGCGAGCAACGGCACCAAGAACTTCACGGGCTGGTCCGGAAATGGCACGCCCCAGTTGTCGACCACCGATTTCAGGCTCACCGCCAGAAATGGAAATGGCGCTACGCCGAATGTAGGCATTTACTACGGCGGCATCAGCTACATGCTGATGGGTACCGGCAATACGAACCACTACCTGTACCTGAAGGCCGATGGCACCAATACGACGGCGTTCGAGCTGACCAACCTGATGGCAGGCGAAGCGCCTGGCCTGGGCGGTGAATTCACCAACGTCCGCATCGTCGGCATGGTGCAGGGGGGAGGAACCGTTACCTCGTCGACCTTCACAAGCGGCGGTGGCGCCAATGAAACATTTGCCTTCGGCAGCAGCCAGTTGGCCGCCTTCTCCGGCGTCAAGCTCACCGGCTTCAAGCTCTACTTCGATTGCGACGGCGCATGTGATCTTCCGACCGAGGTCGCCTTGTTCGAGTTCCGCAACTTCACCATCGCCAATGCGGTCAGCACGCCACCGAGGCCGACAGTCACCGACGCCCGCATCAACCTCTCCGGCGCCAGCGGCACCAGTGGTGCCTACAAGATAGGCGATACCGTCACCGCCACCTGGAACAACACCGCCGGCGGCGACAACAACGCCGTCGTCAATGGCGTCACCGTGGATTTCAGCCAGTTCGGCGGCGGCGCGGCGGTAGTGGCGTCCAACAGCTCGGGCACGTGGACGGCGACCTACACGATCACGTCCGGCGCCATCGACACCACCGCACGCAATGTCAGCGTCACCGCGACCAATGCGGGCGGCAGCACCACCAGGGCTGACACCACCAACGCGACGGTCGACAATGTCGCCCCGATGGTGACCGATGCGCGCATAGGCATCTCCGGCGCCACCGGCACCAGCGGTGCGTATAAGATCGGTGATACCGTCACCGCGACCTGGAACAACACTGCGGGCGGCGACAACAACAGCGACACGATCAGTGGCGCGACCGTGAACTTCAGCCAGTTCGGCGGCGGTGCAGCGGTTGCGGCGACAAACAGCGCGGGTACCTGGACGGCGACGTACACGATCGTCGCCGCCCCGATCGACAACACCGGCCGCAACGTGTCGTTCGCCGCCACCGACAACGCGGGCAATGCCACGACGGCCGCGGACACCACCAACGCCACGGTGGACAGCATCGCCCCGTCGGTGAGCAGCATTACCGTCAGCGGTTCGCCGGCCTCGACCGATAGTTCGATGGCCTTCACGATCGCTTTCGGCGAATCAGTCGGCAACGTCTCCACCGACGACTTCACCCTGGTCGGCACCGGCAGCGCCATTGGCAGCATCGCCAGCGTATCCGCTGCCAGCGGCGCGTCGATGAATGTGACCGTCAGCGGCATCACCGGCAACGGCACGCTGAGGCTCGACCTCAACGGCTCGACCAACATAAGTGACGATGTCGGCAACACGGTCGCCGCCTATAGCAGCGGCGCGACCCATACCGTTGCCATCCCCACCGCTCCGGCCGCGCCGACCATCGGCACGGCTACCGCCGGCGATGAACAGGTGTCAGTCACCTTCACCGCGCCGGGCAGCAATGGCGGTTCGGCGATCACCACGTACACCGCTACTGCCAGCCCCAGCGGTGCCTTCGGAACCTGCGCCGGCCCGACGGCCTGCACCGCCACCGTGACCGGCCTGGCCAACGGCACCGCGTACACCTTCACTGTGACCGCGACCAATGCCATCGGCACCAGCGTGGCGTCGGGCGCTTCCAATTCGGTCACGCCCAAGGGCAACCAGACCATCAACTTCGCCAACCCGGGCGCACAGAATTTCGGAACGCCCCGGACCCTGTCCGGGACGGCCACCTCGTCGTTGACGCCGACCTTCAGCTCCTTGACCACCGGCGTGTGCACGATCACGTCGGGCGGCGCGCTGACCTTCGTCACCGCCGGCAGCTGCACGATTGAAGCCGACCAGGCCGGCAATGCCGCGTGGAACGCAGCGACCACCGTCACCCAGACGTTCACGGTCAACGCGGTTGTGCCCGATGCGCCGACCATCGGCACCGCCACGGCCGGCGACACCCGGGCCACGGTCACGTTCACCGCCCCAGCTTCCACTGGCGGCTCCGCGATCATCGCCTCCGGCTACACCGTCACCGCCAGTCCGGGCGGCGCCACCGCCACGGGCAGCAGCTCGCCGATCACGGTCACGGGACTGGTCAACGGCTTGGCCTACACGTTCAGCGTCTCCGCGACGAATTCGGCGGGCGAGGGTTCCGCCTCGGCGGCCAGCAACTCGGTAACCCCGGCTGCGCCGCAGATGATCACCTTCGGCAATCCCGGCACGCAGAATTTCGGCACGACGCCGACGTTGACCGCGAGTTCCGATGCCGGCGGCGGTTATCCGGTCAGTTTCACCTCGTCCACGACCGGGGTATGCACGATCACGGCCGGGGGCGCGCTGACTTTCGTCACCATCGGCAATTGCACCATCAATGCCAACCAGGCTGGCGACAGCAGCTTCCTGGCGGCGCCCCAAGTCTCGCAGACGTTCACCGTCAGCGCGGTGGCGCCCGGTGCGCCGACCGCGGCCACGGCCACCGCCGGCGATACCCAGGCCAGCATCGCCTTCAATGCGCCGGTGTTCACCGGCGGGGCGACCCTCACCGGCTACACGGTGACCTCCAATCCCGGCGGCGTCATCGGCACCGGTGCAGGCTCGCCGGTCATCGTGACCGGCCTGACCAACGGTATCCAGTACACGTTCACGGTGACCGCGACCACCAGCGCCGGCACCGGCAGCGCATCGGCTGCTTCCAACTCGATCACGCCGGCGGCGGCGCAGACGATCACCTTCATTAATCCCGGCTCGCAGAACTTCGGCCCCGCGCCTACGCTCAGTGCCACCGCGGACTCGGGCCTGACCCCGGTGTTCACCTCCTCGACCACGGGCGTATGCACGATCACCAGCGGCGGCGCGCTGACCTTCGTCAGCGTCGGTTCCTGCACCATCAACGCCGACCAAGCCGGCAACGGCAGCTACCTGCCAGCCTCCCGGGTCAGCCAAACCTTCAGCGTGGTCGGGGTCGCACCTGACGCGCCCGTCATCGGCACGGCCGCCGCGAGTGGCAATGACCGGGCGACGGTGAGCTTCACCCCGCCGACCCTGCAAGGCGGCAGCGCGATCACCGGCTATACCGTGACCTCGTCGCCGGGTGCCATCTCCGCCACCGGTGTTTCCAGCCCGATCACCGTGACCGGATTGAGTCCGGGCACGAGCTACACCTTCAAGGTGACCGCCACCAACGCTTCGGGAGAGGGCGCGGCATCGGCGGCATCGAACGCGATCACGGTCATCCCCGTGCTGGTGGCCAACCCGGTCAACGCCAATGTGGGGTACGGCGCCGTTGCCACGCCGATCGCCCTCGACATCGTCGGCGTTGCGACTTCGGTGACGGTGGTCGATGCACCCGATCACGGCACGGCAATCGCCACCGGTACGACGATCAGCTACCAGCCCGATCCCGGCTACGCCGGCCCGGACAGCTTCACCTACACCGCCACCGATGCGTACAGCACTTCGGCCGCGGCGACGGCCAGCATCGATGTCGCAGTCGCGACCGTGACGTTGGCGACGCCCAGCCTGCCTAATGCGAACGGCGGGGTGGCCTATCGCCAGAACCTGGCCGCCAGCGGCGGCACCGCGCCGTACACCTACCGCTTGACCCAGGGCGTGCTGCCGGCCGGCCTGACACTGGCCGCCAACGGCGAGCTGTCCGGTACGCCGACCATCGCCGGCGCGTTCAACATCACGATCGGCGTGACCGACAGCAGCACCGGCACCGGTCCCTTCAGTGGAGCCCAGGCCTATCGACTCGTCGTGGGCGCACCGGCGGTCGCACTGACGCCGGACAGCTTGCCGGGCGCGGCGATTGCGCAGACTTATCAGCAGACCCTGACTGCGGCGGGTGGTACTGCGCCGTATCGCTATGTCGTGTCGGCGGGCAGCTTGCCGGCCGGACTGACGCTGACGGCGACGGGCAGCTTGTCGGGTACGCCCACCGCGGCGGGTGACCATGCCTTCACCGTCGAGGTGCGTGACGCCTACGACTTCGCCGGCACCCAGGCCTACACGATCCCGGTCGATCAGGCCGCGCAGGCAATCCAGGCGTTCGTTGCCAATCCCACGGCGCCGGTCTATGCGCCCGAGGGCACGTTCACGCTGTCGGCGACCGGTGGCGCGTCGCAGAATCCGGTGCTGTTCGCCAGCGCGACGCTTGAGGTGTGTCGGGTCAGCGGGACGACGGTGACCATGCTGTCGGCAGGAGCCTGTGTGCTGACGGCCGACCAGGCTGGCGACGCGAACCATCGACCGGCTCCGCAGCAACGGTTGGAGGTGGCGATTGCGGCGGCCACTCCGGTGCTGCAGTGGCTGGGTAATCTGCAGAAGCTCTACGGCGAGTCCGCCTTCGAACTGCCCGATCCGCGCAGCGACAGCCGTGGTGCCTTCACTTTCACCAGCAGCAACCCACAGGTGGCCACGGTCAACGGACGCACCGTGACGCTGGTGGGCCCGGGCACGGCCGTATTGAGGGCCGCGCAGGCGGCAGCGGGCAGCTACACGGTCGGCTCGATCGAGATCCAGCTGGTGGTGGCCGACCGGCCCGACCCGACCAAGGATCCGGAAGTCGTCGGCGGCATCCAGGCGCAGGTCGACGCCAGCGTGCGTTTCGCCAGCGCGCAGCAGGCCAACATCCGTGGGCGCCTGCGCCAGGTTCGCAGCGGTGCCAACATGTCCAGCAGCAACCTGGCACTGGCCTATGCCGGCGACGGCATCGGGCAGGGCTTGTCGCTGCCGCTCAGCGGATTCGCCGATTCCACTTGGCCACCGTTGCCGCAGGGGTGGGGTGCCTGGGCAGCCGGCACGGCCACGCTTGGCAAGAGCGGCGACCACAGCGGTTCTTCCGGTTTCGATTTCTACAGCGACGGCATCACCGTCGGTGCCGACCGCAGCATCGGCAAGCAGTTGCTGGTGGGTATTGCCGGCAGCCTGGGCCGCAGCGACAGCGACTTCGATCATTCGCCGTCCAGTGTCGAAGCCGACCAGCGCTCGCTGTCGCTCTACGGCCTGTGGCGTGCCGGCGAACATCTGTTCGTCGATGGCATGCTGGCGAAGGGCTGGCTGGACTTCGACATCGGCCGCTGGAGCGAGATCGCCAGCACGATGGCGGTGGCCAAGCGCGACGGCGAGCAGGTGTTCAGCTCGATGACGTTCGGCTATGAACACCAGAACCAGGGTCTGACGCTCACCGGCTACGGTCGCCTGGACAATAGTCGCACCCGGTTAGACGGCTACCGCGAAAATGGGCTGGGCGTGTACGACCTGACCTATGGTCGCCAGACCGTGCAGAACAGCGCGCTCGCAATGGGCATGGAAGGCAGCTATGCCCTGTCCGGCGAGGGTGCCCGCTATCGACCGTTCTGGAACGTGGAGTACCGCCAGTCGCTGGAGAACAACAGCGACGTGGGGATCAACTACGTGTTGATGCCGGTGAACCGCGATTACCAGCTCGGGTTGAGCAGCTACAACGACGATGCACTGGCGGTCGGTGGCGGCTTCGACGTCGGCCTGCGGTC
>DATDBI010000001.1:0-21385 GCA_036524915.1 Lysobacter sp. | reverse complement strand
GGAAGCGTTGGCCGACCACTACAACAAGTTCCTCAAGTCCCACGCCAAGCACGGTGCCGGTCACAAGACCTCGCTGAAGCTGCGCGAGGACATGGCTGCGGTGTTCGTCACCTTCAAGCTGCCGCTGCCGCTGACCGACGTGCTCGTGCGCGGCCTGCGCGAGGTGGTCAACAAGATCAAGGACCACGAGCGCCGCATCCTCGACCTGTCCACGCGCGTCGCCAAGATGCCGCGCAAGGACTTCATCCGCGCCTGGGAAGGCAACCAGACCAATCTGGAATGGGTGGACGAGCTGCTCAAGCGCAAGCAGAAGTGGTCGTCGGGCCTGCGTGACGTCAAGGACCAGATCATCTCCGAGCAGGAAGCCACGATCGCGGTGGAAACCGCTTCGTTGCTGACGCTGGCCGACATCAAGGACATCAGCCGTCAGATGGCCTATGGCGAAGCCAAGGCGCGCAAGGCCAAGAAGGAAATGGTCGAGGCCAACCTGCGCCTGGTGATCTCGATCGCCAAGAAGTACACCAACCGTGGCCTGCAGTTCCTCGATCTGATCCAGGAAGGCAACATCGGTCTGATGAAGGCGGTGGACAAGTTCGAGTTCCGCCGCGGCTTCAAGTTCTCGACGTATGCCACCTGGTGGATCCGCCAGGCGATCACGCGTTCGATCGCCGATCAGGCGCGCACCATCCGTATTCCGGTGCACATGATCGAGACGATCAACAAGCTCAACCGTATCAGCCGCCAGATGCTGCAGCAGTACGGCCGCGAGGCGACTCCGGAAGAGCTGGCGAAGGAAATGGACATGCCGGAGGACAAGATCCGGAAGGTCATGAAGATCGCCAAGGAACCGATCTCGATGGAAACCCCGATCGGCGACGACGAGGATTCGCATCTGGGCGATTTCATCGAGGACACGAATATCGAGTCCCCGGTCGAGGCCACCACCAACATCAACCTGACCGAGACGGTCCGCGACGTGCTCGCCGGGCTGACTCCGAGGGAAGCCAAGGTGCTGCGCATGCGCTTCGGCATCGACATGAATACCGACCACACCCTCGAGGAAGTCGGCAAGCAGTTCGATGTGACGCGTGAGCGTATCCGCCAGATCGAGGCGAAGGCGCTGCGCAAGCTGCGTCATCCGAGCCGGTCGGAACAGCTGCGCAGCTTCCTCGATATCGATTGACTGCTGGTTGCATGTGTTGAAGAAGAAGCCCTGCGAAAGCGGGGCTTTTTCGTTGTGGGGCGTTGGGGCGTTGGGGGGCAGGTTTCGTTGTGGCGCCGTCCGGCGGGCTGGGGAGTGCTCCGCCCCTTAGTCGGACATCCTTGTCCGATGCGGGGCGCGGGACATCCATGTCCCGCTGCGGAGCACTCCCCAGCCCGCCGGACGACGCTTCGGCCATTCGTTTCCCGGTCTTCGGTTGGACGCGGGCAAGCGCAGTGGCGCCACTTTCGTTGCGGATATAGCAGCCATCTGTTGCCGGGGCGCGTTCGCCGGTACGCTGAACGGATGAAAGCCAAGCCCAATGCGCAGCCCAACCAGAGCCTGATCGACGGGATCGCCACGCTGCAGGCGCTGGCGTCCTCGCCCGAGCCCGTGGGTTGCCGGGAGCTGGCGCGCCAGCTCGATGCCAATCCGACCCGGGTCAATCGGCTGCTCAAGACGCTGGCTTACCTGGGCATTGCGCGGCAGACCGCCAACCGCAAGTACACCGCCGGCCCGGGCATGCACGTGCTGGCGGCGCAGAGTCTGTTCGCTTCCGGGCTGATCCGGCGCGCGCTGCCGGTGCTCGAGGAGTTGCGCCGGTACGGTCATACCGTCGCGCTGGGCGTGCTGTGGAACGACAGCGTCAGCTACCTCTTCCATGCGCCGCCAGGCATTGAGGCCGCGCGCGGGCTGGGTCGCATCGGCCTGCTCCCGGCCACCACCAGCGGCATCGGTATCGTCCTGCTGGCGCAGCTGTCGGACGAGGAGGTGCGCGAGCTCTACGCGGGCCACGAGATCCCGATGTTCCCCGAAGGCATCGAGTCGCTGCTGGCCACGCTGCAGCTCACCCGGGCCAATGGCTATGCGCGTGTGCACGTCGCCGATGATCGCGATCACCACATCGTCGCCGTGCCGATGGGCGATCCGGTGCATGCAGGCATTGCCATGTCCGGCTGGATTCCGGAGTCGGCCACGGATGATCTGGTCGCGGCGCTGCGCGAGGCGGTGAGGGAGATTGGTTGATCGGCCAGGTCTCGGGCGGCCTTGGCGGATGATGCGGCGCAGATTGACGTGTTGCTAAATTAGCAATACCGTCCAGCGATACCTTGGGGAGCGGGCGGTACTCGTGAACTGGAAAGGATCGGCCCGCGTCCGCTGGGCACTGCTTGCCCTGCTGTTTGTCTCCACCGTCATCAACTATCTCGACCGCCAGGCGCTGTCGATCCTGGCCACGACCATCCAGCGCGATCTCGGCATGGACGACCCGGCCTATGCGCGCGTGGTCCAGATGTTCCTGTTCGCCTACACCGTGGCCTATCTGCTGGCCGGTCGCATCACCGACTGGCTCGGGTCGAAGGTGGCGCTGGCGCTGTTCGTGGGCTGGTGGTCGATCGCCAATCTGTTCACCGGTCTGGTGCGCACCGCCGGTGAACTGGGCGCAGCGCGTTTTGCGCTGGGGCTGGGTGAGCCGGGCAACTACACGGTCGGCTCGAAAGTTGTCTCCGAACACTTTCCGCCGCAGGAACGCGGTCTCGCGCTGGGCATCTACACCGCCGGCGCGATGGTCGGCGCCACCATTGCGCCGCCGCTGATCGGTGGCATCGCGGTGGTGTTCGGCTGGCGCTGGGCGTTCATCACCACCGGTGCGGTCGGGCTGCTGTGGATCATCGCGTGGTGGTGGATATTTCCGTCGAAGCCGCGCGGTGAGGCCGTCGCCGCAGCGCCTGCCAACGCTGAAGCCGCACCGATCAAGGGCGAAGGTTCGCTGTGGCGCAACCTGCTGCGCGACCGCACGATGTGGCTGCTGGTGCTGTCGCGCGCGGTGGCCGACCCGGTCTGGTACTTCTACCTGTTCTGGTTCCCGAAGTACCTCAACGACCAGCGCGGCATGACCCTCGTCGCGGTCGCCTCACTGGCGTGGCTGGTGTACCTGGCGGCCGACGTCGGCAGCATTGGCGGTGGTGCGATCTCCAGTGGCCTGATCAAGCGCGGCATGACGCCGGTGCGCAGTCGACTGGTCGCGATGACCGGCGCGGCGGTTCTCGCGCCACTGGGGTTGATCGCGGCATTCCATCCGCCGCTGACCGTCCTGTTCGCGATCGCATCACTGGTGGCGTTCGCCCATCTGGTGTTCCAGATCAACATCAGCACGCTGGTGGTGGATCTCTATCCGAGCCGTTACATCGCGACCGTGTTCGGTTTCATCGGCGCTGGCAGCGGCCTGGGGGGAATGCTGTCGACGCAGGTCGTGGGCAAGCTGGTGGCCGGTCACCAGTTCGATCGCACCTTCATGCTGATGGCCATGCTGCATCCGATCGCGATGGCGCTGGCCTGGTTCGCAGTGCGTCAGGCGCGTCATTCGCGCCTGATCCAGTCGCTCGACGGCAATGTCCCTCAGGCGACGCCGACCGCGTAATCCCAGAAGCGCTGACCGGGCGTGACGCCCAACCCGGGGCCGGTCGGCAACCGGTAGTGGCGATCGACGTAGTTCATGTCGGTATCGAGCAGCTCCAGCGAACGCGCGAACACCGAGTGCTGCCATTCGTGGCGCCACAGGCCGCTGACGACCGTAGAGGCATGGAGGCTGGCGGCGAGGAAGATGCCGGTGCCGATGGTCGCGTGCGGAGCGATCGCCACGCCGGACGCCTGCGCCAGTCGCGCGATGCGCAGGAACTGGGTGATGCCTGTGTGCCCCATCTCCGGCTGGATGTAGCGCACCGCCTTTGCGTCCAGCCGCAGCCTGGCTTCGTACTCGGTATGCCACTCCTCGCCGGCCGCGACCGGGATCGCGCCTTCGCGCACCACCCGGGCCAGGCCGCTGACGTCTTCCGGTTTCACCGGCGCCTCGACGAACTGCAGGCGGTAAGGCGAGAGGTGATCGATCAGCGCCAGTGCCTGATCGGCATCGAATTTCCAGTGCAGGTCGACCATCAGCTCCGCGTCGTCGCCCAGCGCTTCGCGCAATGCCGCGGTTTCCTCGACGATGCCCTCGCTGCTGACCACGGCGTGGATCTTGAAGGCGTCATGGCCCTGCTGCTGGAACTCCCTCGCCATCTGCACACGGCCGGCCACGGTCGCAGCCGGCAGGCCCGACAGGTAGCCGGGAATGTGCTCGCGCTGACGTTGGCCGAGCAGCTGCCACAGTGGCTGGTTGCGCGCGCGTGCACGCAGATCCCACAGGGCGATGTCGAGGGCGGCGATCGCATCGACATAGAAGCCGCCAAAACTGCCGCGCACACGCATGAGGCCGTACAGGTCATCCCAGACCTGCTCCACGTCCTGCGGGTCGCGGCCGATCAGTTCCGGTGCGAGCAGGTCGTTGATGATTTCGCAGACCGCACGCGGTGCGCAGATGCCGTAGGTCTCGCCCCAGCCCACCGCTCCGTCGTCGGTGGTGATGCGAACCGCCACCGAACGGTCCACCGAGGGGTAGATCGTGCCGTTGCCCTTGCGCACGACATAACCGCGCTCGTTGACGCGTTCGCCCGGGCCGAGTGGGCCCAGGTACGGCGTGTCGCGCGGCACGGTGACGATGAACGTCTCGACGCTGCGCACGGCGCTCATGCGCGGGTCGCTCCCGGCACGCGATCGAGCGGCACCAGGTCGGCGATGCGTCCCAGCAGCGCATCGACTTCACGTTGGTCGAACGCATCCAGAGCCGGCCCGGGCGCGCGCACGTGATCGCTGCCGATGAGTCCGCGGCGCTTGAGCACCGCCTTGGTCAGGCGCCAGCGGAACACCGCCTGCACGCTCAGCAGCGGCAGGCTGCGCTCGAACAGCGCGCGGGCGCCATCGATGTCGCCATCGGCGAAACACTTGAGCATGGCCACGTGCACCTCGGTGACTTCGCAGGCGGGCATCGTACCCTTGGCGCCGCGCACGAGTTCATCGATCACGTAACGCGCCCCGGCGCCGCCGAACACGGCGTCGAGCGCTGTGCCCGCGCGCTCGCTCAGCTGCGTGATGCGTTGGCCGGAGGGCTGGGTTTCTTCCTTGACGTAGCGGATGCCGGGCACCTGCTCGGCCAGCCATGCGACTTCGTCCACGGCCAGGCCCACGCCCATCGGCGCGGGCGCGTTCTGCAGCATCACCGGGATGCCGCTGGCTTCGTGGATCGCCGAGAAGTAGTCGGCCATCGCCTGGCGGTCCTTGGCGTGACGGTGTGGCGTGAGCACCATCGACGCCACCGCGCCGGCTTTGGCGCCGGCGCGCGCGAACTGCATCGCAAGCTCCGGATCCGGGCTGCTGGCGCCGATCACCAGCGGCACGCGGCCAGCGATCCACTCGCCAAGGCGTGCGGTCATTTCCAGGCGCTCTTCGCTGGAAAGCATGTCGTACTCGCTGGCCAGGCCCGGAAACACGATGCCGTCGGCACCGGCGGCCAGGATGTACTCGAGCACCGCGCGCGTGCCGGCAAAGTCGATCGCGCCGCTGTCTTCAAAAATCGTCGGCAGGATTGGGAACACGCCCGTCAATGCCGCCCCCGTCAGTGCCTTCCCTGTGGATTCGCTCATGAGTCCCCCGTTGCGTCACGCCTGCGGATGTGTCGCTGGACGTTGCTAACACGGCAACAGTCCAACTGATTGAAATCTGGCATTTATTGCGCTGCAGCAACGATTTATCCAAGAAAACCCTTGCTTTGCGCAGAACATATATTGCTATATTAGCCACACAACGCAAGCAGTTCGTATCGCAAACAAGACCCAGCACTGACTTCGGGGGGAGGCCCGGTTCATGCGCAAGCTTCGTCGAACGATTCTGTCCACACTGATTACACCCACGCTGCTGGCCTCGATGGCCGCAGCAGCGCAGACCACCCCCGCACCCGAAGCGGCGACACCGGCACCGCAGTCCAGCAGCGCCAGTGACGAACCCAGGACGCTGGACCAGGTCACGGTGATCGGCATCCGCGGCAGCCTCGAGGCGGCCAAGGACATCAAGCGCGATTCGACGCAGATCGTCGACGCGATCGTTGCCGACGACATCGGCAAACTGCCCGACACCAACGTTGCCGAATCGCTGGGGCGCGTCGCGGGCGTGCAGCTCGAGCGCGGCATGGGCGAGGGCAGCGACGTCCTGGTGCGCGGCCTGCGCGAGAACGTGATCCTCTACAACGGCCGCCAGATCGTCGACGCGACCGGACGTGGCGGGAACGGCCTCGACCAGCTCAACACTTCGACCTACGGCCTGCTGACGCTGGTGCCGTCGGAACTCATCTCGCGCCTGTCGGTGACCAAGCTGGCCGGTTCCGACCAGATCGCAGGCGCGCTCGGCGGCATCATCGACATCGAGACGCGCAAGCCGCTCGCCGGCGACGCCACCCAGAATGTCGTCACCGCCGAGGCCGGCTACGACGAGCTCGGCGGCAATGGCGGCGGCGGACTGTTCACGCTGCTGTCGGGCCGCAACAGCGACAGCACCTTTGGCGGGCTGATCTCGGCCACCTACAGCAAGTACGACGTCGTGCAGCAGGGCCTGGACACGTTCTCCGGCTACGCCCGCTTCAACGACACCACGGTGACGCCGGCACGCACGCGCTTTGGCAGCACCGACATGCGCGCGCAGGACATCAACGACAGCCGCGAGAAGTACGGCATCAGCGGCGTGCTGCAGTGGCGCCCGGCCGACGGCGTCGAGCTCACCGCCGACACCTTCTACTCGAAGCAGGATGCCGAGCGCGATCGCTACTGGATCGCCTTCAATCCCAGCGCCGCGTTGTCGAACGCGGTGTACTCGCCGCACGACATCCTGATCAAGGGCACCTCGGCCGGTCCGGTGCTGGTGAACACCGAGATCGCCGACATCAACGCCGAAGTCTGGTCGAGCGCGCTGCGCGCGACGTTCCGCGGCGAGGGCCACCTGGGCGGTTCGGCAGAGGTGTCGTACGGCAACTCCAGCGCCGAGTACCACCAGAACTACATGCGCCTGCAGCCGGTCGTGGGGCGTACGTCGCTGGTCGACTTCGACCTCACCAATGGCGACTTCGGCAGCTTCAATGTCCGCGGCATCGACCTCACCGACCCCAACCAGCTGCGCCTGTCGATCCTGTTCGACAACCGCTACCGCGCCGAGACCGACACCACCGCCGCGCGCACCGACTGGACCTGGGACTTCGACGACTCGGCCATCCAGGCACTGAACTTCGGCGCGCGCTACAGCTCGCTCGAGACCACCCAGAACCCGCTGCGCGCTGACATCCGGCCGGCCGGCGGCATTCCCGCCAACCAGCTCGGCGATTTCCTTGAAGTCCACAGCAACAACGATTTCATGAGCGGCGAGTTCGCCGGCCTGCCGCGTGCGTTCCTGGCCGCCACGCGCGATGCCTTCACCGGTTGCGCCGCGTTCACGGCGTTCCCGTCGATCTCGCAGAACCCGCAGTGTCTGAACGGCGCCAACAACACGCTCGCCTACGCCGGCACGTTCAACATCGGCGAGGATTTCACCGAGGCCTACGCCAAGCTCGACATCAACACTGCCGTCGGCAACATGCAGCTGGCCGGCAACGTCGGCCTGCGTTATGTCGGCCGCGACATGGACTCGACCGGCAACCTGATCAACCCCAACGGTTCGCCGCAGCCAACGGTGTTCAGCCGCAATGACGACTACTGGCTGCCCTCGGGCATCGTCAAGCTCGACCTCAGCGACAGCCTGGTGATTCGCGGCGGTGCCGCACGCGTGGTCGCGTTCCCCAACACCGAAGACCTCAACAACGGTGTCTCGCTGAACAACAACGCGGTGTTCGACAACGGCGTGCAGATCACCCCGGGCACAGGCACCGGTGGCGCGCCGGGTCTGGATCCGTTCGAGGCCGATCAGTACGACCTGTCGCTGGAGTGGTACTACAGCGATGAAGGCATGCTCTCGGCGGGCCTGTTCTACAAGGACGTGTCGACCTTCATCGTCCAGCGCCAGAGCGCGGAGACCTACGGCGGCGTCAACTTCCTGATCAACCGCAAGGTCAACGGCGACAGCGCCACCATCCAGGGCCTGGAGCTGCTGGCGCAGGTGCCGATCGCCGGCGGCTTCGGCGTCGTGGCCACTTACACCTACATCGATTCGAAAACGCCGATCACCGACATCAACGGCAACGAGATGGCCTTCCCGGGCCTGTCGAAGAACAACGCCAATCTGATCGGCTACTACGAGCAGGGGCCGTTCAGTGCACGCGTTGCCTACAACTGGCGCGACGAGTACCTGGTGGCGCTGTCGGCCGCGGCCACCGGCATCTACAACGACACCTACTCGGACCTGTCGGCCACGGTAAGCTACGACCTCAGCGACCGCCTCACCTTCCAGCTCGACGGCATCAACCTGCTCGACAGCCAGCAGAAAACCTTCGATGGTTATGAAGAAGGCCTGCGCACCAACGTGGTGTTCGGTCGCGGTTACAAGGCGACGGTGACCTTCCGCTTCTGAGGCACCGCTGGACGCGGACTAGGTCGGAGGTCGGGATGAGCGAAGGCAGCATGGCGGGTCGGGTGGCCCTGGTGACCGGGGCCGCCGGCGGGATCGGCGCAGCGGTGACCCGCCGCTTGCAGCGCGACGGTGCGCGGGTCGCGGCGCTGGACCTGCATCCGGCCACCGGTGCCGATGCCTCGGCCAGCGCAGACCTGCGCTCGGCCGCGGGCATCGACGCCGCGGTCGCGGAACTGGAAGCACGGCTCGGACCGGCCGATGTGCTGGTCCACTGCGCTGCGGTCTGTCCACCCGGGACGCTGATGGACTCGGCAGATGCGCTGTTCGCCGACACCTATGCCGTCAATGTCATCGCCGCTGCGCGCCTGATGCGGCACTGCGCCGCCCACATGCGTGAGCGCGGCGGCGGTTCGATCGTGCTGCTCAGTTCGATCAACGCCCGCTTCGCCACGCCGACGCTGGCCGCCTATGCCAGTTCCAAGGCGGCGCTTGAGGAGCTGGCGCGCACCGCAGCGCTTGAACTGGCGCCATGGCGGATCCGCGTCAACGCAATCGCACCGGCCTCCATCGACACGCCGATGCTGCAATCGTCCTTCGACCGCGAGCCTGATCCGTTGCTCGCGCGCGAACGCAACATCCAGCGCCATCCGCTGGGTCGCCTGGGCTCGCCGGAGGACATCGCCGAGCTGGCATGGTTCCTCGCCAGTGACCGCAGCGGCTGGATCACCGGCAGCGTGATCCCCGTCGATGGCGGCGCCGGTGTCACCCGGCGCTAGTCCTCACCAAAGCCCCCACGTCACGAATCCAATGAATCAAACGCACACGCAAGGCCGCATTGTCGGCATCAACTGGGGCAGCTCCAACTTCCGCGCCTACCTGATCGACGCGGACGGCAAGGTCGTCGACGCGATGGAGGCCGCCGCCGGCATCACAGGGCTCGATCGCGACGGCATGGTGCGGCACATGGCCAGCGTTGCGGTGCGCTGGCCCGGCGCATCGCACATCTACGCCTGCGGCATGATCGGCTCGAACATTGGCTGGATCGACGCGGGCTACGTGGAGTGCCCGGTCGCTCCCGGTGGCCTGGCGCAGGGATTGCGCGAAACGCGCATCGGCGAGGTCGACGTGCGGATCGTGCCGGGCCTGGCTTGCCGGCGCACGCGCGACAACGCCTCCGACATCATGCGTGGCGAAGAGACCGAGCTGTTCGGCCTGCTGGTCTCGCGGCGCCTGCCGCAGTCCGGCATCGTCGCGCTCCCAGGCACGCACACCAAGTGGGTGCGGATGGAGGGTGGCCGCGTGCGCGAGTTCTCGACCGCGATGTCCGGCGAGATCTTCGACCGGCTGACCGCGGCCGGCCTGCTGGCGTCGATCGTCGACGGACCGGCGCATGCAAGCCCTGCGTTCTTCGATGGCGTGCGCGCGGGCGTACGCCGCGATACCGGCCTGGGCACGTTGCTGTTCGGTGCGCGCGCTGCTGTGATCCGCGGCGACATCAAGCGCAGCGAAGGCGCCTCGTACCTGCGTGGGCTGCTGATCGGCTCGGAAGTCGCCGACGCCCGCGCGCTGTTCCCCGAACTGGCGGAGGCGAGCATCCCGCTGGTGGGCACCGGACCGGTCTGCGCGCTGTATGCGGCTGCGCTGACCGAACTGGGCATCGACAGTCACGCGGTGGAGTCGCGCGAGGCGATCGCGCAGGGTTTCGCTGCGATGCATGCGCTGCACACGGGCGCGGTGCGGGCATGACACCCGACCTTGCCACGTTCACCACCGAGTTCGACGCGCGCCTGCGCAGGTCGCCGATCATCGCGATCCTGCGTGGCATTTCCACTGCCGAGTCGATCGCGGTCGCATCCGCGCTGCTCGATGCCGGAGTGACGCTGGCGGAAGTGCCGTTGAACTCGCCCGATCCGTTCACCACCATCCGCGTGCTGCGAGAGCACTTCGGCGAGCGCATGGCCATTGGCGCCGGTACGGTGTTGACCGTGGCGGATGTGGAACGGCTGGTCGACACCGGTTGCCAGTTCTGCGTCGCGCCCAACACGGATGCCGACGTGATTCGCGCAAGCCTGGCCCACGGGATGCTGCCGCTGCCGGGCTTTGCCACCGCGAGCGAGGCGTTCACCGCCATCGCGGCCGGCGCGCGTCATCTCAAGGCCTTCCCTGCCAGTGCCGCAACGATCTCCGCGATCAGCGCGGTGATGCCGGCCGGAGTGCAGTTGATTGCAGTCGGTGGTGTCACCCCTGACGCGGTGCCGTCGCTGGTTGCCGCGGGTGCGGTGGCGTTCGGTACCGGTTCGGACCTCTACAAGCCCGGCCGAAGCGCGGACGCGGTGGGTGCGCGTGCACGCGAGTGGATAGCAGCCACGTCGCAGGGCACTTCGCCCGGAGTGGAACTGGTCTGCGACGCGCAGGCGACGGTGGGCGAAGGGCCGGTGTTGCACGGCGATCGCGTGCTGTGGGTCGATCCGGTCGGTAAGCGCCTGCTCGCGTTCACACCGTCTCGCCGCGAGTGGACCGCGAACGCGATGGACGAACCGGTGTGGTCGCTGGGCGTCATGCCCGACGGCTCGCTGGTGGGCAACGGTGAAGACGCATTCCTTCGGCTCGATGCCACCAACGGCGCCGTCATGGCGCGGGGTCCCGCCATCGACACCGGCGCGGGCTGCCGCCTCAATGACCTGGTGGTCGACAGTCGCGGCGGCCTGTGGGGCAGCAGCATGCACCGCGGTGTGCTGGGCGGACGCGGTGCGGTGTTCCATGCCGCCACGCCCGACGCGCCGGCACGCAAGGTCGCCGAGGGGCTCGGCGTCGCCAACGGGATGGCCTTCGCTGCCGATGAGCGCACGCTGTTCGTGATCGACACGCTCGCGCGCACGCTGCTCGCCTATCCGGTTGATGTAGCGTCAGGCGATCTTGGTGAGCCGGTTATCGTCACCGATTTCCTGGGCCTGCCCGGCAAACCCGACGGCATGGCGATCACGGCCGACGGCAGCTTCTGGGTCGCGATGTGGGGCGCCGGCGAAATCATGCGGATTGCACCCAATGGCGCCTGCGTCCAACGCGTGCGCGTGCCGGCGCCGCATGTGGGCAGTGTCTGCATCGGTGACGACGGCGCGTTGTACGTCTCCACCGCGCGCGCGCGGCTCAGCGATGCCGCGCTGGCTGCAGCGCCTGGATCGGGCGGACTCTTCAGGGTCAACGTCCGGGGCGCGTGACCCAGGAAATGAAAGGCCCCGCAGGAGCGGGGCGTTTCGTACACCAGTTGCCCGGGCGAGCAACGCGCACCCGGGTAAGGCGCATCAAGCTCCCGGCGACTCCACGTCGTAGAAGAACTGCTCGTGCGCAATCTTGCCGTCGCGCACGTGGTAGACGCAGATCTCGCTCATGGCGATGCGGCCGGCTCCCTTGTAGGTCGCGTCCACGCCCATGACCAGACTGAACCAGCCACCGGCGATGACAGGGTCGCTGCAGGTAACGCCATGAAAGGCCTCCACGCTGTCGTGGAACTTCTGGCTCTTTTCCTGGATGGCCGCCAGTCCCTTGACGTTGCCACCTGCGCCCTGCGGCGAGCCCTCTGGCTCGAGGCTCACCGCATCGTCGGCATACAGCTCACGCTGGGCCTCCGCAAACTTTCCGGCCCTGCACAACTCGACCAGCCTTGCAGCCACCTGTTCGGTATTCATCGTTCGTCTCCGGGGGAAGGAGACGAAAGACTACGCCCGGCCACTGTCAGCGTTGTGTCAGTAGCGTGAGGGTGGCTACTTCCAGGTCCTGCGCAGCGGGTGGGCCTCGGTGTTGAGCACGACCTTGCCCGGATCGAGCGTCTGCGCCGGCGCGAACAGCAGATAGAAGTATTTGAAGGTCTCGGCGAGGACGAAGCTCTCCATGTCGTCCTCCTTCTCCTTCGTCACTACGCTCTTGAGCGTCGCGAAGCCCGAGTCGGTGCGGGTGTAGCGCACGAAGTCCTCGAACATCTCCTGGCCCATGGCCTGGTACTGCTTGTCGCCGGTCAGGCGGTGCAGGTACCACGCCGACTCGATGATCTCCGGGCGCAGCGGATACCCTGCGTGCGTCACTTCACCCTTGCGGTAGTCGTACTGTTCCGGCTCGATGCCGTGCACGCGCCACATCGCGAACGACGACGCCTGCAGCCTGCGCGCACGATCGACGTCACCCGAATACGCGAGCAGCCCCGGATAGAACGCATCGAGTGCACCGTAGAGGCTGCCCAGGCGCTTGCCGGTGTTCATGTCGACATGCCCGACCCACAGCGCGCCGTTCACCTCTTCCGGGTAGTAGCGGTTGGCGGCGGCGATGCTGGTCTTCCACATCGCCAGGCAATCGCGGTCGCCGAACAGCTTCCAGCACTTCCACAGGTACTCGTAGTACGAGTCGATGCGCGCTCCGACGTGGCTGCGCGTCTGCGTCCACTTGCCGGACTCGACGTCGAAGCGCTCACCGACCAGGCCGATCTTCGAGCGGCGCTCGTAGGTGGCGACCAGGGCGCGCTTGGCCTTGTCGTAGAACACCGGGTTGCCGGTGAGCTTGCTCAGCGTGCCGTACTCGAGCAGCAGCGTGCCGGACTCGGCCGGGTTGCTGTCATTGCCGTGGGCCTTGCCGGTGCGCAGGTTGACGTACACGTAAGGCAGGCCGGTTGGCGAATCGAACGCCGGCAGCAGGCGCTTGCCCAGGTCCTCGGCCAGCTTGAGCAGGCGCTCGTCGCCGCTGAGCTGGTAGCTCGACAGCAGGCCACCCAGCAGGCGGATCACGATCTCGAAGTGCTTGACGTCGACGTCGCGGTCGAACGACAGCTGCGTGGCGATCAGCTCGCGCGCATCGCGGGCTTCATCGTCCAGGCCCATGAGGATCATGGTGTCGAGCGCATCCACAGGCGTCATCAGCAGCGACTGGCCATACCAGTCGTGGGGCGCGTTGCTCAGTGGCTTGAGCCCGTCATGGCCCCAGGCGTGCGCGCGGTAACCGCGCCAGGCGTGCAGGAACTCGGCCTTGACGCGCTCGGCACTCTGCGCGGTCTGCTCCTGCGAAAGAACGGGCGGCGTCGCGGGCTTCTTCGGGGAGGGAGGGGCCGCGACGCCGACCGTGGGGAACAGAAGCAGGCTGAGCAGAAGGGGACGAATAAAAGTCATGCACTGGTCTCCGGGGCGTGGCCGCGCAGCAGCTGCAGCACGTCATGGCACGCACCCATGGTGTGGTAGTCGGTCTTTCCGGCGGGGCTCTTCTCGTCGCTGTACTTGCGGTTGTCGCGATCGAGGATGCGGTACCAGGCGCCACGCTCGTGATCGATGAAGAATCGCCACGAGTAGTCCCACAACCGCTGGTACCAGTCCCAGTAGCGATCATCGCCAGTGGTCTGGGCCAGTCGCGCCGCCGCGGCGATCGACTCGGCCTGCACCCAGAAGTACTTGTCGGTGTCGCACACCGGATAACCGGCGTCGGGCGCGAACCCATAGAACAGGCCGCCGTGTCGCTCGTCCCACGCATGCGCGACTGAGGTGTCGAACAGATGCGCCGCGCGCTCGCGCAGCCAGCCGGCGACCACACCGCGCTCGCGCAGGTGGCCGTCGAGGATCAGCAGCAGCTTGCTCCATTCGGTCTGGTGGCCGGGCTGGAAACCCCACGGTCGGAACAGGTGCTTGGGATCGTCGCGGTGGTAGTTCCAGTCGATGTTCCAGTCGCGGTCGTAGTGCTCCCAGACCAGGCCGCCGGCGTGGGCTGCCTGGCGGCGTGTCATGTTGTCGGCGAGCATCAGCGCCCGCTCCAGATAACGCGACTGGCCACTGGCCTCGAACGCGGCGAGCATCGCCTCGCACATGTGCATGTTGGCGTTCTGGCCGCGGTAGCCGGAGAAGTTCCAGTCGGCATCGGCCTCGTCGCGATACAGGCCATGCGCCGGCTCCCAGAAGCGCGACTCGAGCAGCTCCCAGGTTTCGTCCATCCACGGTGTGACTTCGGTGATGCCGGCCTTGAGCGCGCTGGAGTAAGCGAGCAGGACAAAGGCGACGCCATAGCAGTGGTTGGTGCGGTCTTCGGCGACGCCGTCGCGGATGGTCCAGGCGTAGCCGCCGCTGCGCGGGTTGCGGTGGACGTCGCGCAGGTAGCGCAGGCCGTGCCGCGCGGCATCGAGGTACTCGCCCTTGAGTCGAGCATCGCTGCCGAACTCGCGCGCCGCCATCGCGTAATTGAAGACGAAGCGCGTGCTGCTTACCAGGTGCCGGTGCGCGGCGTCGTAGACGCTGCCGTCGTCGCGGAAATAGTGGAAGAAGCCACCGTCTGGATCGATCGCGCGCGGGTGGTAGAAGGCCATCGTCGCGGCGATGTGCGCGCGCAGGAAAGACTGGCTTCGGAAGTCGGGTGCGTCAGGGGGGAGGCGGCTCATGGGGTGGTCGCGGTATCCGGTCGCAGGAGGTGGTCGAGGTCGGTGCGGCTGGGCATGGCGGCGAACGCGCCGTTGCGCGTGGTCGCCAGCGCGCCGGCCGCGGCGGCATGTCGGAGTGCATCGGCCAGTGCGACTGGGTCGTCGAGCAGTTCCACCAGCAGATCAGCGCCTGCGCCGCGTTCGACCAGCCGGTGCAGCAGGCCGCCGACAAAGGCGTCGCCCGCAGCCGTCGTATCGGTGACGGCGACGGCAAACGTCGGCGCCACGCCGTCCGCGCTGCGCGTGTACCAGCGCACCGGCTTGCCGCCATCGGTGACCAGCACGCATCTGGCGTGTCCCTGCCAGAGCCGGCGCAGCATCGCCTTCTCGTCGCCGGAACGGCGGATCAGGAAGTCGGCTTCGCTGCGGCACAGCTTGACCAGGTCGGCTTCGGCCAGCGCATCCCACAATCGCGGTGCCGGATCGACGCCCTCGGGCCACAGCGACGGACGCAGGTTGAGATCCATGCTGACCATTGCGCCCGCCGCCCGCGCCATGCGCATGCCGGCCAGCGTGGTCGCGGCGATGTCGGCCTCGGTCAGGCTGTTGGAGCACACGTGCAGTACCGCGGCGTCGGCGAAGCAGGCGGCTTCGAAGTGGTCCTCGCGGAACAGCAGGTCGGCCGCGGGTGGCCGGTAGAAACTGAAGCTGCGCTCTCCGTCCGCGTCCAGCGATACGAACGCCAGCGCGGTGCGCGCTGCCGAGGTATGCACGCAGAAGCGCGTATCCACGCCCATCTCGCGCAGCTGCGACATCAGGAACTCGCCGAACATATCGACGCCAAGCATGCCGACGAATCGGGCGTTGCCACCGAGCCGTGCGACCGCGGCGGCGACATTGGCCGGCGCACCGCCGGCGTACTCGGCAAACAATCGCGGCTGACCGGCCTGGGCTGGCAGTGCGAGGAAATCGATCAGCGCCTCGCCGAAGCAGGCAATGGCGGTACGTCCCTGCGAAGTGCTCATGGCGGCGACACCGCGGGCGTCAGCACAAGGGGTGCCTCGGCGCGACGCGCACCGTGGAACCCGTACCAGGCCACGTAGAAGTAGCACAGCAGCGGCAGCACGAATGCATGCTGGATGCCGATGCCGTCGGCGAGGATGCCCTGCAGCAGCGGCACCACCGCGCCGCCGACGATCGCCATCACCAGCAGGCTAGATGCCTTGCTGGTCAGCGGACCCAGGCCATCGATGCCGAGGGTGAAGATGGTCGGGAACATGATCGAGTTGAACAAGCCGATGGCGATGACGCTCCACATCGCGATCGGGCCCTGGTTGAGCATCGTGGTCGACAGCAGCGCGATCGCGGCGATCGCGAACAGCCCGAGCAGGATCCGCGGCTCGACCTTGCGCAGCAGCAGCGCGCCGATGAAGCGGCCGACCATCGCCGCGCCCCAGTAGTAGGAGACGTACTTCGCCGCTGCGGATTCCGCCATCGCACCGATGTCGGGCCCGGCGATGTAGTTGATCAGGAAGCTGCCGATCGCCACCTCGGCGCCGACGTAGACGAAGATCGCCACGATCCCCAGGCGCAGGTGGCGGTGACGCAGCGCCTCGGCGAACGTGTGGTGGCGCTGGTCGGCGCCTTCGGTCGCCTCGGTCAGCGCCGGCAGGCGGAACAGGAGTACGAACGCGGCCAGTGCGAACAGGCCCACTGCCAGGGCGAGGTACGGCAGCTGCACCGACTCGGCCTGGGCAATGCGATACGCGGCCTGCTCGGCCAACGGCATCTGCGCCAGCTCCGTGCCACCGATGACCGCGACCGACAGGATCAGCGGACCAATCAACGCCGGTGCGATGGCGTGGCCGAAGGAGTTCAGTGCCTGCGCCAGCGTGAGGCGGCTCGACGCGCTCTGCGCATTGCCGATCAGCGCGATGTACGGATTGGCCGACACCTGTAGCAGGGTGATGCCGCTGGCAAGCACGTACAGCGCGAACAGGAACAGCGGATACGAAGGCAGCTTCGCCGCCGGGAAGAACGCCAGCGCACCGATGCCGGCCACCACCAGCCCGATCACGATGCTGCGCTTGTAGCCGAACCGCGCGACCACTTTGCCTGCCGGCAGCGACATCACGAGATAGGTGCTGAAGAAGGTGAACTGGATCAGCATCGTCTGCGCGTAGTTCATCTCGAACACGGCCTTCAGATGCGGGATCAGCACGTCATTGAGGCTCGTCAACGCGCCCCATGTGAAGAAGATCGTGGTCAGTACCGCGATGGCGGTGGCGGGCGACGAGGTGCCCGGCGCCGTGTCTGGTCGCTTCATGCGAGGTGTTCGCCTGGGGTTGTGGTGCAGCTGGCGCGGACCTGCAACTGCACGGGCGCGATGGTGGTGGCGGACGCAGCGGAGGGCTCGCGCAACCGCTGCAGGATGAGGTCCGCGGCCTGGCGACCGCGTGCGCGCGGGTCGACGGAGATGGTGGTGAGGGGCGGCGCGCTCACGGCTGCTTCGGGAATGTCGTCGAAGCCGGTGACGGCGAAGTCCTGCCCGGCCCGGCGGCCGCGCGTGGCGAGGCCGGCCATCAGGCCGAGCGCAACCGCGTCGTTGTAGCAGACCGCCGCGGTCGGCGCGGGGTCGCGCACGAACAGCGCGCCGGTCTGCCGCGCCGCTTCCAGCCGGGTCGGTGCGCATTCCACCAGCCATTGCGGCTCGGGCGTGACGCCGGCCGCGAGCAACGCCTCGCGGTAGCCCTGGCGACGCTGGTGGCACGAGCTCGAATCCTGGTGGCCGCCAAAGAACGCGATGCGGCGATGCCCGAGCGAGAGCAGGTGCTCGGTGGCCATGCGCGCACCGCGGACGTTGTCGAGCGAGAGGAAGTCCCAGTCGGCGCCGAGTTCGCGATTGAATATCAGCGTTGGCATCTGCACGCCGAGCAACCCGCGCAGGCGTTCACCGTCGCTGCCCTCGGCGGGCGAGAGGATCAGGCCGGCCGGATCGTGCTCGAGCAGGGAAGCGAGGACCGCCTGCTGGCGCTCGGCCGATTCGCCGGTGCTGCCGAGCAGGGTCACGTAGCCGGCCGCGGCCAAGGCCTCGTCGACACCCGCGGCGAACTCGGCGAAGAACGGATTGGACAGGTCGTTGATGACCAGCGCCACGGTCGAGGACACGTTGCGGCGCAGGTTGGCGGCGCCGCGGTGATAGACGTAGCGCTGGCGCTTGAGCTCGGCTTCCACCCGCGCCCGCGTCTCGGCGTTGACCAGCGGGCTGCCGCGCAGGACCAGCGAAATGGTCGCCCGGGACAGGTCGCAGGCGCTGGCGATGTCGGCCAGGGTCACCCGGGCGCGGGTGCGCGCGGCTGGGGTCATCGCGGAAATCCGGGAGGCGCTGGCGACGGCATAGGTAGCATTTGGATCGTTCTAAATTGGGTCAATCCTGCGCCGAGCCGCCTTCCAGCGCATTCTGCACCGCAGCATGAACTGGCCGGGCGCGCGTGCTAGGTTGCCGCGGTTTAGAACGATCCAAATTTCCGTCCGGTCCCGCCACGGAGTGACCATGCCCCGAATTGCCCATCCGGCCCCTCCGGCCACTCCGCCCAAGGCGCCGCGACGCCTGGGAGCCCTGATCGTGCTGGCGTCATTGAGCGCCTGGGCCATGGCCGGAATGGCCTTCGCTGGCCCCGCGACGAAGGCGGATGCCGCGGCTGCCCGCGCCTGGGCCTCGGTCGACCCCTTCATCGGCACCGGTGGCGAAGGCCATACCTTCCCCGGTGCGGTGGTCCCGTTCGGCATGGTCCAGCTCAGCCCGGACACCCAGATCAAGTCGCGCAAGGAAGGCTACGGTTGGGCCGCCGGCTACCGCTACGACGACAGCACGATCACCGGCTTCTCGCATACGCACTTCTCCGGCACCGGCCACTCCGACCTCGGCGACGTGCTGGTGATGCCGATCGCAGGCGAGGTGAAGCTCGAACGCGGTGAAGCCGGCAAGCCCGGCAGCGGCTACATGTCGCGCTTCAGCCATGACAACGAAGTCGCCCAGCCCGGCTACTACGCGGTAACGCTGAAGGATTACGCGATCCGCGCCGAACTCACTGCCAGCCCGCGCGTTGGCGTGCACCGCTACCAGTTCCCCAAGGGCAAGCCGGCACACGTGCTGGTCGACCTGCGCACCAGCATGTACGACTACCCCGGCAAGATTCAGTGGTCGCGACTGCGCCTGCGCAGCGACGGCACCGTCACCGGTTTCCGCGAAACCCGCGGCTGGGCGCCGGGTCGGCAGCTGTACTTCGCCATGCGCTTCTCGCAACCGGTCAGCGGCCACCAGTTCCACGACACCGAGCAGGACGTCGTCTACAAGGGTTTCCCGCCGCCGGGCGAGAAGGACCCGCGCCAGCGTGCGCAGATCGAAGGCCGGCAGCTGGTCGGCGCGTTCGACTTCGACGGTGCCGCGGGCAAGTCGATGGTGGTGAAGGTCGCGATCTCGCCGGTGAGCGAGGACAGCGCCATCGCCAACCTCGACGCCGAAGTGCCGGGCTTCGACTTCGACGGCGTGCGCAGCGCGGCCAAGGCGCAGTGGATGCAGGCACTGGGCGCGGTCGACATCGACGCTCCCGAACCGCAACGTCGCAGCTTCTACACCGCGCTGTACCACACGCTGATGGG
Organism: Lysobacter sp.; assembly: GCA_036524915.1. Lineage (GTDB taxonomy): Bacteria > Pseudomonadota > Gammaproteobacteria > Xanthomonadales > Xanthomonadaceae > Lysobacter_J. The sequence goes on along the minus strand of DATDBI010000001.1, from coordinate 1,724 downwards.
CCCCAGTCTGTTCATGGACAGCGACGGCCGCTACCGAGGTCCGGACAACGCCGTGCACCAGGCGACGGGCTTCACCCACTACTCCACGTTCTCGCTGTGGGACACCTACCGCGCCCTGCATCCGCTGCTGACGCTGGTGCAGCCCGAGCAGCGCAACAACGACTTCATCAACTCGCTGCTCGCCTCGCACGACCACAGCCCGTATGGCGTGCTGCCCGTGTGGGCGTTCCACGGCCAGGAGACGTGGTGCATGATCGGCTACCACGCCGTGCCTGTCATCGCCGACGCCTACATGAAGGGCATCCGCGGCTATGACACGACCAAGGCACTCAAGGCCATGGTCGACAGCGCCAGCTACGGCCCGTACGACGGCATCGCCCAGTACATGGAGCTGGGTTACGTGCCGATCGACGAGGAAGGCGAGGCCGCCTCGAAGACGCTCGAGTACGCCTTCGACGACTGGACCATCGCGCGCGTGGCCGAGTCGATGGGCAACCAGGACGTCGCCGCGCAGTTTGGCAAGCGCGCCGCGAACTGGCGCCACGCGTTCGACGACAAGACCGGCTTCATGCGTGCGCGCAAGCGCGACGGCAGTTTCCGTGAGCCGTTCGATGCCACCGCCAGCGGCTACGGCAGCGATTACACCGAAGGCAATGCCTGGCAGTACTCGTGGTACGTGCCGCAGGACGTTGCCGGCCTGGCCGCGGCGCACGGCGGCGAGGACAGGCTGGTCGCGCGACTGGACGAAGTGTTCAACGCCAAGGTCGACCCGAAGATCTTCGAGCACATGGAAGACATCACCGGCCTGATCGGCTGGTACGCGCACGGCAATGAGCCCAGCCACCACGTCGCCTATCTGTACGCGTATGCCGGCCAGCCGTGGCGCACGCAGGAACGCCTGGGCCAGATCATGGCCACCCAGTACGCGCCGCGCCCGGACGGGCTGGCCGGCAATGACGACCTCGGCCAGATGTCGGCCTGGTACGTGTTCACCGCGCTGGGTTTCTACCCGGTCGCCCCGGCCAGCAACGAGTACATCATCGGCCGCCCGTTCCTGCCGCGCGCCAGCCTCAACCTGGCCAACGGCAAGCGCTTCACGGTGGTGGCTGAAGGGCTTGATGCCGCGCACCCGTACATTGGTCGGGCGATGCTCAACGGCAAGCCGCTCGAGCGGGCGTTCCTTCGCCATGAGGAGATCATGGCCGGCGGCGAGCTGCACTTCACGATGCAGGCGCAGCCGGACAAGGCCTGGGCGACGGGAGCGGCACAGCGGCCGTACTCGATGTCGGCGGCCCGCTGACGGCGCAAAGCCAGGCTGCCAGAATACGTGGGCTGCTAAGATGCGCAGCCCACGGGCCTATAGCTCAACGGTTAGAGCAGGGGACTCATAATCCCTTGGTTCTCGGTTCGAATCCGAGCGCGCCCATCGCGCGAACCAATCCGGTTCGCCGTCGAATAAAAAGGGCACCAGGTTCTCGAAATTTGGTTGCAACGCGCTTTCGCAGTTGTAGACTGCCGACGCGTTCGCCCCCTAGGGCTGGGGGGCGACGTTCGTACAACAAAATAAGAGGTCAGGGATGAACGTCGAGACCATGGAAGGTCGCCGGTTGTTCAGCGTCAGCGTCTCAGAAGGCTCTCCCGGCTATTACGAGATTTACGGCGACGAGGACGCGAACGCCATTTCCGTGTCGGTCGACATGGAAAACGAGACGTTCACCCTCGAC